>NZ_JBLKBZ010000009.1:0-164329 GCF_047530935.1 Enterobacter sp. 03-F-07-AD-ECC | reverse complement strand
CGGGAATAAAATCCCATTCAGACGCCGGATAGATTCAAGCAAGCCAACTTGTCGTCAAAATCGGTGTTGCAAAAACGGGAGTGACCATAGATTCCGTTTCGACAGTAACTGACAGGAGCGGACAATGAATTCAGATCAACTCGTCACCCTGTGCCAGCGCCACCATGCTTTGCTGCTGACCAGCGACGCCGACATGATTAGCATCGCCGTCGTGGGCAATCCCGCCGCTGAAATGATGGAAGCGCTGCGTTTCGCCACGCAAAAACGTATTGATATTGAATGCTGGACAGCGGAGCGCATGGAAAAACACCGGCAGTTAACCGCGCAATCACACCTCCCGGTTGTTTTAACGCCGCACAACACGGTGGATATTCTCAACCACACCCTGCAGCAGGCGATAAACCAGCGCGCATCTGACATTCATATCGAACCGATGGGGGATATCTGTCAGGTCCGCTTGCGTGTTGACGGTGTGCTTTGCCCGCTGCCTCCGCTTTCTGCAGCGGTGGCAAATACCCTCACCGCTCGCTTAAAAGTGCTGGGCCAACTGGATATTGCGGAGCGCCGTTTACCGCAGGATGGTCAATTTACGATTGAACTGGCAAGCGAGCCGGTCTCTTTTCGCATCGCCACGCTTCCCTGCAGCGGCGGAGAGAAAATTGTGCTGCGCTTGCTGCATCAGGTTCATCAGGCGCTGGAACCCGAAAAACTGGGAATGAGTGCGAAACAGCTGGCCCGCTTTAACGAGATCCTCCATCAACCGCAGGGGCTGATTTTGGTCACGGGCCCCACTGGCAGCGGAAAAACGGTCACGCTCTATAGCGCATTGCAGGCGCGTAATACCCCTGACGTTAACATCTGCAGCGTGGAAGATCCGATCGAGATCCCGCTTGCGGGGCTGAACCAAACGCAGATTAATCCCCGTGCGGGCTTAACCTTTCAGAGCGTTCTGCGGGCGCTCCTGCGCCAGGATCCGGACATCATTATGGTAGGCGAAATCCGCGATAGTGAAACGGCAGAGATTACCATTAACGCCGCACAGACCGGGCATCTGGTGCTGTCGACGCTGCACACCAACTCCACGACGGAAACCGTCATTCGCCTGCAGCAGATGGGGGTTGCACGCTGGATGATCTCCTCTGCACTTTCGCTGGTGATTGCCCAGCGGCTGGTGCGTCGTCTGTGTCCTCACTGTCGGCAGGAAGCCAACAGCCGCGCAGAATTACCGCGCACCGTATGGCCCCGTCCGCTTCCTCGCTGGCAACCTGGCGGCTGCGATCGCTGCTATCACGGCTTTTATGGCCGCGTCGCCATTTTTGAAGTCCTCGCCATCGACACCACGCTCCGGCAGGCCATCGCCAGTGGCGCCTCGATAGAGGTCATCGAAGCCAGCGCTCGTCAGGCGGGAATGACATCGTTATTTGAGCAGGGTTGTCTGGCCGTAGAGCAAGGACTGACCACGCTCGAAGAGTTGCTGCGCGTGCTGGGAATGCCCAATGAGTGTTAATCATCTCTGGCGCTGGCGGGCGCTATCCAGTGAAGGCGAATCTCTGTGTGGGGTGCTGTGGGCGCCAGATCGCGAAACAGCCTTCGTCAGGCTGATGCGTAAAGAGTTACACCCACTTTCGCTCACCCGATGCTCGCTGACGCACCGCTGGCGACCCCATCATTGCTATGAGATGTTTCGCCAGCTTGCCACGCTGTTGCAGGCTGGCCTGACGTTATCGCAAAGTCTGCAAATGCTGGCCGATCAGCATCCTGTCAAACACTGGCAGGCGCTGCTGGAAAACATGAATGATGATCTGAGCGAGGGATGCGCCTTTTCAGAGGCGCTGAAGCAATGGCCTGCGGTATTTAGCCCGCTGTATGTCTCGATGGTAAAAACAGGGGAGCTAACGGGGAAGCTGGAAACGTGCTGCCGCCAGCTCGCTCAGCAGCAACAATCCCAGCAGCAACTCACGGCAAAAGTGAAGAAGGCGTTGCGCTATCCGACGATCATTCTGGCGCTGGCCGTTCTTGTCGTTCTGGCCATGGTCACCCTGGTCTTGCCGGAGTTCGCGGCCATCTACAAAACGTTTAATACTCCCCTGCCGCTGCTGACACAGATGGTCATGGGCCTGTCGGCGTTTATCCAGACATACGCCATCGCCCTGTTCGTGCTGCTGCTTATTCCCGTGGCCATCGCCTGGGCGCTGCGACGGGATCCGCGCTGGCAACGTATCCTGATGCATATTCCCGTGACGGGAAGGCTGGCAAGAGGGCAAAAACTGGGGCAGATCTTTACCGTACTGTCACTCACCCAGCAGGCGGGCATCCCCTTTTTACAGGGATTACAGAGCGCAGAAGAAACTGTTGATAGCCGGTACTGGCAAGGCATATTGCGCAGCGTTCGTGGGGACATTGAACAAGGCTTTACCGTCTGGTCTTCATTTCAGAAAGCGGCCGTCTTTACCCCGCTGTGCATTCAACTCATACGCACCGGGGAGGTATCTGGGTCACTCGACATTATGCTGGAAAACCTTGCCCGCCATCATACGGAGCAAACCTTTCAACTGGCAGATAATCTGGCCGCGCTTCTGGAGCCAGTGCTGCTGATTGTGACGGGGGTGATTATCGGTACGCTGGTGGTGGCGATGTATCTGCCCATTTTCCATCTCGGGGATGCAATGAGCGCGGGATAACGCTGGCGTACGGACATACGCCAGCGGAAACATTACAGGCTATTGAAAACGCGGTTTTCCTGCTCCTGAACGCGGATAAACGTCGTACGTTTTGTCAGCTCTTTCAGACGGGATGCCCCAACGTAGGTACATGCGGAACGCAGGCCGCCCAGGATGTCACGAGCCGTGTTTTCGACCGGGCCACGCAGGGGCAGCTTCACGGTTTTGCCTTCCGCAGCACGGTATTTTGCCACGCCACCTACGTGACGGGTCATTGCTGATTCTGAGCTCATGCCGTAGAACAGCATGAACTTCTCGCCGTTCTCTTCAACCACGGTACCGCCGCTCTCTTCATGACCCGCCAGCATGCCGCCAAGCATCACGAAATCCGCGCCGCCGCCAAAGGCTTTCGCGACATCACCCGGCATGGTGCAACCGCCGTCGCTGATGATCTGACCACCCAGACCGTGCGCGGCATCAGCACACTCAATCACCGCAGAAAGTTGCGGGTAACCCACACCAGTCTTCACACGCGTGGTACACACGGAACCCGGGCCAATGCCCACTTTTACGATGTCTGCACCGGAAAGGATCAGCTCTTCACACATTTCACCGGTTACCACGTTGCCCGCGATAATGGTTTTGGTGGGCCAGGCCTCACGCGCCTTGCTGACAAACTGCACGAAGTGCTCGGAGTAACCATTTGCCACATCAATACAGACAAAATTGAGCGCCGGGTTAGCGTTAAGAATCTGTTTGGTCTTCTCGAAATCGGCATCGGAGGTACCGGTGGAAACCATGACATGCTTCACCACATCGTCGGATGCAGAGGCGATAAAGGCATTCCACTCTTCCGGGCTGTAGTGCTTATGCACAGCGGTAAGGATATCGAATTTCGCCAGCGCGGTTGCCATCTCGAAGGTTCCCACCGTATCCATATTGGCTGCGATGATCGGCACGCCAGACCAGGTCTGACCGGAATGTTTAAAGGTGAATTGACGTTCGAGTTCAACGTCTGAGCGACTTTTCAGTGTAGAGCGTTTAGGGCGGATAAGAACGTCTTTGAAACCTAACTTCAGATCTTCTTCGATACGCATGTGCGGATTCCTGGGGTTAGAGGCAAATATATTAAAAGCACAACTCCAGTGACGTTATCATACGCACTAATACCTGCTCCGCAAGACTGCGAAATTCTCTTTTTTTACGCTACAATCCTATAAATTTACCTGGTAAAAAGCCGGTAAAGAGAGCCAAACAGTGGCTGGCGCACGTTTGAATTTTAACCAACTGATTTTAATAATGAATAATTCCCAGGATTTGATTTAATGGGGTATATCGTCGCATTAACCGGCGGCATCGGCAGCGGGAAAAGTACCGTTGCGGACGCATTCTCTCGTCTGGGTATCACCATAATCGATGCCGATATCATTGCCCGTCAGGTGGTAGAGCCAGATACACCCGCACTAAACGCCATTAAGGCACATTTTGGTCAGGCAATTATCAACGCGGATGGCACGCTAAATCGCCGCAAGCTTCGTGAGTGCATTTTTTCTGATTCTTCAGAAAAGGCCTGGCTTAATGCTCTGCTCCACCCCATTATCCACCAGGAAACCCAGCGTCAGATTGCCGCAGCCCGCTCGCCGTATGTTCTGTGGGTGGTTCCGCTGCTGGTAGAGAATCAACTGCACAATAAAGCGGACCGGGTACTGGTCATTGATGTCTCACCCGAAACGCAAATCCAGCGCACCGTGGCGCGCGACCATGTCTCGCGCGAACAGGCTGAACAAATTCTTGCCGCTCAGGCCACGCGCGCTCAGCGCCTTGCCGTTGCGGATGATGTTATTGATAATAACGGCGCACCAGATGCCATTGCATCGGATGTTGCCCGCCTGCACGCGCAGTATCTGACGTATGCCGCGCAGGCCGTTGCACAGGAAAAACCATAATGTCGACCCACATCCTTTTTGAGCATCCGCTCAACGAAAAAATGCGTACCTGGCTGCGTATCGAATTTCTGATTCAACAACTCTCACAACATTTGCCCATCAACGATCATGCGACGGCGCTGCACTTCTTCCGCAATGTGGGCGATCTTCTGGATGTAATTGAACGAGGCGACGTTCGCACCGAGCTACTGAAAGAGCTGGAGCGCCAGCAGCGTAAACTACAGGCCTGGGCCGAAGTACCGGGCGTTGACCAGAGCCGCATTGATTCACTCCGTCAACAGCTTAAAAACAGCAGCAGTACGCTGATGGCCGCTCCCCGCGTTGGGCAGTTTTTGCGCGAAGACCGCTTAATCGGGCTGGTGCGCCAGCGCCTGAGTATCCCGGGCGGCTGCTGCAGCTTTGACCTGCCGACACTGCATATGTGGTTGCATATGCCGCAGGTCCAGCGTGATGCACAGGTGAAAAGCTGGCTGGGCAGCCTGGAGCCGATGCATCAGACGTTATCCCTGATCCTCGATCTCATCCGTAACTCGGCGCCATTCCGCAAGCAAACCAGCCTGAACGGTTTCTACCAGGACAACGGTGATGATGCGGATCTGCTGCGTCTGAACCTCTCTTTGGGTGAACAGCTTTACCCGCAAATCTCCGGGCATAAGAGTCGTTTTGCGATTCGCTTTATGCCGCTGGATAGTGAAAATGGCACCGTGCCGGAACGCCTCGATTTTGAACTGGCCTGTTGTTAAGGAGTGCCTATGTCTGATGTAACCACCGTAAACTGCCCAACCTGTGGCAAAACTGTTGTCTGGGGGGAGGTGAGTCCGTTTCGCCCATTCTGCTGTAAGCGCTGTCAGTTAATTGACCTGGGCGAATGGGCGGCGGAAGAGAAACGCATTCCAAGTGAAGGTGATCTCTCGGACAGCGATGACTGGAGCGAAAACCAGCAGTAGCGGTAGATGCCTGCTGGCACTTCGCTCAGCAGGCCTACTGGTTACCCGTTAGCCGGGATATGACGGGCGCATTTGCCGGAGGAAATTTTTCGGCATCACTCGCGTGAAGCGAAACCCAGCCACCCGGTTGACCCTCTTTCCCCCAGGGTTCCCCCTCCCAGCTTTCCACAAGCCAGAACCACAACGTGATGTGACGATCCGGAAACTGGTATTCCAGCTTATCAAACAGCGTTGCGCCAATCGGAGTAATGCCGACCTCTTCCTGAAGCTCACGCACCAGCGCCTGCTCCGGCGTTTCACCGGACTCGATTTTCCCACCAGGAAACTCCCACTTGTTTGCCATGTGGGCGTCAGCGGCACGTTGCGTAATGAAGATTTGGTTTTGCGGGTTGCGAATAATCCCGACAGCAATTTGCAGTATTTTCATATTGTCACTTCCATAAAAAAGGCGCAGATTTCTGCGCCTTTTCGTTTTTTATGAACTTAGCTCAGACGGCCGTGGCACGCCTTATATTTTTTACCGGAACCGCATGGGCACGGATCGTTACGCCCCACTTTGCGATCGCCAGTTTGCGCGGCGATCGCCGCAGCGGCTTCGCTATCGTCAGTCTGGTGGCTAAGCTGCTGCATCTGTGCCAGACGCTCGGCTTCCTCACGACGCTGTTGCTCCATCGCTTCCACTTCTTCCGGCATACGCACCTGCACTTTGCTCAAGGTGCTGATAACTTCATATTTCAGCGACTCCAGCATGGAGGCAAACATCGAGAAGGATTCGCGCTTGTACTCCTGCTTAGGATCTTTCTGCGCATAGCCACGCAGGTGGATCCCCTGACGAAGGTAGTCCATCGCCGCCAGGTGCTCTTTCCACAGTGAGTCCAGCGTCTGCAGCATCACCCCTTTTTCGAAGTGACGCATCATCTCAGCGCCCACAACTTCTTCCTTACGCTTGTATACCTCCAGCGCGGTTTCGTAGATACGCTCGCGCAGGGTCTCTTCGTGCAGCTCTGGCTCTTTATCCAGCCACTCTTTGATTGGCAGGTCGAGGTCGAAGTCGTTTTTCAGGCGCTCCTGAAGGCCTTCGATATCCCACATCTCTTCCAGAGACTGAGGCGGAATGTGCGCATCGATAGTCGCTTTGAACACATCTTCACGAATGCTGTTGATGGTTTCGCTCACGTCGGATACGTCCAGCAGTTCGTTACGCTGGGTATAGATAGCACGACGCTGATCGTTGGCGACGTCGTCATATTCCAGCAGCTGCTTACGAATATCGAAGTTGCGGCTTTCCACTTTACGCTGCGCGTTGGCAATCGCTTTGGTCACCCATGGGTGCTCAATGGCTTCACCAGGTTTCATCCCCAGCTTACGCATCATGCCGGAAACACGGTCAGAGGCGAAGATACGCATCAGCGCATCTTCCATCGACAGGTAGAAGCGGGAAGAACCGGCATCACCCTGACGACCTGCACGACCACGCAGCTGGTTATCGATACGACGTGATTCGTGACGCTCAGTACCAATGATATGCAGACCACCAGATGCCAGAACCGCGTCATGACGCACCTGCCAGTCGGCTTTGATCTGCGCAATCTGTTCCGGCGTTGGGTTTTCCAGCTCAGCCACTTCGGCCTGCCAGCTACCGCCCAGCATAATATCGGTACCACGACCCGCCATGTTGGTGGCGATGGTCACGGCCGCCGGATAACCCGCCTGCGCAACGATATCTGCTTCTTTGGCGTGGAATTTGGCGTTCAGTACGTTGTGCTTGATACCCGCTTTGGTCAGCTCATTAGACACCACTTCGGATTTCTCGATGGAGATGGTCCCCACCAGAACCGGCTGGCCTTTAGCAGTACGTTCGCGAATATCTTCGATGATTGCCTGAATTTTTTCCGCTTCGGTCATGTAGACCAGGTCCGGCATGTCCTTACGGATCATTGGACGGTTGGTTGGAACGACAACGGTATCCAGTTTGTAGATGGAGCTGAATTCAAACGCTTCGGTATCTGCTGTACCGGTCATCCCTGCCAGCTTCTCGTACAGACGGAAGTAGTTCTGGAAGGTAATAGACGCCAGCGTCTGGTTTTCGTTTTGAATATCCACACCTTCTTTGGCTTCAACGGCCTGGTGCAGACCGTCAGACCAGCGACGACCCTGCATGGTACGGCCGGTGTGCTCATCAACGATGATGACTTCGCCGTCTTTGACGATGTAGTCGACGTCGCGAGTGAACAGCGCATGGGCGCGCAGTGCGGCAGTCACGTGGTGCATCAGCATGATGTTGCTCGGGGAGTAAAGAGACTCGCCCTCTTCCATGATGCCTTCGGCCACTAACAGCTCTTCAATTTTAACCAGACCACGTTCAGTCAGGTTCACCTGGCGCGCTTTTTCATCAACGGAGAAGTGGCCTTCACCCTGGAAGGTATCGGAGTCTTCTTTCTCCTGACGCAGCAGGTGTGGAATGATTTTGTCGACTTTACGGTACATATCAGAGCTGTCTTCGGCCGGGCCGGAGATGATCAGCGGGGTACGCGCTTCATCGATCAGAATGGAGTCCACCTCATCCACCAGCGCATAGTGCAATTTACGCTGCACACGTTCTTCAGGGCTGAACGCCATGTTGTCACGCAGGTAGTCGAAGCCGTATTCGTTGTTGGTACCGTAGGTGATATCGGCGTTATACGCTTCGCGCTTGGCTGGCGCAGGGAGACCGGACATGTTGATGCCGACGGTCATCCCCAGGAATTCGAACAATGGACGGTTATTTTCGGCGTCACGCTGTGCCAGATAGTCGTTGACGGTCACGACGTGCACGCCTTTACCGGTCAGTGCGTTCAGATAGGCAGGCAGCGTCGCGGTCAGGGTTTTACCTTCACCGGTACGCATTTCCGCGATGCAGCGCTCGTTAAGCACCATACCGCCCAGCAGCTGCACGTCGAAGTGACGCATGCCGAATACACGTTTACTCGCTTCACGCACAACCGCGAAGGCTTCCGGGATCAGGCTTTCTAAGGTTTCGCCTTTTTCCAGGCGTGCGCGGAATTCTGCGGTTTTCGCTTTCAGCTCGTCATCAGACAGCTTCTCCATCGCCGGTTCCATACCGTTGATGACAGCGACAGCTTTGCGCATACGGCGCAGGGTACGATCGTTACGACTACCAAAAACTTTGGTTAATAATTTGATTAGCATAATAAATTCTCAAACGCCCCATAACGGGCAGATAAATTAAGGTATTGAAAACGGTTAATTTAACTGAGGCGCTGAGGCCCGGCGCGGATGCCATGAACCTGGCTTATCCACGTCGAGACAGAGAATGTGGCGGGTGAAACAACGATGGATTGCGCTGTCTGCGGAACGCTAACAGCTGGCTGGCTGTCCTGCGTCAACAGCGCGTTGAGCGTATCCAGCAGCGCAAGGTGTTGCGCCTGAACCGGCAGCGTCTCTTCAGCAACCGGTATGGCCTGCGGCGCCATTGCAAATGACAGATGGCGGATAACCGTGCGGATGGCGTGCTGCTGCCAGTAATCTACCGAAAAGTTAGGACGGCGGCTGGCTTCAAGCCACGCAAGATTGGTGAAGTTAACGCGCGCGGTGAGATCGTGTTTGGTGGTTGACGTCTTTGCCGGTGTGGCAGCTTCAGCGCTGTTACTGAGCGCAGGCAAGCCGAAACTCGCCGCGACCATCCCTAATAAGAGATGCGGCCAGAAGTAACGTCTGCCAAATTGTCGCCAGCGCGTCAGAATTCCGCTCACTTGCTCCACCACATAAGCCCGTCTTACACAGGCTGATTTCAGTTATTCTTTTAAGCGCCCAGATATTACCACTAAAGCCAATACACAGCAGCAGGAATGACGTACTGCAGCGGGGAAAAACGGTCAAGAATGCAGCTAACGCACAGATTTTCTACGCTTGCTAAGCGAAAGGGGAAGCTGGGGCAAAATGAAGAAAGGTAAAAATAAAAACGACTGGTTTCCCTGGTCGGAGAGAGTACCAGGTTAACCAGTCGATTTTTTACGAAACGGCTTGAACCGTTACGCCAGAACCAGGCCAGGGGCTTTGAAGGCCAGCGGCAGTTCAGCTTCGTCTTCGAAGGTCACATACTCCCAGGCTTCCTGTTTTGCCAGGACGGCCTGCAAGAGTTTGTTATTCAGCGCATGACCGGATTTGAACGCGGTAAATGCACCAATAATGTTGTGACCACACATGAACAGGTCGCCGATTGCATCAAGCATTTTGTGGCGAACGAATTCATCTTCGAAACGCAGACCGTCTTCGTTCAGTACGCGATAATCGTCAACAACGATGGCACAATCGAAGCTGCCGCCCAGGCACAGGCCGCGGGACTGCAGATATTCGATATCACGCATGAAGCCGAAAGTACGAGCACGGCTGATCTGGCGCATAAACGCATCAGCAGAGAAGTTCATCGCATAGCGCTGGGTACTGGCATCAATCGCCGGATGGTTAAAATCGATGGTGAAGTCCAACGAGAAACCATTGTACGGTTTGAATTCAGCCCACTTGTCGCCATCTTCGACGCGAACGGTCTCTTTGATGCGAACAAATTTCTTCGCGCAGTTCAGTTCTTCGATGCCGGCATCCAGCAACAGATAAACGAACGGAGCAGCACTACCATCCATGATCGGGATTTCTGGCGCATCGACTTCAACAATAATGTTGTCGATACCCAGACCCGCCAGGGCGGCGTTCAGGTGCTCTACGGTAGAAATCCGCACGTCATGCTCGTTCACCAGACAAGTACAGAGCATAGTATCACGCACAGATTTGGCATCGGCCGGAAAATCTACCGGTGGATTCAAGTCGGTGCGACGATAGATGACCCCGGTATTGGCCGGCGCAGGGCGTAACGTCAGGGTGACTTTCTTGCCGGTATGTAAACCGACACCCGTCGCCTGAACGATACGTTTAAGTGTCCTTTGTTTGATCATCGTATAATCTCGCCAAATTAACTATCCAACCGAGAGTGTATATCACTAACGGTGGGCCAGTTTAGCACAAAGAGCGGAAATCCCCAAATTCCAGCCAATTCTTAGTCAGCTTGCTTACGCAGGAACGCCGGGATATCCAGATAATCTGGCTCTTTCGCCGTTTGCGGCGTTGGGTCATTAACCACTTTCGCGGCCGGTTTTTGCTCCTGAGTCAGAGGAGACATACCGTGCTGCTGGTAACGATCCATTACCGGTTGCTGAGTCTGCTTGTTCGTCACCAGAGTGATTTCAGGGCGCTTGTCCATACCGATACCGGTAGCAACAACCGTTACACGCAGCTCGTCGTTCATTTCCGGGTCAAGGGAGGTACCGATTACCACGGTCGCGTTGTCAGAGGCGAACGCACGGATGGTGTTACCCACGGTTTCGAACTCATCCAGACGCAGGTCGAAGCCAGCGGTGATGTTGACCAGCACGCCACGCGCACCCGACAGATCGATATCTTCCAGCAGCGGAGAAGAGATAGCCATTTCTGCTGCTTCTTCCGCACGGTCTTCACCGCTCGCCACGCCGGAGCCCATCATCGCGTAGCCCATTTCGGACATCACGGTGCGAACGTCAGCAAAGTCAACGTTCATCAGGCCAGGACGGGTAATCAGTTCAGCGATACCCTGAACCGCGCCTTTCAGCACGTCGTTTGCTGCGCCAAAGGCATCCAGCAGAGAGATACCGCGACCCAGCACTTTCAGCAGTTTGTCGTTCGGGATGGTGATCAGCGAGTCCACATGCTTGGACAGCTCGGTGATACCCTGCTCCGCGAAGGCCATACGTTTCTTGCCTTCAAAATTGAAAGGCTTGGTCACGACAGCAACGGTCAGGATACCTAAATCTTTAGCCACTTCAGCCACAACAGGTGCTGCGCCGGTACCTGTACCGCCACCCATTCCTGCTGCGATGAAGACCATGTCCGCACCTTCCAGTGCAGCACGCAGCGCTTCACGATCTTCTTCAGCCGCATTGCGACCTACTTCCGGGTTAGCCCCTGCGCCCAGACCTTTGGTGATGCCACCACCGATCTGGATAGTCTGGCCGACTGCCGTCTTACGCAGTGCCTGTGCATCGGTGTTAACCGCAAAGAATTCAACACCTTCAATGCGCTCGCGCACCATATGCTCTACGGCGTTACCGCCGCCGCCACCGACGCCGATGACTTTAATCACCGCGTCGTTGGTCAGTTCCATAGGTTCAAACATAATTTCTCTCTCCGTTGTGCCTGTCGCCCGAGACCGTTAATTCTCTCCGGTCTCTTAAAAAAATTAAAACTCTTTTCGCAGCCAGTTGTTCAGTCGTTTGACCCACGACCCCACTGAGACGCGTTTTTCCACTTCTGCTTCACCACTGAGATGGGATTCTTTCCCGTAGTGGAGCAGGCCCACAGCCGTTGAATAGTAAGGCTCCTGGGCATAATCCGTTAAACCGGTAATATTCAGCGGTGCGCCAATACGCACCTGCGTATGGAACACACGCTGCGCACAGGCCGCAAGACCTTCAATTTGCGCTGCACCGCCGGTTAATACAATCCCCGCCGCAAGATGATGTTTTACGCCCTGCTGGCGAAGCTGTTCCTGTAACTGCAAAATCTCTTCGTTGACCAGGTTGAGCAGCTCGGTATAGCGTGGCTCAATCACCTCTGCCAACGTCTGGCGCTGCAGGCTACGCGGCGGACGACCGCCCACGCTTGGCACTTCAACGCTCTCATCTTTGCCAACGATAGACCCCAGCGCACAACCGTGGCGCACTTTAATCGCTTCTGCATCGCTTGGCGGCGTACCAAACGCGTAGGCAATATCGCTGGTCACCACGTTCCCCGCGTAAGGGATCACTTTGGTGTGGCGCAGGGCACCGCCGGTATACACGGCCATATCCATTGTACCACCACCAATATCGACCACACAGACGCCCAGTTCACGTTCATCTTCGGTCAGCACGGAATAGCTTGCCGCCAGACCGGCGAAAATAAGTTGGTCAACTTTCAGGCCACAACGTTCAACGGCTTTTACGATGTTCTTCGCCATATCGTTGTGACATGTGATCAGGTGCACTTTTGCCTGCATACGCACGCCAGACAGACCAACCGGGTTCTTGATCCCTTCCTGGTAGTCGATCGCATATTCCTGCGGGATCACGTGCAGCACGCGATGCTCATCGCGAACGCGCACGGACTTCGCCGTATGCACTACGTTTTCAACGTCTTCCTGCGTCACTTCTTCTTCAGAAATGGGCACCATGCCGATTTCGTTCTGGCAGCTGATATGCTTACCAGAGAGGGCCAGATAGACAGAGGAAATCTGGCAATCTGCCATTAATTCAGCCTGATCGATGGCGCGCTGCACGCATTTCACCACCGACTCAAGATCGTTTACCCCACCTTTATCCATACCACGGGACGGGCAGCTGCCCACGCCAATGATATTGACCATACCGTCGGGCAGAACTTCCCCTACTAAAGCGGCAACCTTCGCGGTGCCAATCTCCAGTCCAACTACCAGTTTTCTGTCCGTCGCCTTGATCATTGTTGTTCTGCCTGTACCTGTGCCTGATTCTGTTGCTGATTAGGTTCCTCGACCGGAGCCGGTACCCAACCGACTGCTGCGCCTGAGTCATAGCGCAAATCAACGTAGCTTATCCGTTTGCCGTCAGTCTGTGCCTGCTGCTGTAAAACCGGGTAAAGTTCTACAAAACGCGCCAGACGCTTCATCGTGTCGCCGCGGCCAAGGTTGAGCTTAATGCCATTCGTTAAGGTGAGCTGCCACGAACGGCGCGCCGTCATCGCAGCTTCTTTTAACGTAAACCTGTCCTTCGCCAGCACTTGCCCCATCTCGCGAAAACCCTGTAACACTTCGTTTTCGCTGCCTTCAGGACCATACAACATCGGTAAATTTTGCTTGTTGACACGATCGGCCGGGACGCTGAAGGAATTTCCGTCTACGTCAACCATGTGCTGATCATTCCAACGCGCAATGGGCACATATTCAACCAGATGAATCTTCAATTCATCAGGCCATTGCTTTCTTACACTCGCCTGTTTTATCCAGGGCAGACGTTCAATCTGACTCTGGATAATGTTGACATCCTGCGTCATAAAGGTGCCAGGCGACCCCAGTGCCAGAATCGACTGGCGAATATCATCGTTACGCGTGTAGTGGCGTTCACCGGTGACCACCAGCTTCGACAGCGGCAACCGCTGCGCATCTTCCATCCAGCCCAGTACCATCCAGCCGCTGATAAACACGGTGCACAGCACCCCGAGCAGGAAAATAATCCCTGCAAGACGCGTTCCATTACTCCGGCGTGAAGAAGAATATTCTTCCTCGTCATCGCGGTTGCGCGTGTTCAATGCAGCCTGAGACATATCAGCCCGCCTGGTCCAGAATACGTACGACTAACTGCGAGAAGCTCATCCCCGCCTGACGCGCGGCCATCGGCACAAGGCTGTGGCTGGTCATGCCTGGAGAGGTATTTGCTTCCAGCAAATAAAATTGCCCATCGCTGTCGAGCATCACATCAATGCGTCCCCAGCCACTGCAACCAAGAACATGCCAGGCTTTAAGCACCAGGGACTGTAAATCCGCTTCACGTTCTGCTTCAAGACCTGCAGGGCAGAAATATTGCGTCTCGTCAGAGAGATACTTCGCCTCATAATCATAGAAGACGCCAGCAGGTTGGATGCGAATCGACGGTAAAATTTCTTCACCAAGCATCGCCACGGTAAATTCCGGCCCGCTGAGCCATTTTTCAATCAGAACTTCTTCATCGTGTTGAAATGCCAGCGCTAAAGCAGACGATAAATCGTCAGCTTTATCAACTTTGGACATCCCAACGCTCGACCCTTCACGGCTGGGCTTTACAATAACCGGTAAGCCCAGCTCAGCAATGCGTGCATTAACGCTATCCTGAAGGCCCATTTCAAATTCGCGGCGCGTCAACGCAACCCACGGCGCAACCGGCAAACCCGCCCCCTGCCACAGCAGTTTACTGCGCAGTTTATCCATTGAGAGGGCGGAGGCCATCACGCCGCTGCCGGTGTAGGGCATACCGATGAGATCCAGCAACCCTTGCAGGGTACCGTCTTCTCCCCCACGACCGTGCAGAGCAATAAAGACTTTATCGAAGCCCATTGCTTTCAGCTGCGTTACATCGACCTCTTTCGGATCGACCAGATGTGCATTAACGCCAGCCTCACGCAGGCCCGCCAGTACCGCAGCGCCTGAATTCAGGGAAACCTCGCGCTCGGCGGAGGTGCCGCCAGACAGGACAGCAATCTTATCAGCCATGATGCTCATCCTCCTGAGTTTGCGGCTTCAGTTTGATTTCAGCTAAGGTACGGGCGATTTTGCCGATATTTCCCGCGCCCTGAATCAGAATCAAATCGTTACCTGTCAGTACCGGCGCCAGAATTTCGGCGACCTGAGCAGGATCCGAAACCAAAATAGGGTCTACTTTACCGCGTCCGCGAATGGTTCGACACAGAGAACGGCTGTCCGCGCCTGGGATCGGCGTTTCACCTGCAGAATAAACATCCAGCATCAGCAATGTGTCCACCTGGGACAGCACGCTGGCGAAATCGTCATACAGATCGCGCGTACGCGTAAAACGGTGTGGCTGGAAGATCATCACCAGGTTCTTCTCTGGCCATCCCGCACGTGCGGCCTTAATGGTCGCGTCCACTTCGGTTGGATGGTGGCCATAGTCGTCTACCAGCATGGCAGTACCCGGTTTACCGTTTACCGCATCCAGCGGGAATTCGCCAAGGAAGTCGAAACGACGCCCGGTTCCCTGGAAGCTTTCCAGCGCGCGCAGGATCGCATCGTCATCAATGCCTTCTTCTGTTGCGACGGCCACCGCCGCGGCTGCGTTCAGGGCGTTATGACGGCCTGGTGCGTTCAGCGTCACGTGCAGCAGCTCTTTGTCCTGACGCGCCAGGGTGAAATGCCCCTGCGCACCAATCTGTTTGTACTCTTCCACGCGAACATCCGCGTCTTCACTGAAACCATAGGTGGTGATCTGACGACCAACCCGCGGCAACAACTCGCGAATGACCGGATCGTCCACACACATTACCGCGCGTCCATAGAACGGCAGGTTATGCAGGAAGTTGATAAAGGTCTGCTTTAAGTTCTCGAAGTCGCCCTGGTAGGTATCCATGTGGTCAGCTTCGATGTTAGTGACAATCGCCACCATCGGCTGCAGATGCAGGAACGACGCATCGCTCTCATCCGCTTCCGCAATCAGATAACGGCTGTGGCCCAGACGCGCATGCACACCTGCTGCTTTTACCAGACCGCCGTTGACGAACGTCGGGTCGAGACCCGCTTCGGCATAAATACTGGAAACCATCGCCGTGGTCGTGGTTTTACCGTGCGTCCCGGCAATCGCAATCCCGTGACGAAAACGCATCAGCTCTGCCAGCATTTCCGCGCGGCGGATCACCGGAATACGCGCTTCATGCGCGGCCACGATTTCCGGGTTATCAGAGGAGATGGCGCTGGATACCACCACCACACTCGCATCGCGCACGTTTTCCGGGCGATGGTTGAAATAGATAGTCGCCCCAAGCGACGCCAGTTGCTGCGTAACAGGGTTTGGCGCCAGGTCAGACCCGCTGATCTGATAGCCTTCGTTAGCTAACACTTCGGCAATACCGCCCATGCCAGCACCACCGATGCCAACAAAGTGAATGTGCCGGACGCGACGCATCTCGGGCACGATTGAACGCAGTTTTGCCAGTTGTTGTGTATTCATTCTCTAAACGCCATCGACTACTTAAAAAATTCGTGCCGCGCTTCACGCGCTGCGAGGGTTAAGCCTGGGCTGCCAGGCTCACTTCTTTTGCCACCCGTTCCGTTGCATCAGGAATGGCCGCCGCACGTGCGCGTTGCGCCATCTCCATTAATGTTTCCCGGTTCCAGCCCGCCAAGGTGGTGGCGACCGCATCGGCGGTAAATTGTGGCTGTTCGAATATTTTCGCGGCACCGGCTTTTTCAAGCGGCAGCGCATTCCAGTACTGCTGACGATCTTTGTGCTGGAACGGCACAAACAGAGCCGGTAAACCCGCGGCGGCAATTTCACTCACCGTTAATGCACCGGAGCGACAGACCACGACATCGGCCCAGGCGTACGCTGCCGCCATATCGTCGATAAATTCCGTCACTTTGTGCTGCGGCTGACCTTCTGCCGCATAAGCCTGCTCAACGGTCTGCTGAGCGCCTTTTCCGCTTTGATGCCAGATGGTCACGGCATCACCCAGCTTTGCGGCAACCTGCGGCATCGTCTGGTTCAGGATGCGTGCGCCCTGCGATCCGCCGACGACCAGCACGCGAACAGGGCCTTCACGGCCAGCCATGCGGGTATCCGGCAACGGCAGCGCCAGCACATCCACACGCACCGGGTTCCCGACGACGTCCGCTTTCGGGAACGCACCAGGAAATGCCTGCATCACTTTGGTGGCGATTTTCGCCAGCCACTTGTTGGTCAGTCCGGCAATACCATTCTGCTCATGCAATACAACGGGAATGCCCAACGACCACGCGGCAAGGCCGCCCGGACCGGAAACATAACCGCCCATGCCCAGCACCACATCCGGCTGAAAGCGCTTCATGATGCTGCGTGCCTGACGCCATGCGTTGAAAATGCGCACCGGCGCCAGAAGCTGGGCCTTAATGCCTTTGCCACGAAGGCCAGAAATACGAATAAAGTCGATCTCAATACCGTGCTTCGGTACCAGGTCGGCCTCCATGCGGTCTGCGGTTCCCAGCCAGCGTACCTGCCAGCCCTGATCCATTAAATGGTGCGCAACCGCCAGCCCCGGGAACACATGTCCACCGGTACCGCCTGCCATCACCATTAACCGCTTCGGTTGATTCATCGTGAACCTCGTGTAAACGCCTGGGCTTTTTCCAGACGCGTTTCATAATCTATACGTAACAACATCATGATGGCCGTCGACATGATCAACAGACTGGAACCACCATAACTGATCAACGGCAACGTCAGGCCCTTGGTCGGCAGCATACCCGCTGCGGCCCCGACGTTAACCAATGCCTGGAAGCTAAACCAGATACCAATTGAACAGGCTAAGAAACCTGAGAAGCGGTGATCGATCTCCAGCGCTTTCCGCCCAATCGACATGGCGCGGAAAGCGACGAAGAATACCATTAATAGCGCTAATACCACACCGATATAACCCAGTTCTTCTGCAATAATGGAGAAGATGAAGTCAGTATGCGCTTCGGGTAAATACTCCAGTTTCTGAACCGAGTTGCCCAGGCCTTGTCCCCAGACTTCACCGCGGCCAAACGCCATGAGTGACTGCGTCAGCTGATAGCCACTGCCAAACGGGTCTTCCCACGGGTTCCAGAACGAGGTCACACGGCGGATACGGTATGGTTCAGCAAGGATCAGCAGGACAACCGCTGAAATACCCATCCCGATAATGGCGATGAACTGCCACAGTTTCGCCCCCGCCAGGAACAGCATCGCCAGCGTTGTCACAAACAGAACCACCACGGTACCGAGGTCAGGCTGCGCCAGCAGCAAGACCGCCAGCACCAGAATCACGCCCATCGGTTTCAGGAAGCCGCGAAGGTTGTTACGCACTTCATCTACTTTGCGCACCAGGTAGTTCGCCAGGTAGCAGAACAGGGACAGTTTGGTAAATTCTGCAGGCTGAATACGCAGCGGACCAAAGGCGATCCAGCGCGATGCCCCGTTTACGGAACTCCCCACCACCAGCACGATCAGCAGCATGATGATCGAGGCGATCAGCATCGCGGTACTGTGTCGCTGCCAGAACGCCATTGGCAGACGTAAGGTTATCAGCGCAAGACAGAACGCCAGGATGATGTACAGACCATCTCGCTTGGCAAACAGGAAAGGATCGTTCGCCAGTCGCTGCCCGACGGGCATTGATGCTGACGTCACCATAATAAAGCCGACCGCCGCCAGCCCCAAGGTGAGCCAGAAGAGCGTGCGATCGTACATGATCAGGCTGTCGTTATCTTTCTGACGAGAGCCCATCACCCAGCCTTTCAGTGCCGCAAACAACCACACCAGGACACCAAATCCTGGGAAGCGCGGCATTTTCAGGCGAGGGAGAGATAAACGCATCAGCCTAACTCCTTCGCCAGGCGGGTAAAGAGATCACCACGCTGTTCGAAATTCTTGAATTGATCGAGGCTGGCGCATGCCGGAGAGAGCAGCACCATATCGCCCGGCTTCACGCGAGGAGCAATCAGGCGCATTGCCTGTTCCATGGTTTCGGTCTGCTCGGCGATCTCAGGACGCAGTTCCGCCAGTTCCCTGCCATCACGACCAAAGCAGTAGAGACGGATGTTATCGCCGGAGAGATACTGCTTCAGGGAGGTGAAATCGGCGGATTTACCGTCGCCACCCAGCAGCAGATGCAGAGTACCTTCCACCTGCAAACCATTCAGCGCGGCCTCTGTACTGCCTACGTTGGTGGCTTTGGAATCATTGATCCAGCGTACGCCGTTATGCTCCAGCGCCAGCTGGAAACGGTGCGCCAGACCCGTAAAGGTGATCAGCGCCTGCAGGCTGGAGGAGCGTGGCAGACCGACGGCATCCGCCAGCGCCAGCGCCGCCAGCGCATTGGTGTAGTTATGCTGACCGGAAAGCTTCATCTCCTTCACGTTCAGCACTTTCTCACCTTTCACCCGCAGCCAGGTTTCACCCAGCTGACGGTTCAGATGATAATCACCCATGGTGATACCAAAGCTGATGCAGCGGTCATCGGCACCGCGTACCGGCATGGTCAGGGCATCATCGGCGTTAACGACGCAGACTTTGGCATTTTCATATATACGCAGTTTGGCTGCGCGATACTGCTGTAGACCAAACGGATACCTGTCCATATGATCTTCGGTCACGTTCAGGATTGTGGCCGCGGCCGCATGCAGGCTGGAGGTGGTTTCCAGCTGGAAGCTGGAGAGTTCCAGTACGTACAGCTCGCAGCCTTTGTCCAGCAGCATCAGTGCCGGCAAACCAATGTTGCCGCCAACGCCGACATTTTTGCCCGCCGCTTTCGCCATCTCACCCACCAGGGTAGTGACGGTGCTTTTTCCGTTAGAGCCGGTAATGGCGATAACTGGCGCCTGCGCTTCGCGACAGAACAGCTCGATATCACCGACAATCTCAACGCCCGCATCGGCTGCGGCGCTCAGTGAAGGGTGCGCCAGCGCCATACCGGGGCTGGCCACAATCAGATCGGCTGCCTGCAGCCAGTCATCATTCAGACCACCAAGGTGGCGTTCAACCTGTTCCGGCAGTTTGTCCAGACCCGGCGGAGAAACACGCGTATCCATCACCCGCGGCGTCACGCCGCGCGCAAGGAAAAAGTCCACGCAGGACAGGCCAGTAAGGCCCAACCCGATGATAACGACTTTTTTGCCCTGGTAATCTGCCATGATTAACGTACCTTCAGCGTTGCCAGGCCAATCAGCACCAGCATCAGCGAAATAATCCAGAAGCGCACGATGACGCGCGGCTCTGGCCAGCCTTTCAGTTCATAGTGATGGTGAATCGGTGCCATACGGAAGATGCGCTGGCCGCGCAGCTTAAAGGAACCGACCTGCAGGATCACCGACAGGGTCTCAACCACGAATACCCCGCCCATGATCACCAGCAGGAACTCCTGGCGCAGCAGCACGGCAATAATACCCAGCGCGCCGCCCAGAGCCAGTGAACCGACGTCACCCATAAAGACCTGGGCCGGATAGGTGTTGAACCACAGGAAGCCCAGCCCCGCCCCGACAATGGCCGTACAGACGATCACCAGCTCGCCCGCGTGACGCAGATAAGGAATGTGCAGATAGTTGGCAAAGTTCATGTTGCCGGTCGCCCACGCCACCAGCGCGAAACCTGCGGCCACGAAGACCGTTGGCATAATGGCCAGGCCATCCAGACCATCGGTCAGGTTCACCGCATTACCGGTGCCCACAATCACGAAGTACGCCAGCAGAATGTAGAACAGCCCCAGTTGCGGCATGACGTCTTTAAAGAACGGCACCACCAGCTCGGTAGCGGGAGTATCTTTTCCGGCCAGATACAGCGCGAAGGCCACGCCCAGCGCAATTACCGACATCCAGAAATATTTCCAGCGGGCGATCAGACCTTTCGTGTCTTTACGTACCACTTTGCGGTAATCATCAACAAATCCAATGATTCCGTAGCCCACCAGCACAGTCAGCACACACCAGACGTACGGGTTGGATGGATAGGCCCACAGCAGCACGGAAACCACGATCGCGGTCAGGATCATAATCCCGCCCATGGTTGGCGTACCGCGCTTGCTGAAGTGCGATTCCGGACCATCGTTACGCACAACCTGGCCGAAAGAGAGTTTTTGCAGACGGGCAATCATGCGCGGGCCCATCCACAACGAGATGAACAGCGCAGTCAGCAGGCTGACGATGGCGCGAAACGTCAGATAAGAAAAGACGTTAAAGCCTGAGTAATATTTGACCAAATGTTCGGCCAGCCAAACTAACATGTCCCGTTCTCCTGTAATGCGTGCACTACCTCTTCCATGGCGGCACTACGTGAACCTTTCACTAACACAGTCACAATTTGTTTTTCAGCAATCAACGTCTTCAGACGTTCAATCAGTGCGGCTTTATCGGCAAAATGTTCGCCAACACCGCTGGCATGGCTAATCGCCTGGCTCAGTTTTCCTGCGCTCAGTACGCAATCCAGCCCGGCCGCTTTCGCGGCTTCACCCACCTGGATATGACAGGCTTCGCTCTCATCGCCCAACTCGGCCATATCGCCAACCACCATCACGCGATAGCCTGGCATTTCGGACAACACCTGTACGGCTGCCGTCATCGAACCGACGTTCGCGTTGTAGGAGTCATCCAGCAGCAGTTTGTTTTCTGCAAGCTGGACTGGGAACAGACGTCCCGGTACGGCTTTTAAATTCGCAAGGCCAGTTTTGATCGCGTCATGTGTTGCGCCGACGGCCATCGACAGCGCCGCGGCAGCAAGCGCATTAGCGATGTTATGGCGACCCGGCAGCGGCAGCAGAACCTCAATGCCTCCCGTTGGGGTATTGAGCGTGAATTCCGTGCCATGCGAAGTCACATGGATCTGGGTCGCGGTAAAATCACTGTCTGCCGCATTTGGCGAGAAGCGCCACGTCTTACGTGAACCGATGATGCTCTGCCAGTTCAACCAGTCGTTATTATCGGCATTCATAATGGCGATACCGTTATCCGGCAGGCCGGTATAGATCTCACCTTTGGCTTTCGCCACGCCTTCAAGTGAACCGAAACCTTCCAGATGCGCGGCGGCCAGGTTGTTCACCAGCGCAGCCTCCGGACGCGTCAGGCTGACCGTCCAGGCAATTTCACCCTGGTGGTTTGCCCCTAATTCAATCACCGCAAAGTCATGCTCTTTGGTGAGGCGAAGCAATGTCATCGGCACGCCGATGTCATTATTTAGATTGCCTGCGGTGTAAAGCGTGTTACCGCACTGACTGAGGATCGCCGCCGTCATCTCTTTTACTGACGTTTTGCCCGAAGATCCCGTCAGAGCAACAACGCGAGCCGGCACCTGCTGACGAA
Organism: Enterobacter sp. 03-F-07-AD-ECC; assembly: GCF_047530935.1. Classification (NCBI taxonomy): domain Bacteria; kingdom Pseudomonadati; phylum Pseudomonadota; class Gammaproteobacteria; order Enterobacterales; family Enterobacteriaceae; genus Enterobacter; species Enterobacter sp. 03-F-07-AD-ECC. Next base: position 142,188 of record NZ_JBLKBZ010000009.1, on the reverse strand, counting down.
CCCATGCTGCCAGTTCACCAAAGGCAAGGCGCGTATCCTTCACCACAATCTGCGGTAAATCGATATCGAGTTTGCGGTTCACCAGCAGCGCACCCGCACCATTCTCTTTCGCCTGTTCAGCAAAATCGTGGGCGTCAAAACGTTCGCCCTTCAGCGCCACAAACAGGCACCCGGCGGTCACTTTGCGGGTATCTGTCGTCACGGCGTCGATGGTCAGATCCTGACCATGCAGCGTCCCCTGCAGGAGGGTTGCCGCCTTGCCGAGCGTTAAGCTGATCATGCCACCACTCCCAACAGACGCGCTGCCGTTACACGGTCCGAATAGTCCAGACGACGATTGCCAACAATCTGATAATCTTCATGGCCTTTACCCGCCAGGAGCACGACATCGTTCTCCTGCGCCTGCATGATGGCGTTGGTCACGGCTTCCGCACGGCCTTCCACCACGCGGGCACGTCCTGCGTCCAGCATACCGGCCAGGATATCGTTGATAATGGCGCGCGGCTCTTCAGTACGCGGGTTGTCATCGGTCACAACCGGAATATCCGCGAACTGTTCGGCGATGGCACCCATCAACGGACGCTTGCCCTTGTCGCGATCGCCCCCACAGCCAAACACACACCAGAGCTTACCGGCGCAGTGCAGACGTGCCGCTTCAAGCGCTTTTTCCAGCGCATCCGGCGTGTGGGCATAATCGACAACAACGGTCGGTTTACCTGGTGCACTGAACACTTCCATACGGCCACAGACGGGCTGCAGACGCTCTGCGGTGTTGAGCAGTTCGGCCATCGGATAGCCCAACGCCAGCAGCGTTGCCAGCGCCAGCAGGAGGTTGCTGACGTTAAACGCCCCCATCAGGCGGCTTTCAATTTCGCCTTCACCCCAGGAAGAGGCAAAGCGAATCGTCGCGCCGCTGTCGTGATAATTAACCTCAACCGCCTTCAGCCAGCGGCCATGGCAGTTCGGATTGATATGGTCTTCCATCGACACCGCAACCGCATCCGGCAGCTTCGCAAGCCAGCGGCGCCCCACTTCGTCATCAGCGTTGATAATGGCCTGTCCATAGTGATGCGTGGAGAAGAGCAGCCATTTCGCGGCCTCGTAATGCTCCATATCACCATGATAATCAAGATGATCGCGACTCAGGTTCGTGAACACGGAGGCGGCAAATTTCAACGCCGCCACACGATGCTGTACCAGACCATGAGAGGAGACTTCCATCGCGGCAAAGGTCGCACCCTGCCCTGCCAGACCGGCAATCACATGTTGTACGTCAACCGCGGAGCCGGTGGTGTTTTCCGTCGGGCTCACTTTACCCAGCAGCCCATTCCCCACGGTGCCCATTACGGCGCCGGTTTCTCCCAGCAGCTGCGCCCATTGCGCCATCAATTGGGTGGTCGTCGTTTTACCGTTAGTGCCCGTCACGCCCACCAGACGCAGCTGGTCTGAAGGCTCGTTATAAAAACGTCCCGCCAGTGCGGAGAGTCGCTCATTCAACTGGCTAAGGTAGATAACCGGCACACCGTGCATTTCACGGATTTCACCGTCGGTTGCCTCATCTTTAGCCTCAGCAATAATGGCAGCTACACCTTGCGCAATCGCCTGCGGGATATATCGACGCCCGTCCGCCTGATGACCAACTACAGCCACAAAAAGATCGCCGGAAGCAGCCACACGGCTGTCCAGTACCATCTCCCGTAGCGCTCGCTCAGGTGCGTTTGGCACCCACGGAGCGAGAAGGTCGCGCAAATTACGATCTGCCACCTGTACCCTCGCCTTGATTAATTACAAATTCACTTTTTTCGCCCGTTGCCAGCGCGTCCGGTTCAACGTTCATGGTGCGTAATACGCCGCCCATGATGGCGCCGAACACAGGCGCTGAAACGGCGCCGCCGTAGTATTTACCCGCCTGTGGATCGTTAATGACGACCACCAGCGCAAAACGCGGATTGCTTGCAGGCGCAACGCCTGCGGTATAGGCAATGTATTTGTTGATGTAGCGGCCATCTGGCCCCACTTTTTTCGCCGTACCGGTTTTAATGGCGATGCGATAGCCTTTGATCGCCGCCTTCACGCCGCCACCGCCAGGTAGCGCCACGCTTTCCATCATATGCACAACGGTACGAACGATAGATTCCGGGAAGATACGCTCGCCCGGAACCGGTGGATCAACTTTGGTAATCGACAGTGGGCGATAGACGCCATAGCTGCCAATCGTTGCGTAGACTCGCGCTAACTGTAACGGGGTTACCATTAGCCCGTAGCCGAAAGAGAAGGTGGCCCTCTCTATGTCAGACCACCGTTGTTTTTGAGGATATAAGCCACTGCGTTCTCCGACCAACCCCAAATTGGTCGCCTTTCCTAGCCCAAAACGTGAGTAAGTCTCTACTAACGCTGAGGACGGCATCGCTAACGCCAGCTTTGAAACACCGACGTTACTCGACTTCTGTAATACCCCGGTCAGGGTCAATTCGCTGTAGCGCGCCACGTCTTTAATCTCGTGGCCGTTGATTCGGTAAGGGATCGTGTTCAGAACCGTGTTCTCATTGACGATGCCGCGTTGCAGCGCCGTCATCACCACCATCGGCTTCACCGTGGAGCCAGGTTCGAACACGTCGGTAATGGCCCGGTTACGCATTGCATCTTTGGCGGTACCGGTAAAGTTGTTCGGGTTGTAGGACGGGCTGTTGGCCATCGCCAGCACTTCGCCAGTGCTGACATCCACCAGCACGGCGCTGCCCGACTCCGCCTTGTTAAAAGCCACGGCATTGTTCAGCTCGCGATACACCAGCGCCTGCAGGCGTTCATCAATACTCAACGCCAGGTTATGCGCGGCCTGGCTGTCTGTGGAAGAGATATCTTCAATCACGCGACCATAGCGGTCTTTACGCACGATTCGCTCACCCGGCTGACCGGTAAGCCACTTATCGAAGCTTTTTTCAACCCCTTCAATCCCCTGGCTGTCGACGTTGGTAAAACCAATGAGGTGAGCGGTTACTTCGCCGGAAGGATAGTAACGGCGAGACTCTTCTCGCAGATGGATACCCGGGAGCTTCAGTTTTCTGATGTAATCGGCCATGTCAGGGTTAACCTGACGCGCCAGATAGATAAAGCGCCCTTTCGGGTTGGCATTAACGCGGGAGGCAAGCTGATCCAGCGGCATTTTCAGGGCGTCAGACAGCGCTTTCCAGCGGTTGTCGAGCGTGATACCACCGGCATCGTGCAGCTCTTTCGGATCGGCCCAGATCGCCTTCACCGGTACGCTCACCGCCAGCGGCCGACCGGAACGATCGGTGATCATCCCGCGAGATGTGGAGACTTCCTGTACGCGCAGAGAGCGCATATCGCCCTGGCGCACCAGCATGTCAGGCGCGATGATTTGTAGCCACGCCACGCGTCCCAGCAGGAAGCCCAGCGCGAGTAAAATGCAGCCGCAAAGCAACGCAAAACGCCAACTGATAAAGTTGGCCTGTTCTTCCTGACGTTTTGGTTTTAGCGTTTTTGCCGCTGCTCTCATGCGTCGCGTTTTCCCTTATTTTTGTACTACGATATTTTCCTGGGAAGGATCAACATGCTGCAATTGCAGCTTTTCTGTTGCGATCCGCTCGACCCGGCTGTGATCGCCGAGGGCGTTTTCTTCAAGGATCAGGTTTCGCCATTCAATATCCAGCGCATCGCGTTCCAGTACCATCTGCTCGCGTTGCGCAGTCAATAAACGTGTGTGGTGGGCTGTCGTCACCACCGTTACTGCCGTCACAATGATGCAAATGAACAAGCAGAGTGGCAGCTTCCCAAACCGCAAAAGATCGTCGCCGATCACGCCAGGCAAGGCATGGCGCTCGTTGCTTCCTAACGAATCCTTAACTTTGCTTAGGGTCTCTGTCACTCTGCCGATCATGCGTTCGTCCTCTCTGCAATACGCAGCACTGAACTACGGGCGCGTGGATTCTCTGCCACCTCTTCTTCGCCCGGCATCAACTTGCCTAATGCTCGCAACTGACGGCCACCCAGCTTCCTGAGTTGTTCTTCCGTCATCGGCAGCCCTGCTGGCACCTGTGGACCGCGGCTTTGTTCACGCATAAAGCGTTTCACAATACGGTCCTCCAGCGAATGGAAGCTGATGATGGACAACCGCCCTCCCGGGGCCAGCACGTCGAGCGAGCTTTTTAGCGCCAGCTCTATTTCCTCCAGTTCACTGTTTACCCAGATGCGAACCGCCTGGAAGGTACGGGTCGCGGGGTGTTTGTGTTTATCCTTCACCGGTGTTGCCGCCGCAATCACCTCAGCCAGCTCTTTCGTGCGGGTCATCGGCTCAATACGATTGCGCTCAACAATGGCGCGCGCGATGCGCTTGCCAAAACGTTCTTCGCCAAAGGTTTTAATCACCCAGGCGATATCGGCTTCATCTGCGGTCTGTAACCACTCGGCGGCAGACAGACCGCGCGTGGGATCCATGCGCATGTCCAGCGGGCCGTCGCGCATAAAGGAGAAGCCGCGTTCAGCATCATCAAGTTGGGGTGAAGAGACGCCAAGATCGAGAAGAATCCCGTCGATCTTGCCCGTCAGGCCGCGCTCAGCTACGTAATCCGCCAGCGCAGAGAAAGGTCCATGCACGATGGAAAAGCGTGGGTCATCGATGGTTTGCGCAACAGCAATCGCCTGCGGATCGCGATCAATTGCCAGCAGACGTCCTTCCGCTCCAAGCTGGGAGAGGATCAAACGCGAGTGGCCACCGCGACCAAAAGTGCCATCAATGTAGATGCCGTCCGGACGAATATTCAGGCCGTTGACGGCCTCATCCAGCAACACCGTTGTATGTTTATAATTTTCCATCATATTTATAGAGACAAGTCCTGCAGCCGTTCCGACAAGGTTGCGGAATCAGACTGCTCAGCGTCGATATCTTCCTTGACCTGTTGATACCAGGTCGTTTCGTCCCACAGTTCAAACTTGTTGAACTGACCGACCAGCATCACTTCTTTGGTCAGACCGGCATGCTGCCGCAGCACAGGCGCAATCAGTAATCGCCCAGCACTATCCATCTGACACTCACTGGCATGCCCCAATAACAACCGCTGCACGCGGCGTTCCTGTGGGTTCATGCTCGACAGTCGCGACAGCTTTTGCTCAATAATTTCCCATTCAGGTAAAGGGTAAAGCAGCAGGCAGGGGGAGTTGATGTCAATGGTGCAAACCAGTTGACCCGAAGCGTTCTCGATCAGCTGGTCGCGGTATCGGGTTGGTACCGATAAACGCCCCTTACTGTCGAGATTGACTAACGTTGCTCCACGGAACATGCCAGTCTCACCCCTCCTCACCACTTTAACCCACAAATTCCCACCTAAAGGAGTTTACGGAGCGAGGGAAAAGCTTGTCAAGCCAGGACTCTCTCTATACGAACCCGAAAGGGCTCTATTTACAGAGATAAACAGTCCTGGTTAATAACTGCACAACTGGCGAGGCAAAATTAACGTTATGAATATTTGTAAGAAAAAAACCGAATATGCACACTAGCGTTAAGGCTCACTCAATATCATCGCATCGAAATATAAAGTGTCAGTTTGCGACGCGGGCAGCATTTTAAGACATATTCACAGGGGATAACAGCGCCACATTCACCACAATGCGCAATGAACGAGCCGACTGGCAGGCAAGCACGCTGGAGCAGGGGTAAAACGTCTGAATATTCATCGACCGGGCAGCTTTGTAACAAAACAATACAAAGACAGGCTTTATAAATCGTATAAATGTTCTTTCAAAGGCATTTTAAAAAGCCTGAAAGAATAAAAAAAATAGCAGGTTCTGATTCCTAAGGAATCGTCCTAATTTTTCTCCGGGAATTATTTGACAGAATTATCCAGAAAAAAGAGGGGACAGTTTTCGCTGCCCCCTCTCATTTCATTAATGGCGGCTTAAAATTCCGCGACGGTAGAGATTACGTTTGATGCGCGTCAGCCCCGGCTTCGGTTTACGTGGTTCATCAAGGCTCGCGAGAACGATCTCCAGCACGCGCTCCGCCACATCACGATGGCGCTGCGCGACGGCCAGGACCGGACATTGCAGGAAGTCGAGCAGTTCGTTATCACCGAAGGTGGCGATAGCGAGATCGGAAGGCAGCTTACCATCCCGACGCAAAGTGACATCCATCACCCCCTGCAGCAACGCAAATGAAGTGGTGAACAGAGCCTGAGGCATCGGGTGCGTCTCCAGCCATTTCTCGAACAACTGCGCAGCGGCTTCGCGTTCATAACTGTTGGCATAAAGGTAGTGAACCTCGCGCGGGTCGTCTTTCCACGCCGTTCTGAAGCCTTGCTCACGCAGGAAACTCACAGAAAGCTCAGGCAACGCCCCAAGATAGAGCACGGTTTCAGCCGGAAAGGTTCTCAGCTCCGCGGCCAGCATTTCCGCGTCATCCTGATCGGCACCAACGACGCTGGTAAAATGCTCTCTGTCCAGGGCGCGATCCAGTGCAACGATTGGGAACGGATCGTTCGCCCAGCGTTGATAGAAGGGATGCTCGGGTGGCAAGGAGGTCGAAACGATGATCGCATCAACCTGACGCTGGAGCAGATGCTCAATACAGCGCATTTCGTTATCAGGCTGATCTTCAGAGCAGGCAATCAGGAGCTGATAGCCACGCTGGCGAGCCTGACGTTCAAGATAGTTAGCGATGCGGGTGTAGCTGGTGTTTTCCAGATCGGGGATCACCAGACCAATCGATCGGGTGCGCCCGGCACGTAAGCCCGCTGCGACAGCATTCGGGTGGTAGTTGTGCTCACGAACCACCGCCATGACTTTCTCAACGGTTTTGTCGCTGACACGGTACTGCTTTGCTTTACCGTTAATCACATAGCTGGCCGTAGTTCGTGACACGCCGGCTAGCCGGGCGATTTCATCCAGTTTCACAATTGCCCCTTAAAAAAAGAAAAGAGTCCATGGCCCTGTCAAGGTTATGGTTAAATCTTTTAACATCTAAACGCAGAATAGCTTTCGCGGCAACCGCTTTTATCTGTGTTATCGGCGTATTACGCAAAAAACGCCCGGCTTTGGTGACCGGGCTGAAAGAGGCGAACCTTATTACCTGCTAACGCATGATTTTCTCGCCGCGCGAAAGACCGACAACGCCCGACCGCGCAACTTCAACAATTTTTGCCACATCCCTTACGGACGCCAGAAATGCATCCAGCTTGTCACTCGTTCCCACCAGCTGAACCGTATATAAAGAAGGGGTAACGTCAATAATCTGCCCACGGAAGATATCCGCGTTGCGTTTAACCTCTTCACGGCCGTAACCACTGGCCTGAATTTTCACCAGCATGACCTCACGTTCTACATAGGCCCCCTGCCCCAGTTCGCTCACGCGCAGAACATCGACAAGTTTGTGTAACTGTTTCTCGATCTGCTCAAGCACCTTGGCGTCGCCGACGGTCTGAATCGTCATGCGCGACAGCGTAGGATCCTCGGTAGGGGCAACGGTCAGGCTCTCAATGTTGTAGCCGCGTTGTGCAAAGAGTCCAATAACGCGTGACAGTGCGCCAGACTCGTTTTCCAGTAATACAGATAATATCCGGCGCATATCAGGTTCTCTCCGTTTTACTTAACCACATTTCGTCCATACCACCACCGCGAATATGCATCGGATAAACGTGCTCTGTGCCATCGACAATGACATCCATGAAAACAAGGCGGTTATTTTTGACGTGTTCAAGCGCTTCAGCAAGTTTCGCTTCCAGCTCTGCCGGCTCGGTCACCCGCATCCCGACATGACCATAGGCTTCGGCCAGACGAACAAAATCCGGCAGCGATTTCATGTAGGAGTGAGAATGGCGGCCAGAGTAGATCATATCCTGCCACTGCTTCACCATACCGAGATAACCGTTATTCAGGTTGAGAACCAGGACCGGAAGTTCATATTGCAACGCGGTGGAGAGTTCCTGGATATTCATCTGAATGCTGCCGTCTCCCGTCACGCAAACGACGGTTTCATTCGGCAGCGCAAGCTTCACCCCCAGTGCGGCAGGTAACCCAAAGCCCATTGTCCCCAGACCACCAGAGTTGATCCAGTGACGTGGTTTATCAAACGGATAATAAAGCGCGGCAAACATCTGATGCTGACCTACATCAGAGGTGACATAGGCTTCACCTTTCGTCAGATGCCAGAGGGTTTCGATCACCGCCTGCGGCTTAATGTTTTCGCTTTGGGTATCGTATTTCAGACACTGACGTGCTCGCCACTGCTCGATCTGTTGCCACCAGTCGCGGATCTCATCCAACGGTTGTGAAGGGGTTTCCTGCGATAGCAGATCCAGCATTTGCTCCAGAACCTGTCGCGCATCCCCAACGATCGGCACATCCGCCGGTACCGTTTTCGAAATAGACGTAGGATCGATATCAATATGCAGCACGGTGGCGTTCGGGCAGTACTTCGCCAGATTGTTGGTCGTGCGATCGTCAAAGCGCACGCCAACGGCAAAGATCACATCCGAATGATGCATCGTCATGTTGGCTTCATAGGTACCGTGCATGCCCAACATACCCAGAGCCTGGCGGTGCGTTGCCGGGAAGGCGCCCAGTCCCATCAGTGACGAGGCGACAGGGAGATTCAATTTTTCGATCAGCTCACGCAGTTGCGCTTCACAGGCTGAGTTAACCGCGCCGCCTCCGACATAGACCACCGGCTTTTTCGCAGCCAGAAGCGTGTGTAACGCACGTTTGATCTGACCTTTGTGGCCCTGTGTCGTTGGGTTGTAGGAGCGCATACTTACCGTTTCCGGCCAGACATACGGCAGCTTGTTTGCCGGGTTAAGAATATCTTTTGGCAGATCGACCACCACAGGACCAGGACGCCCACTGGCTGCCAGCCAGAAGGCTTTTTTCAGTACGCCGGGAATGTCTTCGGTTTGCTTCACCAGGAAACTGTGCTTCACAACGGGGCGTGAAATTCCCACCATGTCGCACTCCTGAAATGCATCGTAGCCAATCAGTGACGTTGCGACCTGCCCGGATAGAATGACCAGCGGGATGGAGTCCATATAGGCTGTCGCAATGCCGGTAATTGCATTCGTCGCGCCGGGGCCGGAGGTGACCAATACCACGCCCACTTCACCCGTCGCACGCGCCAGCCCGTCAGCCATGTGCACCGCCGCCTGCTCGTGGCGCACCAAAACATGGTCAATGCCGCCTACCGTATGAAGCGCATCATAAATATCCAGAACTGCGCCTCCAGGGTAGCCGAACACCTGCTTAACGCCCTGATCGATTAACGATCGGACGACCATTTCCGCGCCAGACAACATCTCCATGCTTTGCCTCCAGGCATTTTGTTATAGACGGACTGCAGAATTCATTTCCACACCGTCTTACGATCGTGATGAACCAATCTTATATATTGCAGAGTGATCGTTACCTTAACCGCTCGTTTTGAGGCAGGCAATTAGCAAACAGGACGCGGCAAACGGGGTCAGAAGCACAAAAAGCAGCGTTACAGGGAGGATATGGTTAATTCCACTGTAATTCGTTCGTGAGGTGATAAATCATCGCTGAAAAGCGCAACCTTTCAGGAAATCATCTATTTTTGCGAAGCTGGCAGCAGCCAGAAAAAATAACTACAGCACAAAATACCGCAAATGAAAAAATACGCAGGATAAACCACACACGCCGATGTGATTTATCCTGACGCGCTTATCGGCGGCAAATGCTAATAAGCAGCTCTTCCATCCACTGATGGCCTTTATCCCGGCCTGCGGCTTCATGCCAGGAAAGATAACAGGTACGGCTATTGAGTTTGAGTGGCAACGGCAGGATTTGCAGATTTAAGGGTTCCGAAAACTCCTCCGCCAGCCAACGCGGGGCAATAGCGACCAAATGGGTCTGGGAAACCACATTTAAGACGCTGACCATGGCCATTCCCTGATAAGCCACGCTCGCCTGTTTATCCGCAGTGTCATACCACGGCAGACTAAATGAGGCGTATCGGTCGAGGGCAACAACAGCGTGCTGCTCGTTATAAACATCACTTTCGCGCAGCGGCATATTCATTCGTGGATGTTTTTTGCTGGCGACCAGTACCATTTCATCTTTAAACAGAGGCACACAGGAAAATTCCGGACGACGGAACTCTTCGTATCCCAGAACGAATTCTGTTTCCTGATACCGAAGCTGATGTTCTGTGTTCTGATTAAGAGAAGATTTAAATACCAGTTGAATATTGGGCGCAATTTCTTCCACTTTATTGTAGATCACGGACGTCAAATAATTATCTAACGGGCTACATACACAAAGATGGAAAACACGCTCACTGCTTAAGGGCTCAAAACCCGATCCCGGCAGCTCATTTTGCACCAACTGTAACGCCTGGCGGATAGAGCCAAACAGCTGAAATGCACGCGCCGTGGGTTGAATCCCCCTGCCATAACGAACAAACAATTCGTCATTAAACATCACTTTAAGCCGGGATACCGCATTGCTGACGGCAGGCTGCGACATCCCCAGAGACTGCGCTGCCCGCGTGATATTCTGTTCCTGCATCACCGCGTCAAACACGGTCAACAGATTGAGATCCACGGTGCGTAACTGAGGTTTAACCCCATTATAACCCTGAGGTTGATTAATATTATTTTCTGGCACTCCTGGCTCCACTGTCACGCTAAACTCCCTTTGCCAAATTACAGTAATAATTTCGAAAAATATGATTTACCATGCAGATACAACCAGCGAAAGAGAATTGTTTAAAATTCGGAAAATATAAAGAGCGCATCATCAAAAGGGTGACTTCGCCCAGGTCATTGATGGTGAGATGAAATTCCGCATAAATGATATCAATGACATTATGGTTTGCATGAAACCATAATCAAGACAAATACACAATCGCCCTTCGGTTAATGATAACTTAAGTATTATTAAACTATTCACGTGAGCCATGCCAAACAATTAACAAACTCGCATCATTGCTCACGCTTTATTTACTGCATTTTTATTTGCAGCACTAATAAATCAATGAAATTAAAAACAATTCTTCTCAGGGCTCATCCATTACAGACGTATGTTGAATTGATACTAATTATATTTAAATCGTTCCGGAGATGAATCTCCAGTCCAAAAATAGACTTTTCAAAAGGCATGAAAGATAAAAACCAGCACAATTAGCTAAATCAAATTCTCTGGAACGCCGTGCGAACGGGGTCGTTTTTGTTGTCAGGGGTTGACATCAACCCCCATATCCAGTACCACTAAAAGCATATTGAATTTAACGGAGCACGATTCATGATTCGCACCATTCGTTTCACCGGTCTACTACTACTAAACGCATCCTCTGTGCGCGGTAGACTGGCGGGCGAAATTCAGCGTTGAATCGTCACCAGTAAGACTAAAAACCCGCGCCACTGCGCGGGTTTTTTTATGCTCGTAGCAAGGCGCCCTAAGACTGACAAGGACCTAACCCATGAGCCAGCAAGTCATTATTTTTGATACCACTTTACGTGACGGTGAACAGGCATTACAGGCGAGCCTGAGTGTGAAAGAGAAGCTGCAAATTGCGCTGGCTCTCGAACGTATGGGTGTCGACGTGATGGAGGTGGGTTTCCCGGTCTCTTCTCCGGGTGATTTCGAATCGGTACAGACCATCGCCCGTACCATCAAAAACAGCCGCGTCTGTGGCCTGGCACGCTGCGTTGAGAAAGATATCGACGTTGCCGCCGAGTCACTGAAAGTGGCTGAAGCATTCCGTATTCATACTTTTATTGCCACCTCCCCCATGCATATTGCCACCAAGTTGCGCAGCACCCTCGACGAGGTGATTGAGCGCGCGGTATACATGGTCAAACGCGCGCGCAACTATACGGATGATGTTGAATTCTCATGTGAAGACGCAGGCCGCACGCCAATTGAGGATCTGGCACGCGTGGTGGAAGCCGCCATTAATGCCGGGGCCAAAACCATCAACATCCCGGACACCGTCGGCTACACCATGCCGTTTGAGTTCTCCAACATCATTACTGGCTTGTATGATCGTGTGCCAAACATTGATAAGGCAATTATCTCTGTTCATACCCACGACGATTTAGGCCTGGCCGTCGGCAACGCCATCGCCGCTGTTCACGCTGGTGCCCGTCAGGTAGAAGGTGCGATGAACGGTATCGGGGAACGCGCAGGCAACTGTTCCCTGGAAGAAGTGATCATGGCGATCAAAGTGCGCAAAGACATCATGAACGTGCACACCCGCATCAATCACAATGAAATCTGGCGTACCAGCCAGACCGTCAGCCAGATTTGCAACATGCCGATCCCCGCCAACAAGGCGATTGTCGGTACCGGCGCATTCGCGCACTCTTCCGGTATCCACCAGGATGGCGTACTGAAAAACCGCGAAAACTACGAAATCATGACCCCGGAATCGATCGGTCTGAACCAGGTTCAGTTGAATCTGACCTCCCGCTCCGGCCGTGCGGCAGTGAAACATCGTATGGAAGAGATGGGTTACAAGGACAGCGATTACAACATGGATCAGTTGTACGACGCGTTCCTGAAGCTGGCCGACAAAAAAGGTCAGGTGTTCGACTATGACCTGGAAGCACTGGCCTTCATTAATAAGCAGCAGGAAGAGCCAGAGCATTTCCGTCTGGATTACTTCAGCGTGCAGTCCGGCTCCAGCGATATCGCCACGGCATCCATCAAGCTGGCCTGCGGGGATGAGATAAAAGCGGAAGCGGCAAACGGCAATGGTCCTGTCGATGCTATCTACCAGGCGATTAACCGCGTCACCGAATACGACGTGGAGCTGGTCAAATATGACCTGACGGCCAAAGGCCATGGCAAAGATGCACTCGGTCAGGTGGATATCGTGGTCAATTATAACGGCCGTCGCTTCCACGGCGTGGGTCTGGCGACCGATATCGTCGAATCCTCTGCAAAAGCGATGGTGCATGTCCTGAACAATATCTGGCGCGCCGCTGAAGTCGAAAAAGAGTTGCAACGCAAAGCTCAGAATAAAGAGAACAACAAGGAAACCGTGTAATGTCGAAGAATTACCATATTGCTGTGTTGCCGGGTGACGGTATTGGCCCGGAAGTGATGACACAGGCGCTGAAAGTACTGGAAGCCGTTCGTTCGCGTTTTGCGATGAAAATTACCACCAGCCACTACGACGTGGGCGGTATTGCTATTGATAATCACGGTACGCCGCTGCCAAAAGCAACGGTAGAGGGTTGCGAGAACGCCGATGCCGTCCTGTTTGGTTCCGTGGGTGGCCCGAAATGGGAACACCTGCCACCCGCAGAGCAGCCAGAGCGCGGCGCGTTGCTGCCGCTGCGTAAACATTTCAAGCTGTTCAGTAACCTGCGTCCGGCAAAGCTGTATCAGGGTCTGGAAGAGTTCTGCCCGCTGCGCGCGGATATCGCCGCTAACGGCTTCGACATTCTGTGCGTGCGTGAACTGACCGGCGGGATCTATTTCGGCCAGCCAAAAGGCCGTGAAGGCAGCGGCCAGCATGAAAAAGCGTTCGACACCGAGGTCTATCACCGTTTCGAAATTGAACGTATCGCCCATATCGCTTTTGAGTCAGCACGCAAACGCCGCCATAAAGTGACCTCTATCGACAAAGCGAATGTGCTGCAGTCTTCCATCTTATGGCGTGAGATCGTCAGCGAAGTTGCTAAGCATTATCCTGACGTTGAGCTGTCGCATATGTACATCGATAACGCGACAATGCAGCTGATTAAAGATCCGTCCCAGTTTGACGTGCTGCTGTGCTCCAACCTGTTCGGCGATATCCTCTCGGATGAGTGCGCGATGATCACCGGCTCCATGGGCATGCTGCCGTCAGCGAGCCTGAACGAAGAAGGCTTTGGCCTGTACGAGCCTGCTGGCGGCTCCGCGCCGGATATCGCAGGTAAAAACATTGCTAACCCGATTGCGCAGATCCTCTCCCTGGCTCTGCTGCTGCGCTACAGCCTGGATGCAGGCGATGCGGCAACCGCAATTGAAAACGCCATTAATCGCGCGTTAGAAGAAGGCGTCCGTACCGGTGATTTAGCACGCGGCACGGCGGCAGTCAGTACCGATGAAATGGGCGACATCATTGCCCGCTATGTCGCTGAAGGGGTGTAATCATGGCGAAGACGTTATATGAAAAATTGTTTGATGCACACGTTGTCTATGAGGCACCAAACGAAACCCCGCTGCTCTATATCGACAGGCATCTGGTACACGAAGTGACCTCCCCACAGGCATTTGATGGGCTGCGTGCGCACAAACGCCCGGTACGTCAGCCGGGTAAAACCTTCGCGACAATGGATCACAACGTTTCCACCCAGACCAAAGATATCAATGCGTCGGGCGAAATGGCGCGTATCCAGATGCAGGAGTTGATCAAGAACTGTAACGAGTTTGGCGTCGAGCTCTACGATCTGAACCATCCGTATCAGGGTATCGTTCACGTGATGGGGCCTGAGCAGGGGATCACCCTGCCCGGCATGACCATCGTCTGCGGCGACTCCCATACCGCAACGCACGGCGCGTTTGGTGCACTGGCCTTCGGTATTGGCACCTCTGAAGTTGAGCATGTTCTGGCTACGCAGACTCTGAAACAGGGCCGAGCCAAAACCATGAAGATTGAAGTGAAAGGCAAAGCCGCGCCGGGGATCACCGCGAAGGACATCGTGCTGGCGATCATCGGTAAAACGGGCAGTGCCGGCGGCACCGGGCACGTTGTTGAGTTCTGCGGTGACGCTATTCAGGCGCTGAGCATGGAAGGTCGTATGACTCTGTGCAATATGGCCATCGAGATGGGGGCCAAAGCAGGCCTGGTGGCGCCGGATGAAACCACCTTCAACTATGTAAAAGGGCGTCTGCACGCGCCAAAAGGTCAGGATTACGCTGACGCCGTCGCGTACTGGAAAACCCTGAAAACCGATGATGACGCGGTTTTTGACACCGTTGTTACCCTGCAGGCGGAGGAGATTGCCCCGCAGGTGACCTGGGGAACCAATCCGGGTCAGGTCATTTCCGTGAATGACACTATTCCCGATCCGGCCTCATTTACCGATCCGGTCGAACGCGCCAGTGCCGAAAAAGCGCTGGCGTATATGGGTCTCAAACCCGGTGTGCCGTTGACCGATGTGACCATCGACAAAGTCTTTATTGGCTCCTGCACCAACTCGCGTATCGAAGATTTACGCGCTGCGGCGGAGATCGCCAAAGGCCGTAAAGTGGCCCCCGGCGTACAGGCGCTGGTTGTGCCAGGCTCTGGTCCGGTAAAAGCGCAGGCGGAAGCCGAAGGCCTGGATAAGATCTTTATCGAAGCAGGCTTCGAGTGGCGCTTGCCTGGCTGCTCCATGTGTCTGGCCATGAACAATGACCGCCTGAATCCGGGCGAACGTTGTGCCTCCACCAGTAACCGTAACTTTGAAGGACGTCAGGGCCGCGGTGGACGCACCCACCTGGTCAGCCCGGCGATGGCCGCCGCTGCGGCAGTTACCGGCCATTTCGCCGATATTCGCAGCCTGAAATAAGGAGACAATCATGGCAGAGAAATTTACCCAACATACAGGCCGGGTTGTCCCTCTGGACGCCGCTAACGTCGATACTGATGCGATCATCCCGAAGCAATTTTTGCAGAAGGTCACCCGCACCGGATTTGGTGCTCATCTGTTTAACGACTGGCGTTTTCTGGATGATAAAGGCCAGGTACCTGACCCGGAATTTGTGCTGAATTTCCCGGAATATAAAGGCGCCTCCATTCTGCTGGCACGGGAAAACTTTGGCTGCGGCTCCTCACGTGAGCACGCACCATGGGCGCTGACCGACTACGGCTTTAAAGTGGTGATCGCCCCGAGCTTTGCGGATATCTTCTACGGCAACAGCTTCAACAACCAGCTGCTGCCGGTGACGCTGAGTGACGAGCAAGTGGATGAAATGTTCGCGCTGGTTAAGGCAAATCCGGGCATGTCGTTTGAAGTGGATCTGGAAGCGGAAGTGGTGAAAGCCGGGGATAAGACCTACAGCTTCAGCATCGATGCCTTCCGTCGCCACTGCATGCTGAATGGCCTGGACAGCATTGGCCTGACGCTTCAGCATGAAGACGCCATCTCCGCATACGAGAAAAAACAGCCTGCGTTTATGGGCTAAAAGCAATGGCCCGCACGATGCGGGCCATTGATAAGGGTGCGTTGAGGCTCAACCACTCTGGAGGGGCGGGGAACTTTCCCCGCCCATACCGCTAACGTTTTGCTTCGTAAGCCAACACTGCTGCCAGCTCTGTTTTCTCCTGTCTGAAATGCAGTTCACACAGTGAATCACGCACCATCCAGGTGAAGATCAACAGCGTTGTACAGATCAGAAACAAACCTAACAGCAGAGTACGTTTTGGCATTCCAGCCTCCTTATTGCTTTTCGGCAATGAAGAGACTAACCTCGCAATGTTGGTTGTGAAGTTGGTCTCCCCATCAGTTTTTTGATGTGGGACTCTCCACTGTTTGCCTCTTGCGAAAGCCTGAGGCAAACAGCCTCAAGCACCCGCCACGCACTCTATTTGTCTTCTTAAACTCTGTCAGAAAATCGTTTCATTTCGTGAAGGCGCCTTCCAGAATCAGACGTCTTTTACGCGCCAGGTCAGCATCAGCGTGACAATCGACGTTAGTGCAATCATCCAGTACACCGACCCATGTCCATAGCTTTGCGACAACGCCCCCTGAATCACCCCCGCCAGAATTACCCCCGTAGAGATACTGTTGGTAAAGAGTGTGGTCGCCGACCCCGCCCGCCCGGGCATTAAATCCTGGAACCAGAGCATCCCTATCCCGGCCACGATCCCGATAAACACAGCATTAAACAGCTGCAGCGCCAGCAACGCCTCTCGTGAATGGAAGAAAATCAGCCCCAGGTAAAAAAGCACTCCGGCCGCTACGGCTATCAGCATCATCCGGCGTTTCCCGAGATGTTTGACGTAGTATCCCGCCAGAATCATCGCCGGAATTTCCAGCCCGGCGGCCGTCCCCATTAAGATCCCCGCGAGCTTATCCGGCAGACCCAGATCGCTGCTGATCCATAGCGGCATATCGATGATATACATGGTGTTGCAGGTCCACATCAGCGTGGAGGCGATAAACAGCATACGGACGTTTTTATCCTGCCAGCCGCTCACCTGAGTAATGGGTTTATCCGCTGTCTGTTCGACACGCGCCACTGACGGCAGCACGAAGGCAATCAGTGCCAGGCTAATGGCAAAAATCCCCGCAGCGATGGAAAACATGGCGGTAAAACCGTAATTCAACGCCAGCATAAAGGCCAGCGGCGGACCAATGACCCATGCAAGAGAGAGCTGCGCACGCATCACCGAGCTAAACATCACCACTTCCCGCGCCGAGTTGTCGGCATATTCCCGGGCAAGCGCGAACAGCTGCGGCATGGCGGTGTTCGCCAGCGAGGCCAGCAGCACGCCGCAGGTGATCAGCGTCAGGTAGTGACGATTAAAGGCAAACAGCAGTGCGTTACCCACAGCCATGGCGCAACAAAAGAGGATCAACTTGCGGCGATCGCCCTGGCTGTCGGATCGTTTCGCCAGCCCCAGGCTCACCAGGATCCCGGCGATGGCGTTCACGGTATAAAACAGGCCGACCCAAAACGGCTGCGCCCCCACCTCCCGGCTGAGAAAAAGACTCAGCGTCGGTGCCTGCAGCGCCCCCGCCACGCCCATCATAAAGGCCACCAGCATAAAAGCGGCATACACGCCGTTCAGGCGTCGCCCCATCGTCATTAACCAGAGCATCTGCAAGTCCTTGTGAAAGCGAATCGAAATTGGGTGAAAGAATAAACGAAAAAAGCCAGCAAAAAACATTTTGCTGGCGGGTGATAAGCACCAATACTCAGTCACACATGATCGAGGCGAGTTAGCGAGAAGAGGTCGGTTTCGTAACGTCCCACTGCATCAGTTCTTCTAACATTTTCAGCCGTTGCTCAGCACACTGACGGGCCAGCCAGGACGTTCCTTTTGTCGCTGAAAAGTACTGCTGATAAAACTGACGTGCGGTAGACCTCTTCATAATGTACCTCCTCACTTCATCGGGAATCATTATTGGCTTAATATAGGGATTAATAAATTGCTGATTTTTTGTCAGGAGTTCCCCTTTTATGCCTTCTGGTCGTCTGCAACAACAATTCATCCGCCTCTGGCAGTGCTGCGAAGGGCAATCGCAGGAGACCACGCTTAACGAACTGGCTGAACTCCTTAACTGCTCCCGACGTCATATGCGCACGCTGCTTAACACCATGCAGCAACAGGGCTGGTTAAACTGGGAAGCCGAAGCGGGACGCGGCAAACGCTCACGCCTGACCTTTCTCTATACCGGGCTGGCCTTGCAGCAACAGCGAGCGGAAGATCTGCTGGAACAGGACAGAATCGATCAACTGGTGCAACTGGTAGGCGATAAAGCCGCAGTGCGTCAGATGCTGGTCTCCCATCTTGGGCGGAGTTTTCGTCAGGGCCGCCACATTCTGCGGGTGCTCTACTATCGCCCGATGAAGAATCTGCTCCCCGGCACGGCCTTGCGTCGCTCAGAAACCCATATGGCGCGACAAATATTCAGCGGCCTGACGCGAATAAATGAGGAAAACGGGGAACTGGAAGCTGATATTGCGCACCACTGGCAGCAACTCTCCCCACGTCACTGGCGCTTCTTCTTACGTCCCGGCATCCACTTTCACCACGGCCGCGAGCTGGAAATGCGCGATGTCATCGCCTCACTGGAGCGTGCCCGCAAGCTTCCGCTTTATTCGCATATTTCGCGCGTTCACTCCCCCACCGCCTGGACGCTGGATATTGAACTGTCTCAGCCGGATAAATGGCTTCCCTGGCTGCTGGGGTATGTCCCATCAATGATTTTGCCAGGAGAGTGGGAATCGCTGCACAATTTTGCCAGCCAGCCCATTGGCACCGGGCCCTATGCCGTGTCGCGTAACACCAATAACCAGCTGAAAATTCGCGCGTTTGATGACTATTTTGGCTACCGTGCGCTGATCGACGAAGTGAACGTCTGGGTATTACCGGATCTCAATGAAGAGCTCAGCGCCGGGCTGACGCTTGAAGGCCCCACAACGGGCGAAAAGGCGGTGGAAAGCCGCCTTGAGGAGGGCTGCTACTACCTGCTGTTTGACAGCCGCACCCACCGCGGGGCCAATCAGGCGGTACGCAAATGGATCAGCCACGTCTTATCTCCTTCTAATCTGATTTACCATGCGGAAGAACAGTATCAGACGTACTGGTTTCCGGCGTACGGGTTGCTTCCTCGCTGGCATCATGCCCGACCTGCCCACTGTGACAAACCGGCAGGGCTGGAGTCTGTCACCCTGACCTACTACCGCGAGCACGTGGAACACCGTTTTATCGCCAGGATCATGACCAGACTGCTGGCCGCAGAAGGCGTCCGGCTGGACATCAGGGAAGTGGACTATGACGAATGGCACCAGGGGGAACTGACCAGCGATATCTGGCTGAACAGCGCCAACTTCACCCTGCCGCTCGATTTCTCGCTCTTCTCACACCTGTATGAAGTCCCGTTGATCCAGCATTGTATCGATCGGGACTGGCAGCAGGATGCGGCGCAATGGCGTGCGGGCGAGATGAACCTGGCCACCTGGTGTCAGGCGCTGCTGGCTGAACAAGCAATCGTGCCGCTGATCCACCACTGGCTGATGATCCAGGGCCAGCGCAGTATGCGGGGGTTACGGATGAATACGCTGGGCTGGTTTGATTTTAAATCCGCCTGGTTTGCGCCACCGGAGCCATAACACTTTCGTAATATTCGCCAAATCATTACAATACCGCCGTTCTCAACGGGGTGCTGCATCACTGATGTGCGCTGAGATAATACCCGTCGAACCTGATCCGGATAACGCCGGCGAAGGGATTTG
The DNA here is from genome assembly GCF_047530935.1 of Enterobacter sp. 03-F-07-AD-ECC. Classification (NCBI taxonomy): domain Bacteria; kingdom Pseudomonadati; phylum Pseudomonadota; class Gammaproteobacteria; order Enterobacterales; family Enterobacteriaceae; genus Enterobacter; species Enterobacter sp. 03-F-07-AD-ECC. The sequence continues at coordinate 122,286 of NZ_JBLKBZ010000009.1, read as the reverse complement.
AGGCTGTCGCTCAAAATCCTTTGCCACTCAACCTTGAGGTGCAAAGTGTTAAAAAAAGTGCTTCCCCTGCTGGCGCTGTTTGCGCTGCCTGCTTTCGCAAAACCCGTCCTGACGGTCTACACCTACGACTCCTTTTCTGCCGACTGGGGCCCAGGCCCGGTCGTCAAAAAAGCCTTTGAAGCCGACTGCAACTGCGAACTGAAATTCGTGGCGCTGGAAGATGGCGTCTCGCTGCTTAACCGTCTGCGTATGGAAGGTAAAAACAGCAAGGCCGACGTGGTACTCGGCCTGGATAACAACCTGCTGGATGCGGCCTCGCAAACGAAACTGTTCGCCAAAAGCGGCGTAGCGGCAGATGCGGTTAACGTGCCGGGCGGCTGGAAAAACGACACCTTTGTGCCGTTCGATTACGGATATTTTGCGTTTGTTTATGACAAAAACAAGCTGAAGAACCCGCCGAAAAGCCTGAAGGAGCTGGTGGAAAGCGACCAGAAATGGCGCGTGATTTATGAAGATCCGCGCACCAGCACGCCGGGTCTGGGGCTGCTGCTGTGGATGCAGAAGGTATACGGTGATAAAACGCCGGAGGCGTGGCAGAAGCTGGCCGCCAAAACCGTGACCGTCACCAAAGGCTGGAGCGAAGCCTATGGCCTGTTCCTGAAAGGGGAGAGCGACCTGGTGCTGAGCTACACCACCTCCCCGGCTTATCACATTATCGCCGAGAAGAAAGACAACTACGCCGCCGCTGATTTCGCTGAAGGTCATTACCTGCAGGTGGAAGTGGCTGCCCGCACTGCCGCCAGCAAGCAGCCGGAACTGGCCGAGAAGTTCCTGAAATTCATGGTCTCCCCGGCGTTCCAGAATGCGATCCCAACGGGTAACTGGATGTATCCGGTGACCAACGTGACGCTACCTGCTGGCTTTGAGCAACTGACCAAACCGCAAACCTCGCTGGAGTTTAAGCCGCAGCAGGTCGCCGCGCAGCGAGCAGCATGGGTAAGTGAATGGCAACGCGCCGTCAGCCGCTAATTCCCGGCTGGTTATTTCCCGGACTGCTCGCCGCCGTAGTGATGGTGGCGGTCAGTCTGGGTGCTTTTCTGGCATTGTGGTTTAACGCGCCGGAGAGTGATCTGCTCTCTCTCTGGCACGACAGCTATCTCTGGCACGTCATCCGGTTCTCTTTCTGGCAGGCGTTTCTCTCTGCCCTGCTGTCGGTGATCCCGGCCATTTTTCTCGCGCGGGCGCTCTACCGCAGACGCTTCCCCGGCAGGGAGGCGCTGTTGAGACTGTGCGCCATGACGCTGATCCTGCCCGTCCTGGTGGCGGTATTTGGGATCCTGAGCGTATATGGTCGTCAGGGCTGGCTGGCCGCCCTCTTTAACCTGCTTGGTCTGGAGTGGACCTTCTCCCCTTACGGACTCAAAGGTATTCTGCTGGCGCACATCTTTTTCAACATGCCCATGGCGACCCGGCTTTTTTTACAGGCGCTGGAGGCTATCCCCGGCGAGCAGCGTCAGCTTGCGGCACAGCTGGGTATGCGCGGCTGGTCATTCTTCCGCTTTGTCGAATGGCCGTGGCTGCGCCGTCAAATCCCTCCGGTTGCGGCGCTGATCTTCATGCTCTGTTTTGCCAGTTTCGCCACCGTGCTTTCTCTTGGTGGTGGACCACAGGCGACCACCATCGAACTGGCGATTTACCAGGCGTTGAGTTACGACTACGACCCCGGCCGCGCTGCGCTTCTGGCTCTGGTACAGATGCTGTGCTGTCTTGTGCTGGTCCTGCTGAGTCAGCGTCTGAGCAAAGCCATTCCACCGGGCAGTCATCAGATTACAGGCTGGCGCGATCCACAGGACAGCCTGCACAGCCGAATCGCGGATGTGATGTTGATCGTACTGGCCCTGCTGTTGCTTCTGCCACCGCTGATGGCCGTCATTGTCGATGGCGTTAACCTTAACCTCGTCTCCGTGTTGCAACAGCCCGTCCTCTGGCAGGCGACCTGGACATCCTTGCGCATCGCACTGGCTGCCGGGCTATTGTGTGTCGTGCTGACCATGATGCTGCTGTGGAGCAGTCGCGAACTTTATGCGCGCCAGGCGCGCAAAGCCGGACAAGCGCTGGAGCTGACGGGGATGTTAATCCTCGCAATGCCGGGCATCGTCCTGGCAACCGGCTTCTTTTTATTGTTCAACAGTACGGTTGGTCTGCCGGAAAGCGCCGACGGAATCGTGATTTTTACCAACGCCCTGATGGCCATTCCCTATGCGCTGAAGGTGCTGGAAAACCCCATGCGCGACGTCAACAGCCGTTACGCTTTGCTGTGTCAGTCGCTTGGTATACAGGGCTGGAGCCGGTTAAAGGTGGTTGAACTGCGTGCGCTGAAACGCCCGCTTGCTCAGGCGCTGGCCTTCGCTTGTGTGCTCTCCATTGGAGATTTTGGTGTGGTGGCGCTCTTCGGCAATGAAGATTTCCGCACGCTGCCATACTGGTTGTATCAGCAGATCGGCTCCTATCGCAGCCAGGAGGGGGCCGTCACGGCGCTGTTGCTGCTGTTGCTGTGCTTTGCCTTATTTACCGTTATCGAAAAACTTCCGGGGCGCAATGTTAAAACTGACTGATGTCACCTGGCTCTACCAGCACCTGCCTATGCGTTTCAGCCTGTCGGTACGCCCGGGTGAGATGATTGCCGTGCTTGGCCCAAGCGGGGCAGGGAAAAGTACCTTACTCAATCTAATTGCCGGTTTTCTGCAACCGGCAAGCGGGTCGATAATGATTGAAAACAACGACCATACCTACACCCCGCCCGCCAGGCGTCCGGTCTCGATGCTGTTCCAGGAAAATAACCTGTTCACCCATCTGACGGTGCGGCAAAACATCGCGCTGGGTATGGATCCGGGGCTGAAACTGAACGACGCACAGCGCCAGAAGCTGGAGCATATTGCCGGGCAGATGGGCATTACCACGTTTATTGACCGACTCCCCGGAGAGCTCTCTGGCGGACAACGTCAGCGCGTGGCGCTGGCTCGCTGTCTGGTTCGCGAGCAGCCGATACTGCTGCTGGATGAGCCCTTCTCTGCACTCGATCCCGCGCTGCGCCAGGAGATGCTCGCCCTGGTACAGGAGGTCTGCCAGCGTCAGCAACTGACGATGCTGATGGTGTCACACAGTATTGAAGATGCCGCACGCATCGCCCCGCGATCGGTGGTGATCGCGGAGGGTCGGATCGTGTGGGAGGGTGAAACCGAAGAGTTGATGAGTGGTAAAGCAAGCGCGTCGCACCTGCTGGGGATCCTTAACGGCTGACCACCTTCAGCAGGATCTCACCGTACACCGGCATCAGCGGGTGGCGAATCAGCGCGATCAGCGCCACGATGGCAACGCCCAGCGTCAGCGGCGCCAGCCACAGCAAGCGCGAGCGAGGCAGATAGCGCGTCAGACGATCGACATTCGCTTTCGCGCTGCGCCATAGCCGCCAGCACAACCATGCAGCGAGCCATAACAGCAGCGCTGTTGCCAGCAATAACCATTTAAAGCCACCGCTCTGCACATCGTCAGGAATATCAATTGCCGCCCCCGCCAGGATCCCCGGCAGGAAGTAGAACGGCGGCCAGAAGACGCAGCCGATAATGTTCGGCAAAACGAATTTTGCGACGGGCAGATCCAGCATCCCGGCGACCATCGGCACCAGCGGACGCGTTGGCCCGACAAAGCGTCCGACGAGGATCGTAAACATGCTGTGCTGATGCAGTGCATGCTCGGTTTTATCCAGCAACGCTTTGTTCTTCTTCATGAATGACCAGCGGTGCAGCGGTTTCTTGAAACGCCAGCCCAGCCAGAAGGAGATCCAGTCGCCCAGTAAGCAACCGATCATACCGGCCAGCCACGCCTGCCAGAAATTGACCTCACCGCTGCCAATCAACGCGCCCAACGCCGCCATCATCACCGTACCAGGCAGGATCAGCCCAACCAGCGCCAGCGATTCCAGAAACGCCACCAGCGCAACGGCGATAAGCGAATACATAACGGACTGGGTAATAAAATGTTCCAGCAATGCCTGCATAACTATTCCGGTCAGAAAACGAATCAGGGATTCTGCTTAGCGCCCTGCACCGCGTCAAGACAACAATTGTCTGAATAGTTTACAGGTTGCTTCCGTTGTTCACCTGCTTGTTTATCTTTTTTTACCGTTTATTCACATCCCGCCCGGAATTCACTGGGGCTGGCACCAGTGCATTTTTTAAATACGCGGGAAAAATAGAGCTGATCTTCAAAGCCCACATTGCGCCCGACGGTGGCAATGGGCATCCGGGTGGTGCTGAGCAGCAGTTTCGCCTGGCTGATGCGCTGATCTTCGCGCCAGCTCAGCACGCTGACACCCAACTGCTGCCGGAACAGATGCGACAGCCGCGACGGCGACAGGCAGACATGCTGGGCCACGCTGGCGATATCAAACTGGCTGTCGGCCAGGTGGTCGCTGATGTACTGGCAGGCATCACGCACACGGTTATCCAGCGGCGGATTAAGCGACGCGTTAATCGCCTCCATCCGGCGCAGTAACACCTGTTCAAGCAAATTAATCGCCAGCAGCTCAGCGTAGCGCCCACCGGCCTGCCCTGCCTCTATGATCTGGGCAAACAGCTCGCGGAACTGGGCCAGATGAGCGTCGTCCGGGCGGTAAAAACCGGTGTGTGCAAAAATGGCTGGCCACGAAAGCCACTCCTGCCAGTAGGCGCGGGGGCGGAAGTAGACCCACTGGTGATACCACTCTTTGGCATCCGGATGACGCCCGTAATGGTGGATCTCGCCAGGCGGAAACAGCAGCATATCGCCGGGACGACAGACGAACTGCTGATCGTTGTTTTTGATTATCCCCTCCCCACGCACGGTCAGGTTCAGAATGTACCCTTTCATCCCAAGCGGACGGTCAACGTAAAAATCGAGATATCCCTCAGCCTCGATAGGGGTCAGCCCCGCCACCAGGTGGGCGTTAAACGAATAACCCGGCAGTAAGGGATCGTTTTGCGTTTCGGCCATAGATTCAGTTCTCCCGACGGTACTGAAGGAAACCAATTGTCCATATCGTTAAAAGCCGTATAAAAATGGCCTGCGACGAGATCCAAAAAGCATCACGTCTCTTTTACGTCCGCCATGTTTCAGCCTTCCCCCCTGATTTCTCCGCCAGAGTGGGCAGATAAGCAGTAACAAAAGTGTCTATAAGTGCGGCAGAAATGTCCACATTGAATATTTGCACGGCGTCACACTTTCCATCTCAACAGCAATTTAGTCCATAAGATTAGCGGATCCTGCCTGACGATTTTCGCCCCCAGTCTCTAATGTTCTCTCATACCTGTTTTCTGATGGAGCAACACCATGGCAATTGCGATTGGCCTCGATTTTGGCAGCGACTCGGTTCGCGCCCTGGCAGTGGACTGTACGTCCGGCCAGGAGATAGCAACCAGCGTTGAGTGGTACCCACGCTGGCAAGAGGGGCGCTACTGCGATGCGCCAAACAACCAGTTCCGTCACCATCCACGCGACTACATCGAGTCGATGGAAGCGGCAATCAAAACCGTGCTGGCAGAGCTGTCTGACGCCCAGCGTGCAGAGGTGGTTGGGATCGGCGTAGATAGCACCGGTTCTACCCCCGCGCCAGTGGATGCGGAAGGCCGGGTGCTCGCGCTACGTCCTGAGTTCGCCGACAACCCGAACGCCATGTTTGTGCTGTGGAAAGACCATACCGCCGTCGAAGAGGCCGAAGCCATCACCCGGTTGTGCCACCAGCCGGGCAAAACCGACTATTCGCGCTACATCGGCGGAATTTATTCCAGTGAATGGTTCTGGGCCAAGATCCTGCATGTCACCCGCGCTGACGCAGCGGTTGCACAGGCAGCCGCATCGTGGATTGAACTGTGTGACTGGGTTCCTGCCCTGCTCTCGGGTACCACCCGCCCGCAGGATATTCGCCGCGGCCGCTGCAGCGCCGGGCATAAATCCCTATGGCATGAAAGCTGGGGCGGTCTGCCACCGGCAGCCTTCTTCGATGAACTCGATCCGATTATCAACAAGAGCCTGAAGTACCCGCTTTTTACCGACACCTTTACCGCCGATATTCCGGTGGGCACCCTCTGCGAAGAGTGGGCAACACGTCTGGGCCTGCCGCAAAACGTGGCAATCTCCGGCGGTGCGTTTGACTGCCATATGGGCGCGGTGGGCGCTGGCGCCCAACCCAATACGCTGGTGAAAGTGATCGGCACCTCCACCTGCGACATCCTGACGGCGGATAAGGCCAGCGTCGGTGACCGCGCAGTGAAAGGTATCTGTGGACAGGTCGACGGCAGCGTGGTACCGGACTTTATCGGTCTGGAAGCCGGGCAGTCTGCGTTTGGCGATATTTACGCCTGGTTTGGTCGGGTACTGGGCTGGCCGCTGGACCAGCTGGCGACCGCGCACCCGGAACTGAAAACCCAGATTGCCGAGAGTAAGAAACAGCTGCTGCCCCAGCTCACCGCCGCATGGGCGAAAAATCCGTCTCTTGAACACCTGCCGGTGGTGCTCGACTGGTTCAACGGCCGCCGTACGCCATTTGCCAACCAGCGTCTTAAAGGTGTTATCACCGATCTCAATCTGGCGACCGATGCCCCGGCCCTGTTTGGCGGCCTGATTGCAGCCACCGCCTTTGGTGCCCGCGCGATTATGGAGTGCTTCACCGAACAGGGCATCGACGTCAATAACGTCATGGCGCTGGGCGGTATCGCCCGTAAAAACCCGGTGATCATGCAGGCCTGCTGCGACGTGCTGAACCGTCCGCTGCAGATTGTCGCGTCCGATCAATGCTGCGCGCTGGGTGCGGCTATTTTCGCCGCCGTTGCCGCGGGCGTACACGCCGATATCCCGACTGCACAGCAGCATATGGCAAGCGCGGTCGAAAATACCCTTCAGCCGCGTGCTCAACAGGCGCAACGCTTTGAACAGCTTTATCAGCGCTACCAGCAATGGGCAAAAAGCGCCGAACTTCACTATCTCCCTGTCGCCGCCCCGTCAAAACATACCGCGGATACGACGGCAACCCTGACCCATTAAGGACACGACGATGACCATTTTTGATAATTATGAAGTGTGGTTTGTGATTGGCAGCCAGCATTTGTACGGACCGCAAGCGTTGCAACAGGTGACGAAACATGCGGAACACGTCGTGAACGCGCTGAACGCGGAAGCCAAACTGCCATGCAAACTGGTGCTGAAGCCGCTGGGCACGACGCCGGATGAGATCACCCATATCTGCCGTGACGCAAACTACGACGATAAATGCGCGGGTCTGGTAGTGTGGCTGCACACCTTCTCACCCGCCAAAATGTGGATCAACGGTCTGTCTATCCTCAACAAACCGCTGCTGCAATTCCATACCCAGTTCAACGCCTCCCTGCCATGGGACAGCATTGATATGGACTTTATGAACCTGAACCAGACCGCACACGGCGGTCGTGAGTTCGGCTTCATCGGCGCCCGTATGCGTCAGCAGCACGCCGTAGTGACCGGACACTGGCAGGATCAACATGCGCAGAAACGCATCGGCTCCTGGATGCGTCAGGCCGTTTCCAAACAGGATACCCGCCATCTGAAAGTGGTGCGATTTGGCGACAACATGCGTGAAGTGGCAGTCACCGACGGTGATAAAGTTGCCGCGCAGATCAAGTTTGGTTTTTCCGTGAACACCTGGGCCGTGGGTGACCTGGTGCAGGTCGTCAATGAGATCGGCGATGGCGACGTGAGCGCGCTGGTTGACGAATACGAAAGCAGCTATCGCCTCACTGCAGCGGCGCAGGTGAAGGGTGACAAACGCCAGAACGTGCTGGACGCGGCGCGCATTGAATTGGGGATGAAACGCTTCCTGGAACAGGGTGGCTTCCACGCCTTTACCACGACATTTGAAGATCTCCATGGTCTGAAACAACTGCCGGGTCTGGCAGTACAACGTCTGATGCAGCAGGGCTACGGCTTCGCGGGCGAAGGCGACTGGAAAACTGCCGCTCTGCTTCGCATCATGAAAGTGATGTCAACCGGTCTGCAGGGCGGCACCTCCTTTATGGAGGACTACACCTACCACTTCGAAAATGGCAACGACCTGGTACTCGGTTCACACATGCTGGAAGTGTGCCCGTCCATTGCCGTCGAAGAGAAACCGATCCTCGACGTGCAGCATCTCGGCATTGGCGGCAAAGCGGATCCGGCACGTTTGATCTTCAACACCCGTACCGGCCCGGCCATCAACGCCAGCCTGATTGACCTGGGCGATCGTTTCCGCCTGCTGGTGAACTGTGTGGATGCGGTTGAAACGCCACACGCGCTGCCAAAACTGCCGGTCGCCAACGCCCTGTGGAAAGCGCAGCCCGATCTGCCAACCGCCTCCGAAGCCTGGATCGTCGCCGGTGGCGCGCACCATACCGTCTTCAGTCACGCGTTGGATCTCAACGATATGCGTCAGTTCGCTGAACTGCACGATATCGAACTGACCGTGATCGATAACGATACCCGCCTGCCCGCGTTTAAAGACGCGCTGCGCTGGAATGAAGTCTATTACGGTTCGAAACGTTAAGTACGACGTGCCCGGTGGCACTGAGTTTACCGGGCCTACGATTGTGTAGGCCGGATAAGCGAAGCGCCATCCGGCGGGAGACAACAATGCTAGAAGATCTCAAACGCCAGGTACTCGAAGCCAACCTGGCGCTGCCTAAACATAATCTGGTGACCCTGACCTGGGGCAACGTCAGCGCCGTTGACCGCGAAAAAGGGGTGTTCGTCATCAAGCCTTCCGGCGTGGATTATACGGTGATGACCGCTGACGATATGGTTGTGGTCAGCATTGCAACCGGTGAAGTGGTGGAAGGGAAGAAAAAACCCTCCTCCGATACCCCCACCCATCGCCTGCTGTATCAGGCATTTCCGACCATCGGCGGCATTGTGCATACCCACTCGCGTCATGCGACTATCTGGGCGCAGGCAGGCCAGTCCATCCCGGCTACCGGTACCACGCACGCAGACTACTTTTACGGCACCATCCCCTGCACCCGCCTGATGACCGATGCGGAAATCAACGGCGAGTACGAGTGGGAAACCGGCAATGTGATTGTCGAAACCTTTGAAAAACAGGGAATCGACGCAGCACAGATGCCCGGGGTGCTGGTGCATTCTCACGGCCCGTTTGCGTGGGGCAAAAATGCGGAAGATGCAGTGCATAACGCGATTGTGCTGGAAGAGGTAGCCTATATGGGCATCTTCTGTCGTCAACTGGCACCACAGTTGCCGGATATGCAACAGACGCTGCTGGACAAACACTACCTGCGCAAGCACGGTGCAAAAGCCTATTACGGGCAATAAACTGTATATAAACCCAGCATAAAACCGCTAACCAGGCTATAATCAGGCCTGGTTTTGTTTTATGGGATAACGGCGTGACGCAGGCGCAAGAAGGTTTTTTACTGACCCGACACTGGCGGGATACGCCTCAGGGAACAGAGGTGGATTTCTGGCTGGCGACGGACAACGGCCCGCTGCGTGTTACCCTGCCGCCACAGGAATCCGTGGCGTTTATTCCTGAAGCCCACGTCGACAAAGTAAAGCAGCTACTGCGCGGTGAAAACAACTGGCGCATCACGCCACTTGAGCTGAAAGATTTCCATCGCCAGCCGGTTTTTGGCCTCTATTGTCGCGCCCATCGCCAACTGATGCGCTATGAAAAACTGCTGCGCGAGGCGGGCGTCACCCTGTACGAAGCCGATATTCGTCCCCCGGAACGTTTTCTGATGGAGCGGTTTATTACCGCCCCTGTCTGGGTTGATGGCACGGCGCACAACGGCGGGCTGATTAACGCCCGTCTGAAACCCAACCCGCACTACCGTCCGCCATTGAAATGGGTCTCACTGGACATCGAAACCACCCGTCACGGTGAACTGTACTGTATTGGACTTGAAGGCTGCGGCGACCGGGTTGTCTATATGCTCGGGCCACCGAATGGCGATGCCTTCGCGCTGGACTTCCGGCTGGAGTACGTCAACAGCCGGCCACAACTGCTGGAAAAACTGAACCAGTGGTTTGCCGATCGCGATCCCGATGTCCTGATCGGCTGGAACGTGGTGCAGTTCGACCTGCGGGTACTGCAAAAACACGCCGAGCGTTACCGCATCCCGCTCATGCTTGGGCGGGGTCATAGCGAACTGGAATGGCGCGAGCACGGTTTCAAAAACGGCGTCTTCTTCGCACAGGCCAACGGTCGCCTGATTATCGACGGCATCGAGGCACTGAAATCCGCATTCTGGAATTTCTCTTCCTTCTCGCTGGAGGCAGTGGCGCAGGAGCTGCTGGGGGAAGGGAAATCCATCGATAATCCGTGGGACCGAATGGATGAGATCGACCGCCGCTTCAACGAAGACAAACCGGCACTTGCCACCTATAACCTGAAAGATTGTGAGCTGGTTACGCAGATTTTCCACAAAACCGAGATCATGCCTTTTCTGCTGGAACGCGCCACAGTGAACGGTCTTGCCGCTGATCGGCACGGCGGTTCCGTGGCGGCATTCAGCCATCTGTACTTTCCCCGCATGCACCGGGCAGGCTACGTCGCACCGAACCTGGGGGACGTGCCGCCGCAGGCAAGCCCAGGCGGCTACGTGATGGATTCCCGGCCGGGACTGTATAACTCCGTGCTGGTACTGGACTACAAAAGCCTCTACCCCTCGATTATCCGCACCTTTTTGATTGATCCGGTGGGGCTGGTAGAGGGGATGGCGCAGCCGGACAATACGCACAGCACCGACGGGTTTCTGGGGGCGCGTTTCTCACGGGAGAAACACTGCCTGCCGGAGATCGTGGGGCAGATCTGGCACGGGCGCGACGAGGCCAAGCGCCACGGCAACAAGCCGCTTTCTCAGGCGCTGAAAATTATCATGAACGCCTTTTACGGTGTGCTGGGCACCAGCGCGTGTCGCTTCTTCGACCCGCGTCTCGCCTCGTCTATCACCATGCGCGGGCATGAGATCATGCGCCAGACAAAGGCGCTGATCGAATCCCAGGGCTATGAAGTGATCTATGGCGATACCGACTCCACCTTCGTCTGGTTGAAGGGCGCACACGCCGAAGAGGAAGCCGCGCGAATTGGCAAACAGCTGGTGGCCTTCGTGAACGACTGGTGGCAAGCGCATTTGCAAAAAGAGCGGTTAACCAGTGCGTTAGAGCTGGAGTATGAAACCCATTTCAGCCGCTTTTTAATGCCCACTATCCGTGGAACCGATCAGGGCAGCAAGAAACGCTACGCCGGACTGATTCAGGAAGGTGAAAAGCAACGCATGGTGTTTAAAGGGCTGGAGACGGTACGCACAGACTGGACTCCGCTGGCTCAGCAGTTCCAGCAAACGCTCTATTTGCGGATCTTTCGTAATGAGCCTTATCAGGACTACGTCCGCGAGACGATAGCCAGCCTGATGGCCGGCGAGCTCGACAACCAGCTGGTGTATCGCAAACGCCTGCGCCGCCCGCTGGCCGAGTATCAGCGTAACGTTCCGCCGCACGTCCGCGCCGCGCGTCTGGCGGATGAAGAAAACGTCCGTCGGGGGCGCGCCCCGCAGTATCAGAACCGGGGCACCATCAAGTATGTCTGGACGACAAACGGGCCAGAGCCCGTGGATTATCAACACTCTGCGCTGGACTACGACCACTACCTGACGCGCCAGCTTCAGCCCGTCGCGGATGGAATTTTGCCGTTCATTGACGACGATTTTGCTACACTAGTGACAGGGCAGCTTGGCCTATTTTGACACGTGACGAAATCGCTGCCATCCAGTACCATAGCGCCCTTTCCACTCCCGGACCCATTTTTCGATGACCGTCTTTTTTGACGGTGGTTGAACTATTGCCTGCAATTAAAGATTAGAGCCGAACACATATGCCTTTTACACTTGGTCAACGCTGGATCAGCGATACAGAAAGCGAACTTGGATTGGGAACCGTGGTTGCAGTCGATGCACGCATGGTCACCCTCCTTTTCCCTGCTACCGGTGAAAACCGCCTGTACGCTCGCAATGACTCCCCTGTTACCCGCGTGATGTTCAATCCAGGTGACACCGTGACCAGCCACGACGGCTGGCAGCTAAAGGTTGAAGACGTAAAAGAAGAGAATGGTCTGCTCGCCTACATTGGGACTCGCCTCGACACTGACGAGAGCAATGTCATCCTGCGTGAAGTGCTGCTCGACAGCAAACTGGTTTTCAGCAAGCCGCAGGATCGCCTGTTTGCCGGGCAAATCGACCGTATGGATCGCTTCTCCCTGCGCTATCGCGCACGTAAATTCCAGAGTGAACAGTACCGCATGCCGTGGAGCGGCCTGCGTGGTCAACGCACCAGCCTGATCCCTCATCAGTTGAATATCGCCCATGACGTTGGTCGTCGTCATGCGCCTCGCGTACTGCTGGCAGACGAAGTGGGCCTCGGTAAAACCATTGAAGCCGGTATGATCCTGCATCAACAGCTGCTTTCTGGCGCCGCCGAGCGCGTGCTGATCGTGGTACCGGAAACGCTGCAACATCAGTGGCTGGTTGAGATGCTGCGCCGCTTTAACCTCCGTTTCTCGCTGTTTGACGACGAGCGCTACGCCGAAGCCCAGCATGACGCGGACAACCCGTTTGAAACCGAACAGCTGGTCATCTGCTCCCTGGACTTCGTGCGCCGCAGCAAGCAGCGTCTTGAGCATCTGTGCGACGCAGAGTGGGATCTGCTGGTGGTCGACGAAGCGCACCACCTGGTCTGGAGCGAAGAGGCACCGAGCCGTGAATACATGGCAATTGAACAGCTTGCCGAGCGCGTGCCGGGCGTCCTGCTGCTGACCGCAACGCCGGAACAGCTGGGGCTGGAGAGCCACTTCGCCCGTCTGCGCCTGCTCGATCCAAACCGCTTCCATGACTTTGAGCAGTTTGTCGAAGAACAGAATAATTACCGCCCGGTTGCCGATGCTGTCGCCATGCTGCTGGCGGGCAAACGCCTCTCGAATGACGAACTCAACACCCTGAGCGATCTGATTGGCGAACAGGATATTGAGCCGCTGCTGCAGGCAGCCAACAGTGACAGCGACAACGCGGGTTCCGCGCGTAAAGAGCTGATCGATATGCTGATGGATCGCCACGGCACCAGCCGCGTGCTGTTCCGTAACACCCGTAACGGCGTGAAGGGCTTCCCGAAACGCGAACTGCATACCATCAAGCTGCCGCTGCCGACGCAGTATCAGACGGCAATAAAAGTCTCCGGCATTATGGGGGCGCGCAAAAGCCAGGAAGAACGTGCGCGCGACATGCTCTACCCGGAGCAGATTTATCAGGAATTTGAAGGCGATACCGGAACCTGGTGGAACTTCGACCCGCGTGTTGAATGGCTGATGGGTTACTTAACGGCTCATCGTTCACAGAAAGTGCTGGTGATCTGCGCCAAGGCGGCCACCGCGCTGCAGCTGGAGCAGGTTCTGCGCGAGCGCGAAGGTATTCGAGCCGCCGTGTTCCACGAGGGCATGTCCATTGTCGAGCGCGACCGCGCCGCGGCCTGGTTCAGTGAAGAAGACAGCGGCGCACAGGTTCTGCTGTGCTCTGAAATCGGTTCTGAAGGGCGTAACTTCCAGTTCGCCAGCAACCTGGTGATGTTCGATCTGCCGTTCAACCCCGACCTGCTGGAACAGCGTATCGGCCGTCTGGACCGTATCGGTCAGGCGCATGATATTCAGATCCACGTCCCTTACCTGGAAAAAACCGCTCAGTCGGTGCTGGTACGCTGGTTCCACGAAGGTCTGGACGCGTTCGAACATACCTGTCCGACGGGACGCACCATTTACGATCAGGTGCATACGGATCTGATCGGTTACCTGGCAGCGCCGGAAAATACGGACGGTTTTGATGAGCTGATCAAATCCTGTCGCGAAAAGCATGAGGCTCTGAAAGCGCAGCTGGAGCAGGGACGTGACCGCCTGCTGGAAATCCACTCCAACGGTGGCGAAAAAGCGCAGGCGCTTGCCGAAAGCATTGAAGAGCAGGATGACGACACCAGCCTGATCAGCTTCGCCATGAACCTGTTCGACATCGTCGGGATTAACCAGGACGATCGCGGCGAGAACATGATCGTGCTGACCCCATCCGATCATATGCTGGTTCCGGATTTCCCGGGCCTGCCGGAGGATGGTTGCACCATCACCTTTGAGCGTGACGTGGCGCTGTCTCGCGAAGACGCGCAGTTCATCACCTGGGAACACCCGTTGATCCGCAACGGCCTCGACCTGATCCTTTCCGGCGACACGGGTAGCAGCACGATTTCCTTATTGAAAAACAAAGCATTACCCGTTGGTACGCTGCTGGTTGAGCTGATCTATGTTGTGGAAGCGCAAGCGCCGAAACAGCTGCAGCTCACCCGCTTCCTGCCGCCAACGCCAGTGCGTCTGCTGCTGGATAAAAACGGCACCAACCTGGCTGCACAGGTTGAATTCGAGAGTTTCAACCGCCAGCTGAGCGCAGTAAACCGCCACACGGGCAGCAAACTGGTCAACGCCGTACAACAGGACGTGCACGCCATTCTGCAGTTGGGTGAAACGCAGATCGAAAAAGCGGCCAGGACGTTGATTGATGCCGCTCGCGAGGAAGCCGATGAGAAACTGTCTGCAGAGCTGTCTCGTCTGGAAGCGTTAAAAGCGGTGAACCCAAACATCCGTGATGACGAACTGACCGCGATTGAGAGCAACCGTCAGCAGGTGCTGGAAAGCCTGAATCAGGCAAGCTGGCGTCTGGATGCCCTGCGTCTTATTGTTGTGACGCATCAGTAAACGGAGCACAAGATGGTGATGGAGCCTTACAATCCGCCGCAAGACCCGTGGCTGGTTATCCTTTATCAGGATGAGCACATTATGGTGGTCAACAAGCCTAGCGGCCTGTTGTCCGTGCCGGGGCGTCTGGATGAGCACAAAGACAGCGTGATGACACGTATTCAGCGTGATTATCCCCAGGCGGAGTCCGTTCATCGCCTGGACATGGCAACCAGCGGCGTGATTGTGGTGGCGCTGAACAAAGCGGCTGAACGTGAACTCAAACGTCAGTTCCGCGAGCGTGAGCCGAAAAAGCAGTATGTCGCACGCGTCTGGGGCCATCCCGCTCAGGCGGAAGGGCTGGTGGATCTGCCGCTGATTTGCGACTGGCCAAATCGACCAAAGCAGAAGGTATGCTATGAGACGGGCAAGGCCGCGCAAACCGAGTATGAAGTGCTGGAGTACGCGCCGGATAACACCGCGCGCGTGCTGCTTAAGCCCATTACCGGGCGTTCACATCAGCTGCGTGTGCATATGCTCGCGCTGGGGCACCCGATTCTGGGAGACCGTTTTTACGCCCCCCCGGAGGCGCTGGCTTCAGCGCCGCGTTTGCAGCTTCATGCCCAGACGCTCACCATCACCCACCCGGCGTTTGGCAACGCAATGACGTTTAAAGCCCCGGTGGACTTCTAAAAAAAATGGCCCGACTGTGTCGGGCCATTTTTTTATTTGAAATTTTTCTGCTCTTTTATCAGCTCGTACGCTTTCTGGATTTCCTGCGCTTTTTGCTTCGCCATCTCCATCATCTCTGGCGGTAAACCCTTCGCGACCAGTTTATCCGGGTGATGTTCACTCATCAGCTTACGATAGGCGCGCTTGATGGTTGTCGCATCATCCGAAGGTTTCACGCCAAGCACGTTACAGGCGTCTTCCAGCGTCGGGCCTCGCTGCGCCTGCTGCCAGCCGCCGCCAGAGGATTGATGCTGTTGATAGCCGCCACCAAAGTGTGCGCCGCCCTGCATCATGCGCAAGAACTGGTCGAACTGCATGCGGGAGATCCCCAGCTCTTCGGCAATCACGTATAACACATCGCGTTCATTTGGATGAAGAGACCCGTCGGCAAACGCCGCCTGAATCTGGATCTCCAGAAACATCCGAATTAAATCAAAACGGCCGAAACAGATACTGCGGAACTGACGCATTTTTTCGCGCAGCGGATAGTTATCCGATTTACCGATGCGAAACGCATTTTGCGCCGCCACACGAGATTCCCCGTGCAGATTCATGCGGTCCATAAATACGCTGGCAATCTGGATATCGGCTTCCGTTACCCGCCCTTTTGATTTGGTTAAGTGCCCCATCACCTCAAAGGTGGTGGAGAAAAAGAGGGACTGACGCTCGCGCTGGTTGGCGAACCACGCCATTTTGCGGCTGCGTGCCTTATCGAACATATGGCCAATAATCAGGCCAAGTACGATGCCCCAAAACCCGGCACCCATGATGATGGCGAACGCAACGCCGATGATTTTACCCCAATACTGCATATACTCCCCGGATAGTCATGTCCCTTGTCGACGCAACGCCATCATTACAGTGGTCGAGCCACGGTCAATTGAGGGACATCGCCTATAATTTGCATTATCATACTCGTCATTCGATAGCGAGCCTAACACTCTGGCACGCAAACGGGCAGGATTAACGCTGGTACTGCGCTGATGAGTAAGATAGTCTCTGAGCGTTTGTAAGCCGTAGCCACTGATGACGGAACACTAAAATATAACGTATGAAAAAACGTATCCCCACCCTCCTGGCCACAATGATTGGCACCGCCCTGTACAGTCAACAGGGGCTGGCGGCCGATCTTGCCTCGCAATGTATGCTTGGCGTCCCAAGTTATAATCGCCCACTGGTGAGTGGCGATACAAATAGCTTGCCGGTAACCATTACTGCCGACAGTTCAAAAGGAACTTATCCTGACAATGCCACGTTTACGGGCAGTGTGGATATTAATCAGGGCAATAGCCGCCTGCAGGCAGATGAAGTGCAGTTGCACCAGAAGCAGCCGGAAGGTGCGGCCGAACCGGTACGAACGGTGGATGCGCTGGGTAATGTGCACTATGACGACAATCAGATCATCCTGAAAGGTCCGAAAGCATGGTCAAACCTGAACACCAAAGATACGAACGTCTGGGAAGGTGATTACCAGATGGTGGGTCGTCAGGGGCGTGGTAAAGCAGATCTGATGAAACAGCGCGGTGAAAACCGCTATACGATTCTGGAAAACGGTTCCTTCACCTCCTGTCTGCCGGGTTCGAATACCTGGAGCGTGGTTGGAAGTGAGGTAATTCACGACCGTGAAGAGCAGGTCGCAGAAATCTGGAACGCCCGGTTTAAACTCGGCCCGGTGCCGGTTTTCTATAGCCCATACCTGCAGCTTCCCGTGGGCGACAAACGTCGTTCAGGCTTCCTGATCCCAAATGCCAAATACAGCACCTCGAACTATTTTGAGTTCTATCTGCCGTATTACTGGAACATCGCGCCCAACATGGACGCCACGATCACGCCGCACTATATCCATAAGCGCGGCAACGTCATGTGGGAAAACGAGTTCCGCTATCTGACCCAGGCGGGTACCGGTTTGATGGAACTGGATTATCTGCCATCAGATAAGGTCTTCCAGGATGAGCACCCAACAGAAGGTGATAAACACCGTTGGATGTACTACTGGCGCCACGCTGGTGTTATGGATCAGGTCTGGCGTTTTAACGTCGACTACACCAAAGTCAGCGATCCTTACTATTTCAACGACTTCGATTCCAAGTACGGTTCCAGTACCGATGGCTACGCCACGCAGAAATTTAGCGTTGGCTATGCCATCGAGAACTTCAACGCCACGGTGTCGACGAAGCAGTTCCAGGTCTTTAGCAGTCAGAATACCAGCACATACGGTGCAGAACCGCAGCTGGATGTGAACTGGTATCAGAACGATGTTGGTCCATTCGATACCCGCGTCTACGCGCAGGCAGTGCATTTCGTCAATACCAACTCGGACATGCCGGAAGCCACGCGTGTACATTTAGAACCGACGATCAATTTACCGCTGTCGAACAACTGGTCGAGTCTGAATACCGAAGCCAAGCTGATGGCGACCCATTACCAGCAGAAAAATGTGGACTGGTATAACAACCGTTATGGCACCGACCTTGACGAATCCGTGAACCGCGTTCTTCCGCAATTCAAAATGGACGGTAAGCTGATCTTCGAGCGCGATATGGGTCTGCTGGCGGATGGGTATACCCAGACGCTTGAGCCACGTATGCAGTATTTGTACGTGCCTTATCGCGATCAGAGCAAAATCCAGAACTATGACTCCGCTTTCCTGCAGTCTGACTACAGCGGCCTGTTCCGTGACCGTACCTACGGCGGTCTCGACCGTATTGCTTCCGCAAACCAGTTAACGACCGGCGTCACAACGCGCGTTTATGATGAATCTGCCGTTGAACGTTTTAACGTTTCTGTTGGTCAAATCTACTATTTCACCGAGTCTCGTACCGGTGATGACAATATCAACTGGGAGAAAGACAACAAAACAGGTTCGCTGGTGTGGGCGGGCGATACCTACTGGCGCATGACCGATCGCTGGGGCTTACGCGGGGGTCTGCAGTACGACACGCGTCTCGACAATATTGCGACCAGCAGTGCAGCCGTCGAGTACCGTCGCGATGAAGATCGTATGGTGCAGTTGACCTATCGTTACGCCAGCCCGGAATATATTCAGGTAACTCTGCCGAACTATGCCACCAGTGAACAGTATAAAGACGGGATTTCGCAGGTGGGTGGTGCAGCCAGTTGGCCAATCGCTGACCGCTGGTCAATTGTTGGCGCTTACTACTTTGACACTAACGCCAACAAGCCTGCTGACCAGATGGTTGGTCTGCAATATAACTCCTGCTGTTACGCGCTGCGTGTCGGCTACGAACGCAAGCTTAACGGCTGGGATACTCAAAACAATCAGAGCAAATACGATAACGTGATTGGCTTTAATGTCGAATTGCGCGGCCTGAGCTCCAACTACGGCCTGGGCACGCAGCAGATGCTGCGCTCGAACATTCTGCCGTACCGCAGTTCCTTGTAATGTGCTTGTTTTGCAACGTAATCCGCTTTGCGGTTAATTGAAATGGAAAAAGTATGAAGAACTGGAAAACGCTGCTGCTCGGTGTCGCTATGGTTGCGAATACCAGCTTCGCGGCCCCCCAGGTTGTTGATAAGGTCGCCGCTGTGGTTAACAACGGTGTCGTGCTCGAAAGTGACGTTGACGGTTTGATGAAATCTGTGAAGCTCAATTCGGGCCAGGCGGGTCAGCAACTTCCGGATGACGCAACGCTGCGCCATCAGATCCTGGAACGTCTGATCATGGATCAGATTGTCCTGCAAATGGGTCAGAAAATGGGCGTGAAGATCACTGACGAGCAGCTTGATCAGGCGATCGCTAACATCGCTAAGCAGAACAATATGACCCTGGATCAGATGCGTAGTCGTCTGGCCTATGATGGCATCAGCTATTCAACCTACCGTAATCAGATCCGTAAAGAGATGCTGATCTCAGAAGTGCGTAACAATGAAGTTCGTCGCCGCGTCACCATCCTGCCGCAGGAAGTCGACGCGCTGGCAAAACAGGTGGGCAACCAGAACGATGCCAGCACCGAGCTGAACCTGAGCCATATTCTGATCCCGCTGCCAGAGAACCCAACGTCTGACCAGGCCGCTGAAGCGGAAAGCCAGGCGCGCGCTATCGTTGAGCAGGCACGTAACGGCAGTGACTTTGGCAAGCTGGCCATTACCTACTCTGCCGACCAACAGGCGCTGAAAGGTGGCCAGATGGGCTGGGGACGTATTCAGGAACTGCCATCCATCTTTGCCCAGGCGCTGAGCACGGCGAAGAAAGGCGACATCGTGGGTCCAATCCGTTCAGGTGTTGGCTTCCACATCCTGAAAGTCAACGACCTGCGTGGTCAGAGCCAGAACATCTCCGTCACCGAAGTTCATGCTCGCCACATTCTGCTGAAACCGTCACCGATCATGACGGACGATCAGGCGCGTGCGAAGCTGCAACAGATTGCTGCGGACATTAAGAGCGGAAAAACGTCGTTTGCGAATGCCGCAAAAGAGTTCTCTCAGGATCCTGGCTCTGCTAACCAGGGCGGCGACCTGGGCTGGGCGGCTGCGGATATCTACGATCCGGCATTCCGCGATGCGCTGATGAAGCTGAACAAAGGCCAGATGAGTGCGCCGGTACACTCCTCCTTTGGCTGGCATCTGATCGAACTGCTGGATACCCGCAACGTTGATAAAACCGACGCAGCGCAGAAAGACAGAGCCTATCGTATGCTGTTCAACCGTAAGTTCTCTGAAGAAGCGGCAACCTGGATGCAGGAACAACGCGCCAGCGCTTACGTGAAAGTTCTGAGCAACTAATGAAACAGCATCGTGTTGTGATCACCCCCGGCGAACCCGCCGGGATTGGGCCTGACCTCGTGGTCCAGCTTGCCCAACGTAGCTGGCCGGTGGAACTGGTCGTCTGTGCTGATGCAACACTGTTACAAGACCGGGCTTCACTGCTCGGTCTGCCTTTAACGCTTATCCCCTACGTTGAAGGCCAGCAGCCTGCACCGCAGCAAGCCGGAACGCTCACGCTTCTTCCCGTCCCTCTTCGTACTCCTGTTATTCCGGGTCAGCTCAGCACTGAAAACGGCCACTATGTTGTCGAAACCCTGGCGCGCGCCTGCGATGGTTGCATACAGGGAGAATTTGCTGCCCTGATTACAGGCCCTGTCCACAAAGGGGTGATTAACGAAGCCGGTATTCCGTTCACCGGACATACCGAGTTTTTTGAAGAGCGATCGCACAGCCCGAAAGTGGTGATGATGCTGGCGACGGAAGCGATGCGGGTGGCTCTGGTAACAACCCATCTGCCGATTAAGGCCATTCCTGACGCCATCACCCCTGAACTGCTGCGGGAGATCATCGGGATACTGCATCACGATCTGCAGACCAAATTCGGCATTAAACAGCCGCACGTTCTGGTCTGTGGCCTGAACCCACACGCCGGGGAAGGCGGGCATATGGGGACTGAAGAGATCGACACCATCATTCCGGTGCTGAATGAAATGCGGGCGAAAGGGATGAACCTGAGCGGGCCATTGCCTGCCGATACCCTTTTCCAGCCCAAATACCTGGATAATGCCGATGCCGTGCTCGCGATGTACCACGATCAGGGCCTGCCCGTGCTAAAATACCAGGGCTTTGGCCGCGGTGTGAATATCACCCTCGGTTTACCTTTTATTCGAACGTCCGTTGACCACGGTACTGCGCTGGATCTGGCAGGCCAGGGAAAAGCGGATGTCGGCAGTTTTATTACGGCGCTTAATCTCGCCATCAAAATGATTGTTAATACTCAATGACTAATCGAGTCCATCAGGGCCACTTAGCCCGTAAACGCTTCGGGCAAAACTTCCTCAACGATCAGTTCGTGATCGACAGTATTGTCTCGGCCATTAATCCGCAAAAAGGCCAGGCGATGGTTGAAATCGGCCCCGGTCTGGCAGCACTGACTGAACCCGTCGGCGAACGTCTGGACGAACTGACCGTTATCGAACTCGACCGCGATCTCGCTGCTCGTCTGCAAACGCACCCGTTCCTTGGGCCGAAGCTGACGATTTATCAGCAAGATGCCATGACCATGAATTTTGGCGAGCTGTCGGAAAAAATGGGTCAGCCGCTGCGCGTATTCGGTAACCTGCCCTATAACATCTCCACGCCGCTGATGTTCCACCTCTTTAGCTATACTGATGCCATTGCCGACATGCACTTCATGTTGCAAAAAGAGGTGGTAAACCGTCTGGTTGCAGGGCCGAACAGTAAAGCGTATGGTCGTTTAAGCGTGATGGCACAATATTTCTGCAATGTGATCCCGGTACTCGAAGTGCCGCCGTCTGCCTTCACGCCGCCGCCAAAAGTCGACTCTGCGGTTGTGCGCCTTGTGCCGCATAAAACGATGCCATACCCGGTCAAAGACCTGCGCGTACTGAGCCGCATCACCACAGAAGCCTTTAACCAGCGCCGTAAAACGATCCGTAATAGCCTCGGCAATCTGTTCACCGTTGACGTGCTGGCCGAACTGGGCATTGACCCGGCAATGCGAGCAGAAAACATCTCTGTTGAGCAGTACTGTAAACTGGCTAATTACATTAGCGAAAATGCGCCGCCGAAGGAGAGTTAAGCCATGATTGATTCGCCCCGCGTCTGTGTCCAGGTACAAAGCGTTTACGTTGAGTCGCAGTCCTCACCCGATGAAGAACGTTTTGTTTTCGCCTACACCGTGACCATTCGCAACCTGGGGCGGATGCCTGTGCAACTGCTCGGGCGTTACTGGCTTATCACTAACGGCAATGGCCGTGAAATCGAAGTTCAGGGTGAAGGTGTGGTTGGTGAACAGCCCCACATCGCCCCTGGCGAAGAGTATCAGTACACCAGCGGTGCAGTGATCGAAACGCCGCTGGGTACCATGCAAGGCCATTATGAAATGGTCGACGTCGATGGCAATGTGTTCCGCGTTGCTATTCCTGTGTTCCGTCTCGCCGTTACAACACTCATTCATTAATCTAATGTCTACATATCTGATTGGCGACGTTCACGGTTGCTACGATGAACTGATCGCATTATTAAAACAGGTCGACTTTACGCCAGGACGGGATATTCTCTGGCTGACGGGCGATTTAGTGGCGCGTGGGCCAGGCTCCCTGGAGGTTTTACGCTTCGTAAAATCGCTGGGCGACAGCGTACGCATGGTGCTGGGGAACCATGATTTGCAT
Organism: Enterobacter sp. 03-F-07-AD-ECC; assembly: GCF_047530935.1. NCBI lineage: Bacteria > Pseudomonadati > Pseudomonadota > Gammaproteobacteria > Enterobacterales > Enterobacteriaceae > Enterobacter > Enterobacter sp. 03-F-07-AD-ECC. The sequence continues at coordinate 99,597 of NZ_JBLKBZ010000009.1, read as the reverse complement.
CTGCTCGCCGTCTTTGCCGGCATCAGCCGCAATAAGCCGAAAGATCGCCTCACCCCGCTGCTGGAGGCGCCAGACGCCGACGAACTGATCAACTGGCTGCGTCGTCAGCCCCTGTTGCAGATCGATGAAGAGAAAAAACTGGTCATGGCACACGCCGGGATCACCCCACAGTGGGATCTTGAGACGGCAAAAACCTGCGCGCGTGACGTAGAAGCCGTGCTGGCGAGCGATTCCTATCCCTTCTTCCTTGATGCCATGTACGGCGACATGCCAAATCACTGGAGTGAAGATCTGAGCGGTCTGGCGCGCCTGCGTTTTATCACGAACGCGTTCACACGGATGCGTTTCTGCTTCCCGAACGGGCAACTGGATATGTACTCAAAAGAGACGCCGGAGAGCGCACCTGCACCGCTTAAACCGTGGTTTGCGATTCCCGGGCCGGTCACCAGTGAGTACAGCGTGGTGTTTGGTCATTGGGCCGCGCTAGAAGGGAAAGGCACGCCGGAAGGGATCTACGGTCTTGATACCGGTTGTTGCTGGGGCGGGGATTTAACCTGCTTACGCTGGGAAGATAAAACATACTTCGTGCAGCCGTCCAACCGACAGCTGGATCTGGGGGAAGGTGAGGCAGTCGCCTCCTGAGAGTGAATTCCCTCTCCCGGCCGGGAGAGGGTCTATCAACTAGCGACGTTCAAGAATCTCGAAGCAGTAGCTGTGTGAGTTCTGCGCATCCGCGTCGTGAAATTCGCTGAATACCGATTCCCACTCGTCCGGATCGTAGTCCGGGAAATGGGTATCGCCTTCCACTTCCGCATCAATATGCGTCAGATAGAGCTTTTGCGCTTTTGGCAGGAACTGCTCATATACACGCCCACCACCAATCACCATGATCTCTTCGGCGTTACCGCACGCGGCAATCGCCTCGTCCACGGATTTCACCCATTCGACGCGATCGTCAGTGCCTGGCTGGCTACTGATCACGATATTCTTACGGCCCGGCAATGGACGACCAATCGACTCCCAGGTCAGGCGGCCCATCACTACCGGCTTGTTTAACGTCGTACGTTTAAACCATGCGAGATCGGCAGGCAGGTTCCACGGCATGGCATTTTCCATACCGATAACACGGTCCACCGCCAGCGCTGCAATCAGACTGATCATTGAAAATTTCCCGGATGCAAAAAATTGCCGCCACTATACGGAAAGCTTAATCTTTCGTCGACTGGCGGCATGGTAAAGAGAGAGAAATTTTTTAATATTGCTGGCAACTCCACTTCACGCGGAAGGTTTACTCTCCGGTTCGTCCGCCGGATCGCCGGTATGCTTGCCCTCCTCCGTTCCCTGCCAGCCATGACGCTGCACCAGCGACAGATGATTACGATCCTCATTAATGATCTCTGTCAGCATCGCACTGGTGCGTTTAAACACCGCCGCACGCTCTGTGGCCGTACTGCCCGCCATCGCCACCATCTCTTCCACCATATCGGTATTGAAGTGACGGAACAGATCCGCACGCTCGCGCGCTTCATACGCGCCCAGGCCCAGACTTTCCAGCGCCATGCGGCCAGACTTAAGCGCCCCTTCGAAGGTTTCACGCTCGGGTGCGTCCACCCCCGCCTGTCGCAGCTGGATATAGTGATCCACATCGCGCGCGCGGGAGATAATGGTCAGGTTCGGGAAATGCTCCTTCACCAGCTCAACCAGCTGCATACTGGTCTGGGGATCGTCAATCGCGTTGATGAGGACTTCCGCTTTCGCTGCCCCGGCTGATTCCAGCAGATCGACACGCGTTGCATCGCCGTAGAAGACTTTCATATCGAACTTACGCAGGGTATCCACATGGTCCGGATCGTGATCGAGGATGACCATTTTTACCCCGCTTGAGAGCAGTAAACGACCGGTGATCTGCCCAAAGCGACCGAATCCGGCGATGATGACCCGCGGCTGTTCCTCATCGATCTCATCGGCCTCACGTTCCTGTTCGCTGCCGTTTTTTTCCAGACGCGTCAGCAGCACCAGCAGGATCGGCGTTGCCGCCATCGACAGCGCGACCGCCAGCGTCAACGCTTTCGCCCACTCGGGATCGAGCACATTGGCCATTTGCGCTGCGCCGAAGACCACAAACGCGAATTCGCTTCCCTGTCCGAGCAGCACGGCGAACCAAAGACGCTGTCTGCCAGGCACGTTCAGCGGACGGGCGATCAGCCACAGCATCACCATTTTGATGACCAGGAAACCGACCAGCAGAATGAGGATCCGCAGTGGATGCGTGACCAGCGTGCCAAAGTCGATAGACATCCCGACCCCGATGAAAAACAGCCCCAGCAGCAGTCCTTTAAATGGCTCGATATCACTTTCAAGCGCGTGCCGGTACTCTGAGCTGGCCAGCAGAACGCCCGCGAGGAAGGCTCCCATCGCCATCGACAGCCCGGCTTCCTCCAGCAGCAGACCAAAACCAAACACCAGGAACAGCGCCACGGCACTGAACACTTCCCGCAACCCCGAGCGGGCGACAAATCGAAGCAGCGGACGTGTTACATACCGGCCAAGCAAGACAACCAGTGCCAGCGCACCGACCACCTTTAATGCAGAGAGGGCAAAAGCGCCGAGTGTGGTGGAGGCCCCACTTGCGGCCAGCAGCGGGATCATCGCCACCAGCGGAATCGCCGCGATATCCTGAAACAGCAGCACCGAAAACGCACTGCGTCCCATCTGTGAAACGGTCAGGTTTCGCTCGTTCATTGCCTGCATGGCAATCGCCGTCGAAGAGAGTGCCAGCGTCATGCCAATAAGCTCTGCCACTTTCCAGTCCATTCCCAGCAGAATACAGAAGCCGCCCAACAGCAGACCACAGGCCGCCATTTGTAGCGCCCCGCCGCCAAACACTGAGGCGCGCAGCTTCCACAACCTCTGCGGGTCAAGTTCCAGACCAATGACAAACAGCATCAGTACGACACCAATTTCGGCGAAATGCAGGATCGCCTCCGCGTCGGTGACCAGGCGGAATCCCCAGGGTCCGATAACACACCCGGCGATCAGGTAGCCCAGCACAGAGCCCAACCCCAGGCGAACCGCCACGGGCACAATCAGCGCCGCCGCGCCAAGGTAAATCAGCGCCTGTATCAGCGTATGGCTATCCATTGTGCGTCTCCTGCCACTCAAGTAAGCGTTGTTTATAATGACGAGCCTGCGCCTGCAACGTCTCATCGTCACAAACAAATGTGCAGTGCATAGCAAAAGGAGGAAGCCAGGTAAGGCCACAGTAGAGTGCTGTCGCCTGAAGCGGTTGTGCCAGCACCTCAAAACCCGGGAAAGAGCCAATATCGAAGTGGCTTTCTCCTCCACCGGTGGTCACAGCCCACATCAGGCTTTTTCCCTTCAGCGCATGCCCGTTGTGACCATACGCCCAGCCGTGGGAAAAGACTTTGTCGATCCACAATTTGAGGAGCGGAGGTGTGCTGTACCACTGCATCGGGTGTTGCCAGATGATCAGATCGGCGCGAGTGAGCGCCTCCTGTTCAGCGGCGATGTCGATGTTAAAATCAGGATAAAGTTGATAGAGGGAACGTATCTCTACGTTGTCGAGTGTCCTTACCTGTTCAAGCATGCGCTTATTCGCATGGGAGTGATGCGGATAGGGATGCGCATAAATTATCAGAATCATCAGTTAGCCTGTCTTTACGGTTCCGTTCTCTCTGGTAGCAGTGAGTGTAGACATTTAACTCGCTCACTGAAAGTCTCCCATTGCCTGGTGTCGGCAAATCGCAAGTAGCGTAACTGCTTCTTTAACCATCAATGTTGTTCATATATGTGCGTCTTTGAACAAACAGGAATCCATAGTCGCCAGAAATATCTAACCAATTTTACATTTACCACACTGAAATATTAAGCATTCTTAAAACGACTTTTTAATAAAACAAAGTATACATAACCTATTGAAAAAATAATAATTTTAGATGGTTTTGCGATAACCGCTCTTCAGAAATGTATACGCAATTATTAACCTGAACATTTCACGAACTTTTCATTCAAATGGATGTGTGCATGAGTAATATACGCATTGAACTTAACAGAACAACCAGAATGCTCGGAAGACTGTTCCCCGCCATATTGGCATTCACACCAGCAATAACCTCAGCAGGAATTATTGAACAGTCTACTTCCGTCCCACAAGATTTTTCCGCTGATACCGAATATGTTATCAATAAAGATGTAACGATTTCTTCCTCAAGCAATAAAGCAGCCGTATCCGTATCAGGTATTGATGTCACATCAGTAACAAATAAAGGTAATATATCTGGAGCGGCCAACGGTCTTGATATTAACACCGGCGCTCAACGAGTCATCATTACGAATGAAACTGGAGCAACCATTTCTTCTACTGAAGCAAATGCGGTAAACATCGAATCAATGCAGGGGAATTTAATCAACGAAGGTAATATAAAAGGTGTTCAGACGGGTATTTTCATTAGCGAAAATTCATCAACGGTAAATATTACGAATACAGCAACGGGGAAAGTCGAAGGCAATACAGGGCTTAGTACTGAAGTTGCTACAGCAATTAACAATGAAGGGACATTCAATGGCCTGGAAGGTGATGGTATTGCGCTAAAAAATGGCAATTCCAAAATATCAAATAGCGGTACCATAACAGGCACGCAGAACGGTATTTATGTCTCAGGTAACGCTAAAGTTGATATTACGAATAGCGGTTCGCTCGGGGGTGGAAATGCGGCAGTATTTTTTGCCAGCGATAAAAATAACACCCTGGTGCTTAATACTGGCTCATCATTATCAGGTGACGTTATTTCGACAGTCTCGAAAGGTAACACCCTAACCCTGGTAGGCACCGGTACAGAAGACAGCAATTTTATCGGGCTGAACGAAGGCGATGGTTTCGCCTCTGTCAAAATGAACGGTGAAGACTGGACGCTGACGGGTAACGTCGACATCATTGGTGCCGGTGATTCACTGCAGGTGAATAGCGGCAACCTGACCCTGGCGGGTACCGTTTCCAATGCTGGCAATACGCTGGTGGCGAATGAAGCCATGCTCCAGTTGGGCAATGGCGAAGGTATGGCAAGTCTCAGCGGCGGCCTAACCAACAATGGTACGGTTATCTTTAACCAGGGAGGCAATTTTACGTTTTCTACCGACATGACCGGCAGCGGAAACGTAGAGAAAGTTGATGCGAATACGCTGACGCTGACCGGCAACAACAGCTATACCGGCGATACGACCCTGCGAAACGGCACAACGCTGGTAGCGGCAGGCGCAAAGTTAGGTGTTGAAAACAGCAATGCCACTCTCACCGTGCAGAACGGGGCAAAGTTTGCCACCGCAGGAACCGTCTACAACAACATCACTATTCTCAGCGGCGGTACGCTGGCAGCGTGGAATGCAATTGAGGGTAATGCAACCCTCAGAGACGCCGGCATTGATACCATTAACGGCAACGTGACCAATAGCGGCACGCTTTTGCTCAGTGCAGCCGACCACAGCGTGGGTAATGACTTTACCATTAATGGTGACTATACCGGCGCAGAAGGTAGCCAGATTGTGTTAAACAGCGAGCTGGGCACTGACACGGCACCTACCGATCATCTCACAATAACCGGCAGCAGTTTTGGCCAGTCCGGCGTGACCGTCAGCAACATGGGTGGACTTGGCGCACAGACCGTGAACGGCATGGAGATTGTCAGCGTCGCCGGCAGCTCTGAAGCACAGCTAACCCTGGCCAAACCGGTTGTGGCAGGCGCATACGAATACTCTCTTTACCAGCATAGTGACGGGAACTGGTACCTGGAATCGAAGGCCACGCCACCTGTCGATCCAACAGATGATACTGATGACGGAGATAATACCGACAACGGTGGCAATACCGACGATGGCGGTAGTACTGATAATGGCGGTAACAGTGACAATGGCAGCAATACCGACGATGGCGGCAACAGCGGCGGCAATGATAACGGCGACGGTGGTAATAATACCGATAACGGCGGCGGCAATACCCCAGCACCAGAAGTGATGGCACCTGAAGTGGGCGCGTATTTAGGCAACTATCTGGCTGCTCAGAGTATGTTCCTGCACAAACGTGACGATCGCGATCAGCTCACTTTCCGTAACGAAGACGATCTGAATACCTGGATGTATGTTAAAGGTCGTTACCATGAAAATGATGCAGGCGGCGATAAAGTCAGCTACGACACCACGACCACCGTTCTGCAAGTCGGCAGCGATTTCCTCAGCAAGCCAATGGACAGCGGTATCCTGCGTGCCGGTGGCATGTTCGGTGCAGGCCAGGCGAAGACCCACTCAGATGCGAAACACAACGTGCGTGATGCACAGGGTAAAGTCGATGGCTTCAACGTTGGGCTCTACGCCACCTGGCAGGAAGATCAGAAATTACGCCTGGGCAGTTACATTGATACCTGGGCCGCCTACAGCTGGTACAACAACAAAGTGACCAGCAACCGCAACGATGAAGATTACAACAGCGAAGGTTTTGCCGCGTCTGTTGAAGTCGGCCATGCGTGGGTTATCCCATCTGAAAACGAGCGTACCTGGAAGATCGAGCCTCAGGCGCAGGTGATCTACAGCTATCTTGATCAGGAAAATCATACGGACCGCGATGGCGTCCGGGTGACGACTCTGGATAACGACAGCGTCTTCGGTCGTCTGGGTGTGAAATCCAGCTATTTCCAGCAAAAGGACGTCACGGCCTGGCAGCCATACGTTGCGGTGAACTGGCTGAAGGGTGCAGGTCAAAACGATCTGGCCTTCAACGACGAAACCGTAAGTAATGATACGCCGGAGGATCGTGGTCAGGTAGAGCTGGGTATTACCGGCAATCTTAACGAGACCACGACAATTTCACTTCGCGCCAGCGGCGAATGGGGTGAAAACAACTATGCCGCTTACGGCGGTCATATTTTGTTAAACCACCGCTGGTAATCCATCCGCATCAAGCAAAAAAGCAGTGGCGGATGCCACTGCTTTTTTTAATTATCCAGTTCACCCATGGATTTGACCTGGTCACGGTTAATCTGCTCGGTTTGACCAGTTTCCGCGTTTTTATACGACACCAGACCGGTATCGTCATCCACCTGCGGTTTGCCGTCCGTAATGATGGTGCGGCCATCAGTGGTTTTTACCGCCTGATTAGACGAACACCCCGCTACGGTGAACATTGCAGTGGCAGCCAGAACGGAAGCGATCAGTAGTTTATTTTGCATGGTGTTTTCCCCTGCTCTCAGTTGAATTTCATTATCGACCTAACCATTTTAGGCTAACTGACTGAATGCGGATGGAAAACCAGAAGGTTCTGAAGAGGGGAAGAATGCCCGGTAGCCGAACGGTACCGGGCAATTTGTCTTACTTGTTAATCTGGGCGTGCATTTCCTGGACCGAAATCACCTTCTCGGTGGCATCCGCGTTCAGCGCCATGGCTGTTGCGAAACCGCCGTTCAGGGTGGTGTCGTAATGCACTTTGTACTGCAGCGCGCTGCGGCGAATCAGCTTGGAGTCTTCAATCGCCTGGCGGCCCGCAGTGGTGTTGATGATGTAGGTGTATTCGCCATTCTTGATGCGATCCTGAATGTGCGGACGACCTTCATGCACCTTGTTCACCAGACGCGGGTTGATTCCCGCTTCACCCAGCACAATCGCCGTACCGTGGGTTGCATCCAGCTCGAAGCCCTGTTTCAGCAGTTTGGCCGCCAGGTCAACCACGCGCTCTTTATCGCCTTCGCGAACAGAGAGCAGCGCACGGCCAGATTTCTTCATGGTGGAGTTGCTGCCCAGTTGCGCTTTAGCAAACGCTTCTGCGAAGGTGCGGCCCACGCCCATCACTTCCCCGGTAGAGCGCATTTCTGGCCCTAACAGCGGGTCAACGCCCGGGAATTTGTTGAACGGCAGCACCACCTCTTTTACAGAGTAGTACGGCGGGATAATCTCTTTTGTGACGCCCTGCTGAGCCAGCGTCTGGCCGGCCATCACGCGCGCCGCCACTTTTGCCAGCGGAATACCGGTCGCTTTAGAGACGAACGGTACGGTACGTGCCGCACGCGGGTTCACTTCAATCAGGTAGACTTCGTTGTCTTTCACGGCGAACTGGACGTTCATCAGGCCGCGAACCTGCAGTTCGAAGGCCAGTTTCTGCACCTGCTGACGCATCACGTCCTGAATTTCCTGGCTCAGGGTGTACGCTGGCAGAGAACAGGCGGAGTCGCCTGAGTGCACGCCCGCCTGCTCGATGTGCTCCATGATGCCGCCAATCAGCACCATTTCACCGTCGCAGATAGCATCCACATCCACTTCAACCGCATCGTCGAGGAAGCGATCCAGCAGCACCGGCGCATCGTTGGACACGCTAACTGCCGTCTGGAAGTAACGACGCAGGTCAGCTTCGTCGTAGACGATTTCCATCGCGCGGCCGCCCAGCACGTAAGAAGGACGCACCACCAGCGGGTAGCCAATCTCTTTCGCCTTCTCAACCGCTTGTTCAATCGCAGTCACGGTGGCGTTTGCCGGCTGTTTCAGCTTCAGACGGTCAACCGCCTGCTGGAAACGCTCGCGGTCTTCTGCACGGTCAATGGCATCCGGGCTGGTACCGATAACCGGCACACCTGCGGCTTCGAGCGCGCGCGCCAGTTTCAGCGGCGTCTGGCCGCCGTACTGCACGATCACGCCTTTTGGCTTCTCGATGCGCACGATTTCCAGCACGTCTTCCAGAGTTACCGGTTCGAAGTAGAGACGGTCAGAGGTGTCATAGTCGGTAGAGACCGTTTCCGGGTTACAGTTGACCATGATGGTCTCGTAACCGTCTTCGCGCAGCGCCAGAGAGGCGTGTACGCAGCAGTAGTCAAACTCGATGCCCTGGCCGATACGGTTTGGGCCACCGCCCAGTACCATGATTTTGTCGCGGTCAACGGACGGATTCGCTTCACACTCGTCTTCATACGTGGAGTACATGTAAGCCGTATCGGTCGCGAACTCTGCCGCACAGGTATCAACACGCTTGTAGACCGGGTGCAGGTCATACTGGTCGCGCAGCTTGCGGATTTCCGCTTCACGCACGCCGGCCAGTTTTGCCAGACGCGCGTCGGCAAAGCCTTTGCGTTTCAGCATGCGCAGGAAGTCAGCGTCCAGGCCATTGATGCCCAGCTCCGCCACTTTCTCTTCCAGACGCACCAGCTCTTCAATTTGCACCAGGAACCAGCGGTCGATGTTGGTCAGGTTGAACACGCCGTCCACGGACAAGCCTGCGCGGAAGGCGTCGGCGATATACCAGATACGCTCTGCGCCCGCGTCTTTCAGCTCGCGGCGGATTTTGGTCAGTGCTTCCGGGTCGTCCAGGCTCACTTTCGGATCGAAGCCGGTCGCGCCCACTTCGAGGCCGCGCAGCGCTTTCTGCAGGGATTCCTGCTGCGTGCGGCCAATCGCCATCACTTCACCCACAGATTTCATCTGGGTGGTCAGACGGTCGTTCGCGCCAGCGAATTTCTCGAAGTTGAAGCGTGGAATTTTGGTCACAACGTAGTCGATAGACGGTTCGAAGGACGCAGGCGTGCGGCCCCCGGTGATGTCGTTCATCAGCTCGTCAAGGGTGTAACCGACCGCCAGTTTCGCCGCCACCTTCGCAATCGGGAAGCCGGTCGCTTTAGAAGCCAGCGCGGAGGAGCGGGACACGCGCGGGTTCATTTCGATAACAATCAGACGGCCGGTTTTCGGGTTCACCGAGAACTGCACGTTAGAACCACCGGTTTCGACGCCGATTTCACGCAGTACCGCCATCGAGGCGTTACGCATGATTTGGTACTCTTTGTCGGTCAGCGTTTGCGCTGGCGCAACGGTAATGGAGTCGCCGGTGTGGATACCCATCGCATCGAAGTTTTCGATGGAGCAGACGATGATGCAGTTGTCGTTTTTATCACGCACCACTTCCATCTCGTACTCTTTCCAGCCAATCAGCGATTCATCAATCAGCAGCTCTTTGGTTGGGGAGAGATCCAGGCCGCGCTCGCAAATCTCTTCAAACTCTTCGCGGTTGTAGGCGATACCGCCGCCGGTGCCGCCCATGGTGAAGGAAGGACGGATGATGCACGGATAACCCACTTCAGCCGCTACGGCCAGTGCCTCTTCCATGTTGTGAGCGATACCGGAACGTGCGGTGTCGAGGCCGATTTTTTTCATCGCCACGTCGAAGCGACGACGGTCTTCTGCTTTATCAATCGCGTCGGCGGTCGCACCAATCATGGTCACGCCGAACTCTTCCAGCACGCCCTGACGCTCCAGCTCCAGCGCGCAGTTCAGTGCAGTCTGGCCACCCATGGTCGGCAGAACTGCATCCGGACGCTCTTTCTCGATGATTTTACGTACCACTTCCCAGTGAATCGGCTCGATGTAGGTTGCATCCGCCATTTCCGGGTCGGTCATGATGGTCGCCGGGTTAGAGTTTACCAGGATAACGCGGTAACCCTCTTCGCGCAGGGCTTTACATGCCTGTGCACCGGAGTAGTCAAATTCACAGGCCTGACCGATAACAATCGGGCCAGCGCCAAGGATCAGGATGCTTTTTATGTCTGTACGTTTTGGCATGGTCTTCTCGGCTCCTGATTATTTAGCGGTCTTACGGTATTGCTCGATAAGTTCGATGAAGTGATCGAACAGCGGTGCGGCATCGTGCGGCCCCGGGCTGGCTTCCGGGTGTCCCTGGAAGCTGAACGCTGGCTTATCGGTACGATGGATCCCCTGCAGGGTGCCATCGAACAGGGATTTGTGCGTCACGCGCAGATTAGCTGGCATTGACGCTTCGTCTACTGCGAAGCCGTGGTTCTGTGCCGTAATCATCACCGTGTTGTTGTCGATGTCTTTCACCGGGTGGTTACCACCGTGGTGACCGAACTTCATCTTAATGGTGTTCGCCCCGCTCGCCAGCGCCAGCAGCTGATGGCCGAGGCAGATGCCGAATACCGGAATATCGGTTTCGAGGAAGGACTTGATGGCATCGATAGCGTAATCGCACGGTGCCGGGTCGCCAGGTCCGTTAGAGAGGAAGATGCCATCCGGGTTCAACTTCAGTACGTCTTCGGCAGAGGTTTTCGCCGGCACCACCGTCAGACGGCAGCCGCGATCAACCAGCATGCGCAGGATATTGCGCTTGGCGCCGAAATCGTAGGCAACCACGTGGAACGGCAGCTCGCTCTCTTTTTTCGCTTCCGGCAGGTCATCTGACAGCGTCCAGCTACCTTGCGTCCAGCTGTATGCTTCAGTGGTCGTCACTTCTTTCGCCAGGTCCATGCCATTCAGGCCCGGGAAGGCTTTCGCTTTTTCCAGCGCCAGCGCCGCATCGAGATTGTCCCCTGCGATGATGCAGCCGTTCTGTGCACCCTTCTCGCGCAGCAGACGCGTTAACTTACGGGTGTCGATATCGGCAATCGCCACAATGTTATGGCGCTTCAGGTAGGAAGAGAGGTCTTCGGTATTGCGGAAGTTGCTGGCAATCAGCGGCAGGTCGCGAATGACCAGGCCTTGCGCATGTACCTGAGAAGATTCTTCGTCAGCAGCATTGGTGCCGACATTGCCGATATGAGGATAAGTAAGAGTAACGATTTGGCGAGAATAGGAAGGATCAGTGAGGATTTCTTGATAACCGGTCATTGAAGTATTGAAAACGACTTCCCCAACCGCCGAACCCGTTGCCCCTATGGCCCGACCGATAAACTGGGTTCCGTCTTCCAGAACCAATAGCGCTGACTTAATCAAAACACCCTCCAGAGAATATTCACTCACTTTATTTGCATATTAATTCACAACCATGTCATAAATCAATGCAAATGTGTTGCCAGCGGATTTTTGGCAAACGGCGGCATTCTGGAGATTTGCCAGGTAAAAGTCAACTCAAAACGGATATTTTAATTATCCTTTTGCAAGCCTGGCGGCCTGAAAAGATGTTAAGCGGCAAAAAGATCAGGTAAATCACGACAGAAAACGCTTGCGTGGCAAGTTTATTGGAATTTCTGGTACGCAGATAATAAAAAGTGGACCAAACGGTCAAAATTTACATACCAGCAACACAAAATGGCGGGATAACACCTACTTTTAGTCAAAAAAGACAAAAATAAACATGGAATGGACAAAATAAAAGGGCAATAAATTATTGCCCTATGCAATCAAAAAGTTACGACTGCAATAACCACATCACGATGGGTAATATCTCTTACAAATTGTTGAGATCTAGCACATCACGCATATCAAAAAGACCATTTTCTTTGCCTTTCAGCCACAAAGCGGAGCGAACGGCACCATTCGCAAATGTCATGCGGCTGGATGCTTTATGCGTGATCTCTACACGTTCTCCAATATCGGCGAACATCGCAGTATGTTCCCCGACGATGTCACCCGCTCGCACGGTTGCGAAACCAATCGTTCCCGGGACGCGTTCGCCCGTATGGCCTTCGCGCGTATATACCGCGCAGTCTTTTAAATCTTTATCCAGTGCATGCGCAATCGCTTCGCCCATTGCCAGCGCCGTGCCGGAGGGAGCATCGACTTTGTAACGGTGGTGAGCTTCGACAATCTCAATGTCGGTATAATCGCCCATCACTTTTGCGGCCTTCTCCAACAGCTTAAGCATAACGTTGACGCCCACGCTAAAGTTAGCAGCGAAGACAATAGCAATCTCATGTGACGCATCCTGAATGGCTTGTTTACCGGCTTCATCAAACCCAGTGGTGCCAATCACCATGCCTTTGCCGTGCTGACGGCAAAATGCCAGATGGGTCAGTGTGCCTTCTGGCCGGGTGAAATCGATAAACACATCAAAATCATCTTTCACCGCATCAAGGCTGCTCTGAACGGTAACGCCCGTCTTGCCCGCGCCTGCCAGTTCACCGGCATCGGCCCCAAGAAGCGATGAACCTTCACGCTCCAGTGCTGCGCCCAGCACTACGCCATCCATCTGAAGTGTCGCCTGAATGAGCTGGCGACCCATACGTCCACCCGCGCCCGCAATAGCGACACGGATCTGTGCATCATGCATAGTTATTCTCTTACGTTAAAATGATGTAAACCGTTTTCAGATTAACCAGCCTTTGTCAGGCCTGCCAACTGAAAACACCGATAATTAGAATTTAACGTGAAACGGACTCAAATATCAGTAAAAGACATGATTTTGTCGTCACGATAAAGTAGCAGATAAAAAAAAGGCCAGCACAGGAGGTGCTGGCCTTTCCTCAGAAGAAGGATTATTCCACTTCGCGTGCATCAATACGCAGCTCTTTCGGGACTTCGAAGACGATGTTTTCTTCGCGGCCTTCCAGCGGAACGGCTTCACCACCACCCAGCTCCTGCAGACGGGTGATCACGTTCTGCACCAGGATATCCGGCGCGGAAGCCCCTGCGGTGACACCGACACAGGCCGCGTTTTTCACCCACGCTTCCTGAATGTCCGTCGCGTCGTCAATCAGAAACGCCGCCTTGCCCATGCGCTGCGCCAGTTCGGCCAGACGGTTGGAGTTAGAGGAGTTTTTCGAGCCGACCACCAGCACCACGTCCGCCTGTTCAGCCAGCGCACGCACCGCTTCCTGGCGGTTAGTGGTTGCGTAGCAGATATCATCTTTACGCGGCCCGACGATTTTCGGGAAACGCTGGCGCAATGCGTCAATCACATCCGACGTATCATCAACTGAAAGCGTGGTCTGCGTCATGAACGACAGACGGGCTTCGTTTTTCACGTTCAGCGTCAGGACATCTTCCGGCGACTCCACCAGATACATCCCCCCTTCCGGGTTGCTGTACTGGCCCATAGTGCCTTCGACTTCCGGATGACCCGCATGACCAATCAGGATCGACTCTTCACCGCGACGGCTGGCGCGCGCCACTTCCATATGCACTTTGGTTACCAACGGACAGGTGGCGTCGAACACCGTCAAATCACGGCTTTTCGCTTCGTTACGTACCGCCTGGGAGACACCGTGTGCGGAGAAAATCAGGATCGCGCCGTCTGGCACTTCACTGATCTGCTCAATGAAGATTGCACCGCGTTCACGCAGGCTGTCGACCACGTAACGGTTATGTACAACTTCGTGACGCACGTAAATCGGCGCGCCGTAAATCTCCAGCGCGTTTTCAACAATGCTGATAGCGCGGTCTACACCGGCGCAGAAGCCGCGCGGGTTAGCCAACAGGATCTGCATTTCAGGCCTCCAGTACCGGATCGATCTCCAGCACTTCAATATCAAAATGGACGGTGCGCCCGGCAAGAGGATGGTTGAAATCTACGGTGATGGAGTCGCCGTTGATTTCGCGGATCACGCCAGGCATTTCGCTGCCATCCATAGCGGTAAAGAGCATAATCGCCCCGATTTCCGGTTCGCCCGCATCCATAAACTCACGACGAGAGAAGTACTGGATAAGATCCGGGCTTGGCACGCCAAACGCCGCATCCGGCTCCAGCGAAAACGCCTTCTTCTCCCCCTCTTTCAGACCCAGAAGCTGCTGCTCCAGACCTTCAGATAACGACGTATCGCCAAGACGAAACAGGGCTGGTTTGCCGTTATTGCGGGTGGATTCGGCCGTAGAGCCGTCATCCAGTTTCAGCGTGAAGTGAACGAGAACCGCGCTATTGCTTTGTACGGATTTAGACATGCAAATTGCTCGCTTGTTTTGGGTCACCTGTTGCCCGGTGGCGCTGCGCTTACCGGGCCTACGGGAGGCCACAAATTCTGTAGGCCGGGTAAGCGCAGCGCCACCCGGCATTTACAACTAAGCCTGCTCTTTCGCGGCGGGTTTCGGCAAGAAACCTTCCAGCACGATTAACGCCGCACCGATACAAATTGCGCTATCGGCGAGGTTAAAGGTCGCAAAGTGCCAGTCGCCGACGTAGAAGTCGATCATATCGACCACAAAGCCATGCCACAGGCGATCGAACAGGTTACCTAACGCGCCGCCAATGATCAGTGCATAGGCGATGTTGTTCAGCTTTTGCGTCGCTTTCGAACGGTACATCAACACCGCCAGCACCACACAGATACCGATAGCAATACCCGCAAAGAACCAGCGCTGCCAGCCACCGCTGTCAGCAAGGAAGCTAAACGCCGCACCGTAGTTACGCGCATAGTGCAGGTTAAGCGACGGGAACAGCGGAACCGTATCCCCCAGAGCAAAGTTCTGGAGGATCAGGAACTTGCTGCCCAGATCAATAATCAGCACCACCACAACCAGCCACAGCCAGCGCAGTCCTGTTGAACAGAGAGTTTTACTCATCAGGCAAACTTACGTTTTTCGCCGTCACCGGCGACGTTGCTTACACAGCGTCCGCAGATGTCTGCGTGTTCCGCCACCTGGCCGACATCGGTAGTGTAGTGCCAGCAGCGCGGGCACTTCTCACCTTCGGCTGGAGTTACAACAGCTTGAACCGCGGTTCCTCCCGCAATATATGGAAGGTTATCATCGCTGGTAACTCCACCGGGTTCTTTGGCAATTTCAAATTGGGAAGTAATAAAGATGAATCTTACCTCATCCCCTAACTTACGTAATTTGCGAATCGTCCCAAATGAATCGTCGTCATACTTAAGCAATACCTTAGCTTCCAAGTTTGACTTGATGCCGTTTACTTTCTGAGCCTCTAGTTCTTTGTTAACTTGATCCTTAATACGGCGCACATCGCCCCAGAATATATCATTAAATTCTTCTCCTTCCTCCAAACCGAACAGACCTTCATACCACTCGCCGGTGAAGACATACTTCTCACGCTCACCTGGCAGGTAGCCCCAGATTTCATCCGCGGTGAAGGACATAATTGGCGCCATCCAGCGCACCAGTGCTTCTGCGATGTGATACAGCGCAGTCTGGCAGCTACGACGCGCCACGCTGTCCGCTTTCGCGGTGTACTGGCGATCTTTGATGATGTCGAGGTAGAACGAGCCCATCTCGATGGAGCAGAATCGCATCAGGCGCTGCACCACTTCATGGAAATCGTAAGACTCATATGCCTTAACGATATCTTCTTGCGCCGCTTTCGCACAGCCTACCGCCCAGCGATCCAGCAACACCATCTCTTCCGGTTTCACCATGTCTTTTGCCGGATCGAAACCATTCAGGTTCGCCAGCAGGAAGCGCGCGGTGTTACGGATACGACGATAGCTGTCGGCAGCACGTTTCAGGATCTCATCTGATACCGCCATTTCGCCGGTATAGTCGGTAGATGCCACCCACAGACGCAGAATGTCTGCGCCCAATTTGTTCATCACGTCCTGCGGAGAAACGGTATTACCGATAGATTTGGACATCTTACGGCCCTGACCATCGACGGTGAAACCGTGGGTCAGAACCTGACGGTAAGGTGCTTTACCTTTCATGGCGGTGGAGATCATCAGGGATGACATGAACCAGCCACGGTGTTGGTCAGAACCTTCCAGATACATATCAGCCGCGTGACCGGCAAACTCAGGGCGCACGTCAACCACGGAGGCTTGAGTAGACCCGGAGTCGAACCACACGTCCAGGGTATCTGGCACTTTCTCGTAGTTGTCCGCGTCTGCGCCCAGGATATCGCGGGCATCGAGATCCCACCACGCCTGAATGCCATCAACTTCAACACGCTTCGCCACTTCTTCCATCAGTTCCAGCGTGTTCGGGTGCAGTTCGTGCGTCTCTTTATGCACGAACAGCGACATCGGCACGCCCCAGGTGCGCTGACGGGAGATACACCAGTCAGGACGGTTAGCCACCATGGATTCAATACGCGCCTGGCCCCAGTCCGGGATCCACTGCACGCCTTTGATCTCTTTCAGAGACTGCTCGCGCAGGCCTTTCTGATCCATGCTGACGAACCACTGTGGGGTCGCACGGAAGATGATCGGCGTCTTGTGACGCCAGCAGCACGGGTAGCTGTGCTGCATTTTCTCAACGTGCAACAGCGCGCCGCGCTCACGCAGCATCTCCACGATGATGTCGTTCGCTTTGAAGACGTTGATACCGTCCAGCGATGGATACGTACCAGGCAGGTATGATCCGTCCGGCCCTACCGGGTTCGCGATTTCCAGACCATATTTCAGGCTGATGTTGTAGTCGTCAGGACCGTGCCCACCGGCGGTATGTACTGCACCGGTACCGGCTTCCAGCGTCACGTGGTCGCCCAGGATTGCCGGAACGTCGAAGTCCAGGAACGGGTGTTTGAAGCGCATCAGTTCCAGCGCGTCGCCCTTCACGGTGCCCAGTACGGTGTAGTCGGTGATGTTCGCGCGTTTCAGCACGCTTTCCACCAGATCTTTCGCCAGGATCAGTGCCTGACCGTCAATCTGAACCAGTGCATATTCGAACTCACCGGAGAGGGAGATCGCACGGTTAGCTGGCAGCGTCCATGGGGTGGTGGTCCAGATAACCAGCGAGATCGGGCCGCTTACGCCCGGCAGGCCGAATTTACCTTTGATCGCATCCTGATCGACCGCTTCGAAGGCCACGTCGATTGAAGGCGAGGTTTTGTCGTAATACTCAACTTCTGCTTCTGCCAGCGCAGAACGGCAGTCCACGCACCAGTGCACCGGCTTCGCGCCTTTGTGCAGGTGGCCATTGCCGATGATTTTACCCAGCGCACGGATGATGTTGGCTTCGGTTTTGAAGTCCATGGTCAGGTACGGATGCGACCAGTCGCCCAGCACGCCCAGACGAATAAAGTCTGCACGCTGGCCGTCAACCTGAGTGGCCGCGTATTCACGGCATTTCGCACGGAATTCCGCCGCGGTGAATTTCTCACCCGGCTTACCAAATTCCTGCTCAACTTTCAGTTCAATCGGCAGACCGTGGCAGTCCCAACCCGGAACGTAAGGCGAGTCATATCCCGCGAGTCCTTTGGACTTCACGATAATGTCTTTCAGAATCTTGTTAACAGAGTGACCAATATGAATGCTGCCATTCGCATATGGAGGGCCATCATGCAGAATGAAGGTTTTTTTGCCTTTCTTGGCTGCACGAATGATGCCGTACAGGTCATCATCGGTCCAACGCGCCAGCATTCCCGGTTCGCGCTTGGCGAGATCGCCGCGCATCGGGAACCCTGTTTCCGGCAAATTCAGGGTTGATTTATAGTCACTCATCAGATTCTCGGTTCCGTATTTATCACGTAGGCATTTAAGCCGGGTTCAAAGCCCAAAAAACTCGCGGGCCGTTAATTCATCTCGCGCGATTTGCGCTTTTAGTTCATCCAGCGAGGCAAATCGCTGCTCATTGCGTATTTTTTTACGCAGTATGACATCTATATGGCGACCGTAGAGGTCCATTACAACGTCCAGCAGATGCACTTCCAGCTGCTGTCGCACACCGGCGACCGTAGGACGTGTGCCAATATTGGCGACACCGTAAAAAGGTTTCTCGTCCAGTCCAGCCACTTCCACCGCATATACCCCTTTAACCGGGGAGACCTGACGACGCAGCGGTATATTCGCCGTCGGGAAACCTATCGTACGGCCCAGCGCATCGCCATGAACCACACGACCAGAAATGGTAAACGGATGCCCCAGCAAATTCTCTGCGGTCTCCAGTTCATCATTGGCCAGAGCCTGACGAACCGCCGTACTGCTGACGCGCACGCCACCTTCGCAAAAGGTCATCGCGCTGGTGACGTCAAAACCATATTCCAGGCCAGCCTTCTGTAATAGCAAGAAATCGCCCTGACGACCAGCGCCAAAGCGGAAATCATCACCCACGGCGAGAAACTGCACGCCAAGGCGCTTGACCAACAGGTCGCTGACGAAATTTTGTGCTGTCAGCGCGGCAAAACGACGATCAAAACGGACACACAATACGTAGTCCACACCGGACTGTGCCAGATAGCGCAACTTCTCGCGCAGGCGAGTAAGTCGGGCAGGCGATTTATCGCCCGCGAACAGTTCCAGCGGCTGCGGCTCGAAAATCATCACTACCACGGGCAGGCCACGTGCCTCCCCTTCTTTACGCAATCCCTGCAACAGCGCCTGATGCCCACGATGCACGCCGTCGAAATTACCAATGGTCAGCACGCACCCGTGGGGGGCTTTGCTGAGATTATGTATGCCGCGTATCAGCTTCATGTCTGGCTCAAAACAGTGAAAATCGCCAAAGTATACCTTGTACAGCGATTAAGGTTAACCGACGATTGTCTGCACAAAACAGAAAGCCGTAATGATTTCATCATGCTGACCTTTCACAGCAAAAAAATCTGTCCGGGAACTGCGATTTTTATGCCGAAAAGCTGTATTCACGAAAGACAAGCTGGTAGAATCCTGCGCCATCACTACGTAACGTAGCGTCGCTAATTAACGGCGCTTATTTGCACAAATCCATTGACAAAAGAAGGCAAAGAGGGCATATTCCTCGGCCTTTGAATTGTCCACATAGATCATATTTGGGAGTTGGACTTGGCTAATATCAAATCAGCTAAGAAACGTGCCGTTCAGTCTGAAAAGGCTCGTAAGCACAACGCAAGCCGTCGCTCTATGATGCGTACTTTCATCAAGAAAGTATACGCAGCAATCGAAGCTGGCGACAAAGCTGCAGCGCAGAACGCATTTAACGAAATGCAACCAATCGTGGATCGTCAGGCTGCTAAAGGTCTGATCCACAAAAACAAAGCAGCGCGTCATAAAGCAAACCTGACCGCGCAGATCAACAAACTGGCTTAATCGCCGCTTGTTGTTGCTTGTTTAAAGAACCCGCTTAACGCGGGTTTTTTTATACCTTCAGTTTGCTGGCGGGGTAAACAGCGCCGAGTAGTCGCGGTTACAGATACGCTGCACCGCCGGGTGTTGAATCATCCTTTCGGCGAAGATGGCGTGGTACTCCTCCATGACGTTATCGACTCTGCCAATCTCGGTAATCTTGTTATCTGAATAGAGATCGTGCATGTACAGCGTCGGCGCAACAAAGATTGCGTTGTGCGCCTCACCAAAAGCTTTCATCAGTGCTGCATCATCGAACTCACCCAGGATCTCCACGTTCAGCCCCTGAGAGTTAAACCAGTTCTGCAGCTTACGCCCCAGCATGGAGCGCCTTCCCGGCACCAGCAAGCGGCGTTCTTCCAGACAGGCAGGGAACGGTTTTTCCGGAGGCGGGTTGATACACCAGAAGCTTACCCCGCATTCACCAATCTTGACTGAGAACAGCCCCTCCTGCTGCGTGGAGTCGATGGGGCAATCCGAGATAATCATATCCAGCTTATGCTGGCTCAACTGCTCCAGCAGCATCTCGTGTGTGGATTCAAAACAGCGCAAATGGATCTGCTCGTCTTCAACCACCGCCGCATCCAGCACGCCGCTTACCAGCCGTTTCGAGAGGGCATCCGCCACGCCCACGTCAAACAGCAAATTAGACTCTTTGCGGTAGTTGACGATATCCAGCATCTCCTGGCTCAGGGTAAACATCTTGTCCGCATAGCGAAAAACCAGTTCACCCAACTCGCTTGGCTCTATCCCACGTCCTTTACGCTTGAATAGCTTGCCTTGCAGGCGTTCTTCCAGGGCTTTGATTTGCCCGGTGATAGTTTGTGGCGTCAGAAAAAGAGCTTCTGCCGCCCCGACCACCGAGCCTTGTTTGTAAACATGCCAGAAGTAATAAAGATGGTTGTAATTCAAATGAGACATCGCGTCTTCTCTCCCTGAGTGTATCGGGAGAAGAATGACCTCCTCCCGGTTTTCCGTTATGCCTGGACGGCCTGCCCGGACAACTTCACCTTCAATAAGGTATAACCAATAACTGCGGCCAGTAATGAACCGATAAGAATGGCGAGTTTTGCCCAGATAATCAGCTCAGGCGCGTTTGCACCAAACGCCAGCGTCGAGATAAAGATCGACATGGTAAATCCGATACCGCACAGCACGCCGACCGCCATAATCTGACCAAATGTTGTGCCGTTCGGCAACGATGCCAGCTTAAACTTCAGCGCCAGCCAGCAGAACAGGCTGATCCCCAGCGGTTTACCAATAAACAGCCCGGCAATAATACCCAGCGGCAGCACGGAAGTGAGCCCCTCCAGCGTAACCCCTCCCAGGGAAACGCCCGCGTTGGCAAACGCAAACAGCGGCAGGATCATAAAGGCGACCCACGGGTGCAGCACATGCTCCAGTTGTTTGGCCGGTGATTTACCCTCCTGCGGCTTAAGCGGCACAAAGAAGCCGACGATCACCCCGGCCAGCGTGGCATGGACACCCGATTTCAGCACCGCCGTCCACAACACCATCCCCACAAGGATGTAAATTCCAATGCGACGGACATTGAAAATGTTCAACAGCGCCAGAACGGCAATCGCCCCTGCTGCCACGCTCAGCGACAGAATCGACAGATCGCTGGTGTAGAACAGCGCGATAATGACGATAGCCCCCAGGTCATCAATGATCGCCAGCGCCATCAGGAAGATTTTCAGTGCAACCGGAACCCGGCTCCCGAGCAACGCTAAAACGCCAAGCGCAAACGCGATATCCGTTGCCGCCGGGATCGCCCACCCGTCACGCGCGACAGGATCCTGCCAGGCAAACGCGAGGAAGAGCAGCGCCGGAACAACCATCCCGCCAATGGCGGCGATCACCGGAAACGCTGCACGCTGGCGGCTGGCTAACGAGCCCATCACCAGCTCACGTTTCACCTCAAGCCCCACCAGCAGGAAGAACACCGCCATCAGCGCATCGTTGATCCACAGCAGCATGTTCTTGTTAATTTCCAGCGCGCCGACCTTAAGCTCGACGGGCGTTTCCAGAAATGCGTGATAGAGATCGCGCGTCATGCCCATGTTGGCGAGCAGCATCGCGGCCGCAGCAGCAATAATCAGGATCACGCCGCCGGATGCTTCACTGCTAAAAAAACGGTGTAGTAATTTCACGTTAATTCTCTCTTTTACAACAATACCTCGATAAAACCATAATATCAGCGCAAACAAATCGGTAAAAACAGATTAATATTGAATATATACTCAGTTTAACCGAGCTTTTGAACAAGAAAAAAAAAACCCGGAATCGCTTCCGGGTTTTTAAAGGATAGTTACCAGCTAACGATTTAGCGGGTCAAATCATCGAAGAATTTTTTGACGCCATCGAAGAAGCTTTTGGAGCGTGGGCTGTTTTTCTCACCCGTCGGGCCGCCAAAGCTTTCCTGCAGCTCTTTTAACAGCTGTTTCTGCTTGTCGTTCAGGCCAACCGGGGTTTCAACCACCACGCGGCACAGCAGGTCGCCCTGCGCACCACCGCGAACGGATTTCACGCCTTTACCGCGCATGCGGAACAGCTTACCGGTCTGCGTTTCGCCTGGGATTTTCAGGTTCACGCGCCCATCCAGTGTAGGCACTTCTATTTCGCCACCGAGCGCTGCCATAGCAAAGTTGATCGGGACTTCACAGTAGAGGTTGTTGCCTTCACGCTCAAAGATAGCGTGCTGTTTCACCTGCACCTGAACGTACAGATCGCCTGCTGGTGCGCCGTGCTCACCTGCTTCGCCTTCACCTGCCAGACGGATGCGGTCACCCGTATCTACGCCAGCCGGGATTTTAACGGACAGGGTTTTGGTTTTCTCAACGCGACCGTGGCCGTGGCATTTGGTGCATGGATCTTTAATCAGCGTCCCACGACCATGACAGTGCGGACACGCCTGCTGGACGGCGAAGAAGCCCTGACGCATCTGCACCTGACCGGAACCGTGACAGGTTGGACAGGTTTGTGGCTGCGTACCCGCTTTCGCACCGCTGCCATGGCAAACGTCACACTCTTCCAGCGTCGGGATACGGATCTCTTTGGTGACACCGCGAACGGCCTCTTCCAGCGTCAGCTCCATGTTGTAGCGCAGATCCGCACCACGCGCTGCGCGTTGACGACCGCGGCCACCACCGAAGATATCGCCGAAAACGTCGCCAAAGATATCGCTGAAATCAGCGCCGCCGCCAAAGCCGCCGCCACCGAATCCACCGCCACCCATGCCGCCCTGTTCAAAGGCTGCGTGACCGTACTGGTCATAGGCCGCACGTTTTTGTGCATCGGTCAGGACTTCGTAGGCTTCTTTGATCTCTTTAAATTTAGCTTCAGCCTCTTTGTCACCCTGGTTGCGATCCGGGTGGAATTTCATGGCCAGGCGCTTATACGCCTTTTTGATTTCACGCTCTTCCGCAGTTTTCGGAACGCCTAAAATCTCGTAATAGTCTTGCTTTGCCATTGGTTTTTTTAAGCCCCTTAACATGCGAGCACGGGCGTGGAGAGTTCTCCTACGCCCGTGCCGATTAATTACCCTGCATCAGGGCGATTATTTTTTGTCTTTAACTTCTTCGAACTCAGCGTCGACAACGTCGTCGTCTTTCGCGTTGTTCGCTGAAGCGTCAGCGCCTGCCTGCTGCTGGGCATGCTGCTGCTGAGCGATTTCCATCAGCTTCTGAGAAGCCTGTGCCAGCTCCTGCATCTTCGCTTCGATATCCGCTTTGTCTTCGCCTTTCAGAGACGTTTCCAGCGCGCTCAGTGCAGCTTCGATAGCAGTTTTGTCTTCCGCTGGCAGTTTATCGCCTGCTTCTTCAACCTGCTTACGGGTGCTGTGCAGCAGATGGTCACCCTGGTTACGGGTCTGAACCAGTTCTTCGAACTTACGGTCAGATTCCGCGTTGGCTTCCGCTTCACGAACCATTTTCTGGATCTCTTCCTCGTTCAGACCGGAAGAGGCCTTAATGGTGATCTTCTGCTCTTTCCCGCTGTTTTTGTCTTTCGCGGAAACGTGCAGAATACCGTCAGCATCGATATCGAAGGTCACTTCGATCTGCGGCATGCCGCGTGGTGCCGGGTTAATACCATCCAGGTTGAACTGACCCAGAGATTTGTTATCAGACGCACGCTTACGCTCACCCTGCAGCACATGGATGGTTACCGCAGACTGGTTATCTTCAGCGGTAGAGAACACCTGGCTGTGCTTGGTTGGGATGGTGGTGTTTTTGCTGATCAGCGCCGTCATTACGCCACCCATGGTCTCGATACCCAGAGACAGTGGGGTAACGTCCAGCAGCAGAACGTCTTTAACATCACCGGTCAGCACGCCGCCCTGAACCGCAGCACCAATTGCCACTGCTTCATCCGGGTTAACGTCTTTACGTGGTTCTTTACCAAAGAATTCAGCCACTTTCTTCTGAACCATTGGCATACGGGTCTGGCCACCAACGAGGATAACGTCGTTGATATCAGACACGGACAGGCCAGCATCCTGCAGTGCAACTTTCAGTGGCTCGATAGAACGGTTCACCAGGTCTTCTACCAGGCTTTCCAGTTTCGCACGGGTCACTTTGATGTTCATGTGCTTAGGACCGGTCGCGTCTGCAGTAATGTACGGCAGGTTCACGTCGGTCTGCTGAGCGGAAGAGAGTTCGATCTTCGCTTTCTCAGCGGCTTCTTTCAGGCGCTGCATAGCCAGCGGGTCGTTACGCAGGTCAATGCCCTGATCTTTCTTAAATTCGTCAACGAGATAGTTGATCAGTCGGGTATCGAAGTCTTCACCACCCAGGTGCGTATCACCGTTGGTTGCCAGAACTTCGAAGGTTTTTTCGCCGTCTACTTCGTCGATTTCGATAATAGAGATATCGAAGGTACCACCACCCAGGTCGTAAACCGCGATAGTACGGTTGCCAACTTCTTTATCCAGACCGTAAGCCAGAGCAGCAGCGGTTGGTTCGTTGATGATACGTTTTACTTCCAGACCTGCGATACGGCCAGCATCTTTAGTTGCCTGACGCTGAGCATCGTTAAAGTACGCAGGAACGGTGATAACTGCTTCAGTTACCGGCTCACCCAGGTAATCTTCTGCGGTTTTCTTCATTTTTTTCAGCACTTCAGCAGAGATCTGAGGTGGTGCTGTTTTGGTGCCTTTCACATCAAGCCATGCATCGCCGTTATCTGCTGCGATGATTTTGTAAGGCATGATAGAAACGTCACGCTGAACTTCTTCGTCCTGGAAGCGGCGGCCAATCAGGCGTTTAATCGCAAACAGGGTGTTTTGCGGGTTCGTCACTGCCTGACGTTTAGCCGGCTGACCAACCAGAGTTTCACCATCCTGGGTATAGGCAATGATAGAAGGCGTGGTGCGATCGCCCTCGGCGTTCTCCAGCACACGTGCAGTAGTGCCATCCATAATCGCTACACAAGAGTTGGTAGTACCCAGGTCGATACCAATAATTTTACCCATCTAAACGTCTCCACTAAAAATTCAGTCAACATGTGGTTGTGTACCTGTAATAAGGGCAGAACGTGCTTTTTCAACTGCCCAGATTTGATTTTTTTCAGGTCCACACACTGCGGTTGCTTACAAGATGGGGTCGCAACGTCATCCATCAAGGGGGGAAGGATAAAAAAAATTTTAATTTCACCCTGACGAGATCATAGACGGCATCGTTTGCGCCCATTATGATGCCGCGCCCCTTCAGGGAGTACTGTCGCGGGTTTAACCATTTCACCATATTAATGATGATTTTTTTGAGGACTTATGGGCAACACTAAGTTGGCTAATCCGGCTCCGCTGGGCCTGATGGGTTTTGGCATGACCACCATTCTGCTGAACCTGCACAACATCGGGATGTTCCCGATGGACGGCATTATCCTGGCGATGGGCATTTTTTACGGCGGTATCGCGCAAATCTTCGCGGGCCTGCTGGAATATAAGAAAGGCAATACCTTCGGCTTAACCGCCTTTACCTCTTACGGTTCCTTCTGGCTGACCCTGGTCGCCATTCTGCTGATGCCTAAAATGGGCCTGGCAGAGGCGGCAAACGCCCATTTCCTGGGCGTTTACCTGGGCCTGTGGGGTGTCTTCACCTTGTTCATGTTCTTTGGCACCCTCAAGGGTAACCGCGCACTGCAGTTTGTCTTCCTGAGCCTGACCGTGCTGTTCGCCCTGCTGGCGATTGGTCATCTGGTGGACAACGAAGGCATCGTTCACGTTGCAGGCTGGATTGGTCTGGTTTGCGGCGCAAGCGCTATCTACCTGGCAATGGGTGAAGTGCTGAACGAGCAGTTTGACCGCACCATTTTACCGATTGGTGAAAAACACTGATCCCTCTGTCGTGTCCGCCTCGCGGGCACGACATTCTCCCATCTGGCGAAGCCAAATCCCCAACACCAGCCCCATCAACGACAACGCCAGCACATACCAGGCAGGTGCCAGCGGTGACACGCCCATCAATACCGTAACCGCAATCGGCGTCAGTCCACCGAAGATGGCATATGAAACATTGTATGAGAATGAGATGCCGGTGAAGCGGACTTCTGGCGGGAAGGCCCGAACCATCACATAAGGCACCGCCCCCACCACGCCAACACACAACCCTACCACGCCGTATAAAAGGAACAGCTGTTCAGGATGACTACCGGCCAGATGGTAAAACGCCCAGCTTGAGCCCGCCAGTAACAGGCTGCCAACGATAAAGGTTACGCTGGCACCGAAACGATCCGCAGCCAGCCCGGCGGCCAGGCAGCCGAAGCAGAGCATAACCGTGGCGATACTGTTCGCCTGTAAGGTCACCGCCGGGGCAAAGCCGTACTGCTTTTGCAGCCAGACCGGCGACATCAAAATCACCACCACAATGCCTGCCGAGAGCAACCAGGTAAGCAGCATCGACACCACCACCGCTTTTTTATGACGCACCACGACGGCTTTAACAGGCAACTCTTGTGCCAGCGCTTTGCGCTGCTGCATTTCGAGGAAAATCGGTGTCTCCTGGAGCCAACGGCGCAGGTACATCGCCACCAGGCCAAACGCCCCGCCCAGCAGGAACGGCAGACGCCAGCCCCAGTCGTGTACGGCCTGTTGCGTCATGCTGGTATTCACAATTGTCGCGACCACGGAACCGAGCAAAATCCCCACCGTTAGCCCCGCGGTTAAGGTTCCGCAGGCGATACCAATGCGGCGCGCCGGAACATGCTCCGCGACAAATACCCACGCCCCCGGCACTTCACCGCCGATGGCCGCCCCCTGAAGAATACGCATCAGCAGCAACAATAACGGGGCGAGAATGCCCATCGAGGCGTAGGTTGGCAGCAGACCAATGGCCAACGTCGGCACGGCCATCAGCAGGATACTGAGGGTAAACATCTTCTTGCGCCCGACAAGATCGCCAAAGTGCGCCATCACAATCCCACCAAGAGGACGCGCCAGATACCCGGCAGCAAAAATACCGAAGGTTTGCACCTGACGCAGCCATTCCGGGATATCCGCCGGGAAGAACAACTCCCCCACCACAGCGGCAAAGAAAACAAAGATGATGAAATCGTAAAACTCCAGCGCGCCGCCCAGGGCCGCGAGCGTAAGAGTTTTGTAGTCCTGTCGATTCAGAGGTCGGGTGTTATGTGACATAGCGAACCATTTAGCGTGTGTTGTGGAATTATTATTACAGCTATCGTAAAGAAAAAATTACTATACCGTAAAACTTTTAGCACACCACAGCAGCTTCAGCTAATGTCACATAATGATTATTTTCAGGAGATTGTTTCGCGGCGTGCGCTTTTAGGACGAAATGCTGCTACTACTTTGTCATCGGTTTCGACATACGGCCCGTCCAGCAGCTGTATACAATACGGTACACTTGCAAAGATCCCATGGACGATCACGCTGCCGTCATCCGCTTTTAACCCTTCCAGCGTCTCTTTGATCGACTTAGGCTGGCCCGGCAGATTCAGGATCAGCGCCTGCTTGCGAATCACCCCCACCTGACGGGAGAGGATCGCCGTTGGAACAAAGTGCAGGCTAATCTGGCGCATCTGTTCACCGAAGCCCGGCATTTCACGGTCAGCTATAGCAAGCGTAGCATCTGGTGTCACATCACGACGTGCAGGACCGGTTCCGCCGGTGGTCAGCACCAGGTGGCAGCTCATCTCATCCACCAGCTCACACAACGTCTGCTCAATGATCGGCTGTTCGTCCGGGATCAGGCGGGTCTGGATTTCAAACGGGGTGGTCAGCGCGCTACCCAGCCACTCTTCAAGAGCAGGGATGCCTTTGTCCTGATAGACACCGCTTGAGGCGCGGTCAGAAATCGACACTAAGCCGATGCGTAAGGTATTCATATCCATTCCATTCAAAAAGTACTGATTAAAGGGAATGATACACGCAGAGGGGAATTTCAGACAGAGTACGAAAGAAGTCGCGTGACCGGGAGCCCGGTCACGCAGAATGATTACAGCAGATCGCCGATCATTTTTTCCAGTTTTTCCTGGTCAATAGCAAACTTACGGATACCGTCAGCCAGTTTGTCTACCGCCATTGGATCCTGGTTGTGCTGCCACAGGAACTCGGATTCAGTGATACGCTCTGGACGCGCTTTCACTTCACCGGTGTAAGACAGTTTACGCTCGATGGTACCTTCGCTTTCAGCCAGCTCTTTCAGCAGCGCTGGTGCGATGGTCAGGCGGTCACAGCCAGCCAGTTCGATGATTTCGCCGACGTTACGGAAGCTTGCGCCCATAACAACGGTCTCATAACCGTGCTGTTTGTAGTATTCGTAGATTTCAGTCACGGAAATCACGCCTGGGTCTTCAGACGCGGCGTACTCTTTTTTGTCGGTATTGGCTTTGTACCAGTCCAGAATACGACCCACGAACGGAGAAATCAGGTATACGCCCGCTTCCGCACATGCACGCGCCTGAGCGAAGGAGAACAGCAGCGTCAGGTTACAGTTGATACCGTCTTTTTCCAGCTGTTCAGCAGCGCGGATACCCTGCCAGGTAGAAGCCAGTTTGATCAGGATACGGTCATTGCTGATACCCGCATCGTTATACATTTTGATCAGACGTTTGGCTTTCGCGATAGACGCTTCGGTGTCGTAGGAGAGACGCGCATCCACTTCGGTAGAGATGCGGCCAGGAACCAGTTTAAGGATCTCCAGACCGATGTTCACTGCCAGTTTATCAGTGGCATCCACAACCTGCTGCGCGCGGTCGTTGCTCTGTGCTTTCGCCCAGGTCACGGCGTCGTCAATCAGTTTGCGATACTCAGGGATCTGCGCGGCGTTAAGGATCAGAGAAGGGTTAGTTGTGGCATCCTGCGGCTGGTACAGCTTCATTGCCGCGATATCTCCGGTGTCAGCGACGACAGTGGTGAACTGACGAAGGGAGGTCAATTTATCCGTCATGATAGTGTTTCTCTTTTAACGTGCCCTGGATAATTCACGCTACCGACAGCATGCCTGCAGCGGAAAAATGACAGGTTTACTTGTTAGGGGGATGTAACCGGTCTGCCCTGATGATAACACGACAGAGGGGTAGCGCAACCGCAGACAGTGCGCTTAGCCAATGTATGATAAACTCGGAATATTAAGAGGTAGCTACGTAACAGTACGCCCAATATGTGGTAGCGCTTACATCCTTATCCTGGCATCAACATGAGGGACGTTAATGCCTGATTTCTTTTTCTTTATTAACGAAGTGCTCTGGGGTTCGATAATGATATACCTGCTTCTGGCAGCAGGTATATGGTTTACGTTACGCAGCGGTTTTATCCAGTTTCGTTATATCCGCAAATTTGGCAGAAGTCTGAAAAACAGCGTCACGCCACAACCCGGTGGATTAACCTCGTTCCAGGCGCTGTGCACCAGCCTTGCGGCACGGCTTGGCAGCGGTAACCTGGCGGGGGTCGCGCTGGCTATCAGCGCCGGTGGGCCGGGGGCGGTTTTCTGGATGTGGGTGACGGCAATTATCGGCATGGCAACTTCCTTTGCCGAATGCTCTCTCGCCCAGCTCTACAAAGAAAAAGATCATCATGGCCAGTTTCGCGGTGGCCCTGCCTGGTACATGGCGCGCGGCTTAGGGATGCGCTGGATGGGCGTGCTGTTCTCGCTTTTCTTACTCGTCGCCTATGGCCTGATTTTCAACACCGTCCAGGCAAATTCTGTCGCCCATGCCCTGCGCTATGCCTTCGCCTGTCCGGAATGGCTCACCGGCGCGGGGTTAGCCCTCTGCATACTGCTGACCATCTCTACCGGTCTTAAGGGTACAGCCCGCCTGATGCAGTGGCTGGTTCCCATTATGGCCTTGCTCTGGGTTGCGGCCAGCCTGCTGGTCGCTGCGTTGCATATCGACCAGGTGCCGGATGTGATTGCGACCATTTTCAGCAGCGCCTTTGGCTGGCGTGAAGCGGCTTCGGGTGCGCTGGGCTATACCTTTAGCCAGGCGCTGATGGCGGGTTTTCAACGCGGTATGTTCTCTAACGAAGCCGGAATGGGGTCTACCCCCAATGCCGCGGCGGCGGCCGCTTCCTGGCCCCCTCACCCGGCCGCGCAAGGCATTGTGCAAATGATTGGCGTCTTCACGGACACGATTATTATCTGCTCCTCCAGCGCCATGATCTTGCTGCTGGCAGGCCCAATCTCTCACTCAACGGAAGCCGGCGGGATACAGCTTCTTCAGCAGGCGCTGGTGAACCTTACCGGTGGCTGGGGAGCGGGATTTGTTTCGCTCATTCTGCTGTTGTTCGCCTTCAGCTCAATGGTCGTCAATTACCTTTACGCCGAGAACAACCTCATTTTCCTGAAGCTCAACTCTCGCCCCATGCTCAACCTGTTGCGCCTGGGCATGTTGCTGATGGTCATCGTGGGTTCTCTGCTTAGCATGCCGGTGGTCTGGCAACTGGCGGACGTGATTATGGCGCTGATGGCGATCACCAACCTGACGGCGATTTTGCTGCTCTCGCCCGTAGTCACCCTCATCGCCCGGGACTACCTTCGCCAGCGTAAGCTGGGGGTTCCGCCGGTGTTTGACGCCTCGCGCTATCCCGAAATCAAGTCGCAGATTGCGCCCGGCACGTGGGATGATTTGCCGCGGCAATAACAGCTATCGATCAATTCAGGGCGATTTTTTGCTAAAGTCGCCTTAAATTTCCTGCAAGGACTGGATATGCTGATTCTGATTTCACCTGCAAAAACGCTCGACTACCAGAGCCCGCTCGCGACCGAGCGTTATACCCAGCCTGAACTGCTGGACTACTCGCAACAGCTGATTCACGAGGCGCGTAAGCTCTCCGCGCCGCAAATCGCCTCGCTGATGAGCATCAGTGATAAGCTCGCCGATCTCAACGCGACCCGCTTCCATGAGTGGCATCCTGACTTTACTCCTGCGAATGCGCGCCAGGCGCTTCTGGCCTTCAAGGGCGATGTCTATACCGGCCTGCAGGCAGAAGAGTTCAGCGAAGCCGATTTCGATTTTGCCCAGCAGCATCTGCGTATGCTTTCAGGCCTGTACGGCGTGCTGCGCCCGCTGGATCTGATGCAGCCCTATCGTCTGGAGATGGGCATCCGCCTGGAAAACGCCAAAGGCAAAGATCTGTACCATTTCTGGGGCGACATTATCACCGATAAGCTGAACGCAGCCCTGCACGCGCAGGGGGATAACGTGGTGATTAACCTCGCCTCCGATGAATACTTCAAATCGGTGAAGCCGAAGAAGCTCGATGCGGAAATTATTAAACCGGTCTTCCTTGATGAGAAAAACGGCAAGTTCAAGGTCATCAGCTTTTATGCCAAAAAAGCGCGTGGCCTGATGAGCCGCTACATCATTCAAAACCGCCTGACGAAGCCAGAGCAGCTCACCGGATTCAACAGCGAGGGGTATTTCTTTGACGAGGAAGCGTCAGGGAAAGGGGAACTGGTGTTTAAGCGCCACGAACAGTAAAAAAACACCCCCGCCTGCTGGCGGGGTTTGTATTAGTGATGCTTCCAGTCCGGGCCTGGTCGGTGATCATCGTGGCGGTGGTCATGACGATCGTCACGATCGCGATGCTCATCATGTGGACGCCAGTGGTTATCGCGCCACTCATAATGCGCCTTCCACCAGTCATGGTCGCGCCAGCGGCCGCCGTCCCAGTAATGGCCGTTATTATCCCGATCGCCAATCTGCAGTTTGACCGCCGGAACCAGGGTGATTTCGGATGCCTGTACCGCCATGGGAGCGACCAGCATCAGTGAAAGCGCAATCAGCGCAGGTTTCAGTTTAGACATCGGTGACTCCTTATGATTCTTGCCCAACGTGGGCCGATGTAAGGAGATTACGTGAGGGGAACCGGGGATGTTATTCTCTGCAATCCTAAACGCTAAGTGACCGCATTTATTGGGAATTTCTGCTTTTTCCCTGCTATTTTTCTCCTTATTTTCTTCACAAAAAAGCCGGGTGATGCTTCGCTTACCCGGCCTACGATTGAGATTGTTGCAGGCCCGGTAAGCGCAGCGCCACCGGGCAAAAAATCACGCTCGAGTCATCATCAGCTTACGCAGCGCGGCAAAATCCGCTGGCAGCTCATGAGAGAGCAGCGGCAGGTCAGCGCGATCCGCCAGCTCTTTCGGCAGCGGCAGCGTTTCACCCAGAATCTCTTCCACGCTCTCTTTGAATTTTGCCGGATGCGCCGTCCCCAGGAACAGGCCATACTCGCCAGGATTCAGCTGGTCGCGCAGCGCACGGTAAGCAATCGCCGCATGCGGTTCAGAGGTATACCCCACCGCTTTCAGCTCACGCATAGTGCTTTTGGTGGTTTCATCGGTGACCGCCGCATAGCCCAGATCGCCCAGACGCCACACTTTACGGCGGAACAGCTCTTCCACGCGCGGCCAGTTGTTTGGCTGTGACACGTCCATCGCGTTAGAGAGCGTCGCCTGGGTCGCGTTCGGCGCCCATTTACCGTCTTTCAGGAAGCGTGGCACGGTGTCGTTGGCGTTGGTCGCCGCAATAAAGCGTTTCACCGGCAGCCCGAGGGATTTCGCCAGCAGGCCCGCGGTCAGGTCGCCAAAGTTTCCGCTCGGTACCGAAACCACCAGCTGATTACGCGCCTCTTGCGGCAGTTGGGCAACCGCTTCGAAGTAGTAGCAAATCTGCGCCAGCAGACGGCTGATGTTAATGGAGTTAGCAGAGTTGAGCCCCAGCGCGGCCTTCAGTTCTTCATCATCGAAGGCCTGTTTCACCAGCGCCTGACAGGCATCGAAGTCGCCATCTACCGCCACGGTTTCAATGTTGCCGCCGAGGGTGCAGAACAGTTTTTCCTGGAGCGGGCTGATCTTGCCTTTCGGGTAGAGGATCACCACGCGGACGTTCTTCAGACCGTAAAAAGCATGCGCCACGGCGGCACCGGTATCCCCGGAGGTGGCGGTCAAAATGGTGACCGGCTTGTCGCCGCTGATGTGGGTAAGCATCTGCGCCATAAAGCGGCCGCCGAAGTCTTTAAACGCCAGCGTTGGGCCGTGGAACAGCTCCAGACAGCCCACATCCGGCTCAACCTGCTGAACCGGTGCCGGGAAGGCGAACGCCGCACGTACGCGCTCTTCCAGCAACTCCTGCGGGATTTCGTCGCCGATAAACGCAGACAAAATTTTTGTGCTGCGAGTGACAAAGTCCTGCTTCAGCAGCTCATCAATGTCGGTCAGCGGGAATTCAGGGAGATCGTGAGGGAAGAACAGCCCCTGATTTTTGCCCAGTCCCTGAGTCACCGCCTGCGCGAAGCTGACCTGCTCGTTATGATCTTTCAGATTGTAGAGTTTCATTCGTTATCCCAGTACTCGTGCGCCAGCCGTGTCCAGACGGCAAATATGAACAAAGCCTTCCTGATTTTGCAGGTAGTGTTTAGAGAGCCAGTCCGCCACGCGCTGCGCGGTGTCTGGCTTATCGCACAGGGCGAACAGCGTCGGGCCGGAGCCGGAGATGCCGCACGCCTGCGCGCCAATATCAAGCGATGCCTGTCGCGCCTCATTAAAGCCAGGCAGCAACTTCGTACGATACGGTTCGGCAATCACATCTTTCATCAATTTCGCCGCCAGCTGTGGCTGACGGGTATAACAGGCGTGAATAAAGCCTGCCAGATGACGCCCGTGGGCGATGCAGTCCTGACGGCGATACTGCGCAGGCAGGATCGCCCGCGCTTCCGCAGTAGACACTTTGATACCCGGGTAGGCCAGCACCCACAGCCACTCATCAAACCCTGGCACCTGCTGGCTGATGATGCCATTTTCTTCGATCATCAACTGCATACCGCCGAGGAAACACGGCGCGACGTTATCGTAGTGGATACTGCCAGAGATGCGGCCTTCCAGCTCACCCATTAACCCCAGCAGACGGCTATTGTTCAGGGGTTTGCCGCAGTGCTCATTCATCGCCACCAGCGCGGCCACAACAGAGCAGGCACTTGATCCCAGGCCAGAGCCAATCGGCATACTTTTTTCCAGCGTCATGGCGACCGGCACGTTTTTCCCGATCTCCTGACAGAAACGCTCCCAGCACTGATAGACAATATTCTCGCGCGGTTCGGACGGCAGCTTGCTGGCAAAACGTCCCACGTTATTCAGGCTGAAGCTTTCTGCTGCTTCCACCGTGACCGTATCGCCCAATAGTGAACCGTCCACCGGCGTCACCGCCGCACCCAGCACATCAAACCCGACGCTCATATTGGCGCTGGAAGCCGGGGCATAAACTTTGACCATGTTAAACTCCTAACTTCCATGACAGGGTACGCAGCAGATCGGCAAACACACCCGCCGCCGTAACATCGTTCCCTGCGCCATAGCCGCGAAGCACCAGCGGCAATGGCTGATAATAGTGGCTGTAAAACGCCAGGGCGTTTTCGCCGTTTTTGACTTTGTACAGCGGATCGTTGCCATCGACTTCGGCAATCTTCACCCGGCACACGCCATCTTCTTCAATGTTGCCAACATAGCGCAATACCTTACCTTCATCACGGGCTTTCGCCACGCGTGCGGCAAAAGCGTCATCCAGCTGCGGTAAATTATCCATAAAGGCGCTGACGTCACCGCTGCTGTCAAATTCAGCCGGCAGCACGGGTTCTATCACGATATCGGAAAGCTCCAGCTCACGGCCCGTTTCGCGCGCCAGAATAAGCAGTTTGCGCGCCACGTCCATACCGGAGAGATCGTCACGCGGATCCGGCTCGGTGTAGCCCAGTTCACGCGCGGCGCGGGTTGCTTCTGAGAGGCTCATCCCTTCATCCAGCTTACCGAAAATAAAGGACAGCGAACCGGAGAGAATGCCGGAGAAACGTTGCAGTTCGTCGCCCGCATTCAGCAGGTTCTGCAGGTTTTCGATAACCGGCAGGCCCGCCCCCACGTTAGTGTCGTACAGGAACTTGCGACGCGATTTGCTCGCCGCCAGACGCAGCTGGTGATAGTAATCCATCGACGAGGTGTTGGCCTTTTTGTTCGGCGTGACCACGTGGAAGCCTTCGCGCAGGAAGTCCGCGTACTGATCGGCAACCGCATGGTTCGACGTACAATCGACAATCACCGGATTCAGCAGGTGATACTCTTTCACCAGACGGATCAGACGCCCCAGGTTGAACGGCTCTTTTGCCTCGTTCAACTCGGCCTGCCAGTTTTCCAGGTTCAGCCCGTGAACGTTGGTCAGCAGCGCTTTTGAGTTGGCGATCCCGCAGACGCGCAGATCGATATGCTTCTTCTTCAACCACTCCTGCTGACGCTTCACCTGCTCCAGCAGCGCACCGCCAACGCCGCCCACGCCAATCAGGAACAGCTCAATCACCTGATCGGTGTTGAACAGCATCTGATGAACCACGCGTACGCCGGTAGTCGCGTCATCGTTATCAACCACCACCGAAATAGAACGCTCGGATGAGCCCTGGGCAATCGCCACGATATTAATATTGGCACGCGCCAGCGCGGCAAAGAATTTGGCGGAGATACCGCGCAGCGTGCGCATACCGTCGCCAACCACGGAGATAACCGCAAGACGTTCCTGAATGGATAACGGCTCCAGCAGCTCTTCTTTCAGCTCCAGATAGAACTCTTCTTCCAGCGCACGACGGGCGCGCAGGCAGTCACCCTGCGGCACGCAGAAGCTGATGCTGTATTCCGATGAGGACTGGGTGATCAGCACCACAGAGATCCCGTTGCGTGACATTGCGGCAAACACGCGCGCCGCCATGCCAACCATCCCTTTCATACCAGGCCCGGAGACGCTGAACATTGCCATGTTGTTGAGGTTAGAGATGCCTTTCACCGGCAGGCCATCTTCGTCGGTGCTGGCGCCAATCAGCGTGCCAGGCGCTTGCGGGTTACCGGTATTTTTAATCAGGCAAGGGATCTGGAACTGGGCAATGGGGGAGATGGTACGAGGGTGAAGCACTTTCGCGCCGAAGTAGGAAAGCTCCATCGCCTCCTGGTAAGACATCGACTTCAGCAGCCTGGCGTCCGGTACCTGGCGCGGGTCGCAGGTGTATACGCCGTCAACGTCAGTCCAGATCTCGCAACAGTCCGCGCGTAAACAGGCGGCCAGCACGGCAGCAGAGTAATCAGAGCCGTTACGGCCCAGCACCACCAGTTCACCCTTTTCATTGCCGGCGGTGAAGCCCGCCATCAGGATCATATGGTCAGAAGGAATTTTGCTCGCAGCGATGCGGCGGGTTGATTCAGCAATATCAACGGTGGATTCGAGGTAGTGGCCCACCGCCAGCAGTTTTTCAACCGGATCAATCACCGTGACGTGATGCCCGCGCGCTTCCAGCAGGCCCGCCATGATGGCGATAGAGAGTTTCTCACCGCGGCAAATTAACGCCGCGTTGATGCTGTCCGGGCACTGACCCAGCAGGCTGATACCGTGCAGCACATGTTTAATCTGGGCAAATTCTTGTTCTACGAAGGCTTTCAGCTGTACGAGCGGGAAACCTGGCTGTGCCTCCGCCAGTCCCTGCAGCAGCTCGGCGAAGATACGCTCGGCATCGCTAATGTTCGGAAGTGCATCCTGACCGCCAATGGTCTTTTCAATCATCGCCACCAGGTGGTTAGTGATTTTTGCCGGCGCAGAGAGAACGGTCGCGACCTGTCCCTGCCTGGCGTTGCTCTCCAGGATATCGGCAACACGCAGAAAGCGTTCTGCATTTGCCACTGATGTACCGCCGAACTTCAACACTCGCATGGTTCTACCTCGTTTCCTTTAGCCGAAAAAAAAGCCCGCACTGTTCAGGTGCGGGCTTTTTTCTGTTTTTCCTGTACGCGTCAGCCCGCATCGTTACCTGTGGTAATGATGATGGTTGTGGTAATGGTGGTGATGCTGATGCGTTTCATGGATGTTGTGTACTCTGTCATTATTATCTGTCTGTGCTGTATTCTTTTAGGGTTAAAGGATCGGGCACCTTAAGTCAATGAATTTTTAATTTGATCACAATTCAGCGGATTCTTACGTCCCGCTGCGTGCAGATTTATTTTCATCCGATTCCGCCAGAGGCAACCCTTAACGTCAGACGCTTACGCCATAGTAAAAACTTATGGCAGCATTTTACTCGGATAATTTTTTTTCGATATCGTGCAGCAAACGGTGCAGCATTGCCGTATCGCGCTGCTCCAGACGCCCAAGACGCTGCTGCAGCCAGTCAGCCATTTTTTGATCATCCGCCACACCAAGTTGCATCAGCAGGTTGTCAACGCGCGTACGCAGCGCGGCCAGTTGGTTTTCGTCGGTACCCACCGCTGGCGGTTGAGGAATTTGTATTAAGGACGCTAATTGATAGCAATAGACCATCACCGCCTGGCCTAAATTCAGGGACGGATAATCCGCGACCATTGGAGCCCCCGTCAGCACATCCGCGAGCGCCAGTTCGTCGTTTGTTAATCCTGAATCTTCCCGCCCAAACACCAGCGCCGCTTTTTCCAGCCACTGGCTTTTCTCGCTCATCATCGGTACCAGTTCCGCTGGCGTGGCGTAATAGTGGAACTTAGCCCGACTGCGCGCCGTGGTCGCAACGGTAAACGAAATATCGTGCAGCGCGTCGGCGAGCGTGTCGTAAGTGGTTATATTATCAAGAATATCGCCCGACCCGTGCGCCACCCAACGCGCCGCGGGCTCCAGGTGAGCAGCGCTGTCCACAATACGCAAATCGGTGAACCCCATGGTCTTCATGGCACGCGCCGCAGCGCCTATATTTTCAGCTCTGGCTGGCGCGACCAGTACAATCGACAGATGCATTTATGCTCTCTTTTTAATCAGTTAGCGGGGATTAATGTGATGCGCGTCAACATATTACGCGGCGCGAATTTACAATTTTGCAACACAAATCACCGAAATAGCGTTTCATAACAAATTAAAAGCGCTAAACTATTTTGTAGCTGAACAATCATTTAGAATGTTAACAGAACCTGATTATCCTTATGTTTTATAATGATAATGACAGGGTGAATACGCGATTTAAGTTGGATTCGTAACGTTTATCAATCAAGATCCGCAACTAGTTGGTTTATTGAAAAATTGTGACAAAGGCTAGCATTTAGCTATGATGATTTCATCAAACTGTTAACGTGCTACAATTGAACTTGATATATGTCAACGAAGCGTAGTTTTATTGGGTGTCAGGTGTCACTTAGCCTGTTATGTTGCTGTTAAAATGGTTAGGATGACAGCCGTTTTTGACACTGTCGGGTCCAAAGGGAAAGTACCCACGACCAAGCTAATGATGTTGTTGACGTTGATGGAAAGTGCATCAAGAACGCAAATACGTACTTTAGTCACGTTAGCCCGGTCATGTTAATTTGCGACATGCATCAGGCAGGTCAGGGACTTTTGTACTTCCTGTTTCGATTTAGTTGGCAATTTAGGTAGCAAACATGCAGACCCCGCACATTCTTATCGTTGAAGACGAGTTGGTAACACGCAACACGTTGAAGAGCATTTTCGAAGCAGAAGGCTACGATGTCTTTGAAGCGACCGATGGCGCAGAGATGCATCAGATCCTTTCTGAAAATGATATCAACCTGGTCATTATGGATATCAATCTGCCAGGTAAAAACGGCCTTCTGCTGGCGCGCGAACTGCGTGAACAGGCGAACGTCGCATTAATGTTCCTGACAGGCCGTGATAACGAAGTTGATAAGATCCTTGGCCTGGAAATCGGTGCGGATGACTACATCACCAAACCGTTTAACCCACGCGAGTTAACCATTCGTGCACGCAACCTGCTGTCCCGCACCATGAACCTGGGTACCGTCAGCGAAGAGCGTCGTAGCGTAGACAGCTACAAATTCAACGGCTGGGAACTCGATATCAATAGCCGTTCACTGATCAGCCCGAACGGTGAGCAGTATAAACTGCCGCGCAGTGAATTCCGCGCGATGCTGCACTTCTGTGAAAACCCGGGCAAAATTCAGTCCCGTGCAGAACTGCTGAAGAAAATGACCGGCCGTGAGCTGAAGCCACACGACCGTACTGTAGACGTGACCATCCGTCGTATTCGTAAACATTTCGAATCTACGCCAGATACGCCGGAAATCATCGCCACGATCCACGGCGAAGGCTATCGTTTCTGCGGTGACCTGCAGGAGTGATCCCGCAGTCAGCACCATAAAAAACGGCGCTTTCGCGCCGTTTTTTTTATTCCCGCCACGGCATAATCGGCACCGCGCTAATCGCGTTTTTCGGTGAGCCTTCCACTACTTTGTCGGAGTAGGCAAGGTAGGCCAGGGTGTTACGCTTAGCATCATAAAAACGCACCACCTGCAGCTTTTTGAAGACCAGCGACGTCCGTTTCTGGAACACCACATCCCCCTGCGCTTTGCCGTTTTTGATTTTCTCGCTCAGTTCAACCGGCCCGACCTGCTGGCAGGAGATGGCCGCATCGGATGTATCCTCGGCCAGCCCCAGACCGCCTTTAATCCCCCCGGTTTTTGCCCGGCTAACGTAGCAGGTAACGTTTTTCACATCCGGATCGTCAAACGCCTCCACCACAATTTTGTGGTCCGGCCCAAACATTTTAAACACGGTATCGACAGAACCAATCTGTTCCGCCTGCGCCGCGCGGCCCGCTATCAGCAGTAAGGCTGTTAAGAGCAATGTCTTATATTTCATATTGTTACCATTTCTTAATATTACGTTGAGCGATTATTCAACACGTTAGACAAAAATGTAGCAAGATCACAGGATTAGAATATATTCACCCAAAACGCAGGACAAAAAGCATTAATGAGCAAAAAAAACACTGAATGCTAAAACATCAAAAAATGCTATTATCCGCTAACCTGTTATCAGGCACCTGCTGTTTTAAGGATGAGGATAGTATATGGATCAGGCTGGAATTATTCGCGACCTGCTAACCTGGCTGGAAGGTCATCTTGACCAGCCTTTGTCACTGGATAATGTGGCGGCTAAAGCAGGCTATTCCAAGTGGCATCTGCAAAGGATGTTCAAGGATGTCACCGGTCATGCTATCGGTGCCTATATTCGCGCACGTCGTTTATCTAAATCTGCGGTGGCCTTACGCCTGACCGCGCGGCCCATTCTTGATATTGCCCTGCAGTATCGTTTCGACTCGCAACAAACGTTCACCCGAGCCTTTAAAAAACAGTTCTCGTTGACGCCAGCACTCTATCGCCGTTCACCTGACTGGAGCTCATACGGTATGCGCCCGCCGCTGCGTCTGGGCGAGTTCGCCATGCCGAAGTACGAAATCATTACCCTGCCGGAAACCCATTTGATCGGTACGACACAGAGCTACACCTGTTCTCTGGAGCAGATTTCTGAGTTCCGCCATCAAATGCGCGTTCAGTTCTGGCGCGACTTCCTGAGCCATGCCCCGGCGATCCCGCCTATCCTGTATGGTCTCAACGAAACGCATCCAAGCCAGGAAAAAGACGACGAGCAGGAGGTGTTCTACACCACCGCGTTAACGCCGGAAATGGCCAATGGCTATATTCAGGGCTCTAAACCGGTCGTGCTGGAAGGCGGAGAGTATGTGATGTTCTCCTACGAAGGGCTGGGAACGGGCGTACAGGAATTCATCCTGACCGTTTACGGAACATGCATGCCTATGCTGAACCTGAATCGCCGTAAAGGTCAGGATATTGAGCGCTACTACCCGGCAAGCGATGCGAAACCGGAAGAAGGCCCCATTAATCTGCGGATGGAATTCTTAATCCCGATCCGTCGTTAGCGCTGCAGTTCATCCAGTGCAGGGGCATCAAGATGCGAAATGTCCCCTGCCATCTCAACGACCCATCCCGACGCCAGCCACGCGCTTTCCTGATAATCAATACGGGAAATAGAGCAGTTGCGCAGACGCAAACGGCGCTCCGCATAGGCCGGTAACCCCAGAATGGTGCTGACCAGACATCCCAGCGCAATCCCGTGACTCACCAGCAGTGGACGGCTTCCGGTGGGCAGCTTCAGGCATTCCGCCAGCGCAGCATGCATACGCACGCTCAGCTCCTGCATGGATTCGCCCTCAGGGATACGGCCATCCTCGGTACCGTTAACCAGCGTGCGACGCCAGCCCTCTTCCGTTTCCGTCAGCGTATCGATATGGCGTTTTTCGAGCACCCCCATATCCAGCTCGCGCAGGCGCGGTTCAAGCAGCACATCACAACCACAGGCATCAGCAATAATGCGCGCCGTCTGCTGCGTGCGACCTAAATCGCTGGTGATGACATGGGTAATGCCCAGCGTTCTGGCACGTTCTGCCACCTGCCACGCTTGCTGCACACCCTTTTCAGTGAGAGGACTGTCGGACTGGCCTTGAATACGTCGCTCGGCGTTCCACTGCGTTTCACCGTGGCGAACAAGGTATACCTGTAACATGCTTTTTTTCCGTTATACTGCGATGAGTTTTTTTGAATCGAGCTTAATTATGCACCATGTTGTCTCTGCTACCACCAATCCTGCCAAAATTCAGGCAATTCTAAGGGCATTTGAAGAGATTTTCGGCGAAGGATCCTGCCATATTGATGCCGTCGGCGTCGAGAGTGGCGTTCCTGAACAGCCGTTTGGCAGCGAAGAAACGCGCGCTGGCGCACGAAATCGCGTGTTAAATGCGAAAGCGGCCGCACCCGGTGCCGACTTCTGGGTCGCCATTGAAGCGGGAATTGACGAAGGCGCGACGTTTAGCTGGGTGGTTATCGAAAGCCGTGAACAGCGCGGTGAAGCACGCTCGGCCACCCTGCCGCTGCCGGACATCATTCTGGAAAAAGTGCGCGCAGGCGAAGCGCTCGGGCCAGTGATGTCTCAATACACCGGCATTGATGAAATAGGCCGTAAAGAAGGGGCGATTGGCGTCTTTACTGCTGGCGCGCTTACGCGCTCAAGCGTTTACCATCAGGCGGTGATCCTGGCGTTAAGCCCGTTTCATAACGCCATTTATCGTTGAACGTGTAGGCCGGATAAGGCGCAGCCGTCATCCGGCGTTTTTCAGCAATACCGCTTCCAGCCACTGACGCAGCTCAACCGGCGCAGACTTCAGGCTGTTTGAACCGCGGGTGATCGTCGCGATCCCCGCGCCCAGTTCGTTTTTGAGTTCACGCTGGCTCATCTCACCGCGCAGTAACTCTTCGATGATCCGCACG
Source organism: Enterobacter sp. 03-F-07-AD-ECC (assembly GCF_047530935.1). Classification (NCBI taxonomy): domain Bacteria; kingdom Pseudomonadati; phylum Pseudomonadota; class Gammaproteobacteria; order Enterobacterales; family Enterobacteriaceae; genus Enterobacter; species Enterobacter sp. 03-F-07-AD-ECC. The sequence continues at coordinate 57,299 of NZ_JBLKBZ010000009.1, read as the reverse complement.
CGCGTGCCCAACGCCTCACGCTCGTCCGGCGTCAGCATCAGTTGCAGCAGGGGTAAATGCAGATCCTGGTCGTAAGACTGGCGGAGCAACTCCACAAAACGAAGCCACTCCTGATGACGTTGTTCGGCCAGTGCCGAGGAATACGGGGAATGCTGGGTCATGTTATGCCGCCTGTTGTACTCATTAACGAGTACAGCATAACACAACCCATCCCAATCAGTAACGTCTCTGCCACTCCGCATCGCTCATCAGGGTATCTTTTTGCCCCATGAAGTAACGGTAATAGGCATCATACGCCAGCACGTTCTTCACGTAGCCGCGCGTTTCTGAGAACGGAATGCTCTCGACAAACGCCACGGCGTCGATGCGTCCGGCGCTGTTACCCAGCCAGGTACGCACACGCCCTGGGCCCGCGTTATACGCCGCAGAGGCGAAAATGCGGTTGTTACCAAACTGCTGATAGACGTACTGCAGATAGCTGGTACCAATGTTGATGTTGGTATCCGGATCCAGCAGCTGTGATGGGCTGCTGTATCCCGGGATATTAAACATCTTCACCGTATGCGTCGCCGTGCCCGGCATAATCTGCATCAGGCCGCTGGCCCCTACCGGGGAACGGACTTTCGGGTTCCAGGCGCTCTCCTGACGGGCAATCGCCATGGCGTAGCTTTGCGGAATATCTTTACCGCTGGTGTAGCGATCGAACAGATCTTTGTAGGCCAGCGGGAAACGTTCTTCGAGATGATCCCACAGCTTGCCAGCGATCGTCGCCTGAACGCTCAGATCCCACCAGTGGTTATCAAAGGCGTAACGGGCAAGCTGGGCTTTCTCATCCGTAGTGCGGCTGGTGACCAGATTCGCCCACTCGCTACGGGCGGTGTTGTCCATATTCCAGTACATCAGCTCGCGCACGCGCGCCATTTCCGGCCCCTGGGTCAACGCCGGGCTGGCGTTACCCGGCGCTTTATCAATGCGGAAGGTGTACTCCTCACCCAGACGCTGCGCGGCCACCATTGGGTAGAAGCCTCTCTGCTGCATCAGCGCGTGGAGGATCTCTTTGGCTTCGTCATCGCGTCCCCGCTCCATCAGCAGATCCGCCTGCCAGTAGCGCCATTCGTCTTTCTCTTTGGCTTCCATCGGCAGACGCGCAAGCCAGGTATTAAGGCCTTTACGATCGCCCGTCCCCAGCGCCATGCGCACGCGACGTTCCACCAGCGACGTGGAGTTGGAGCGCATAATGGCATCGTCCCGCCAGCGGGCCTGTTCGTCGGTTACGTCCGAGCCCATCAGTCTCCACGCCACGATGTCGCGCAGTTCCTGGGTTTGCTCTTCATTGAGCTGCTGTGCCTGCACCAGCTGCGGGATCATGAGCCGCGCGTTTTCGACATCGTCACGCGCCACGCTGGCAAAGGCCACCGCCGCCATCTGTCGGGTAAAATCGGTCGCTCCCGTGCTGCGGGCAAAGGTCAGAACGCTGTTGGGGTCGTTTGCCAGCGACATCACGGCCGTGGAAATGGTCTGGTAATCCGACGGCATTTGACCCGCCAGAGCCATCACCAGACGCGTGTTTCCGGCTTTCATCGACAGACGGATACGTTCAAGGTAAGCCAGCGGATCCTGTTTACCGGAAGCACGCCAGGCACCAAAGAGCGAATCACAGGCGTTCGGCTGGCTTTTCCCGGTCAGCCACAGCTCTTTTGCCCCGGCCCAGGCTTCCTCCTGCTGACCGGTGGCCCATTTTGCATAGTAATAGTTACACTGGGCTTCCGTGGTGTTCGGTTTTTCCGGGCTGAACGCCAGCAGTCCGCGCCAGTCTTCACGACGCGCCAGCTCGTTTACAAAACGAGACTGCAGGTTCCGGGCGGGCGGCAGGGTCGGGTTCGCCTGAATGAAGTTATTCACGGTGACCGTGGGTTGATTCATGAGATCGTCAGTAATCTGGCGATACTCCAGATAGGGATAGAGAGGATAGTCTTTCAGCGTCGGCATCAACGCCTGCACAGTATCCATCTGTTTGTTGTCCCACGCCTGTTTAATCTGGGCGTAGCGGTTACGTTGTTCATCCAGTGAATCGGCATGCACCGCCTGGCTTACCGCCATTACGCATACGCTGGCCGCCAGCAGACGCCAGACCACCCGTTTGGCTTTTTCCACAAGCTCTTCCTCATTGTTTTTTCGTCAATTGCAGCGTCTTGCCACGTCAAAGTCTAATTAACTTATGCTAACCAGGCATCCCGGAACGCGCCACGTTACGGACACTTTTTTACCTTTCCTGCGCGTTTTAACACTCCCGACGTTCCTGGCTGGGATTAGGGCGGGAAAAAGGCTACACTTCGAGGCTGAAATTCCTTTTCATCACGATAAAAGAGGCGAAGTCCAACGTGGCTCAATTCGTTTATACCATGCATCGTGTCGGCAAAGTGGTACCGCCGAAACGTCATATTCTTAAAAATATCTCGCTGAGCTTCTTCCCGGGCGCAAAAATCGGTGTTCTGGGCCTCAACGGTGCCGGTAAGTCCACCCTGCTGCGCATCATGGCCGGCATCGATACAGACATCGAAGGTGAAGCCCGTCCGCAGCCTGGCATCAAAATTGGCTACCTGCCGCAGGAACCTCAGCTGAACCCTGAACACACCGTTCGTGAATCGGTTGAAGAAGCAGTATCCGAAGTGGTTAACGCGCTGAAAGGTCTGGATGAAGTGTATGCCAAATACGCCGAGCCAGATGCGGACTTCGATAAACTGGCCGCTCAGCAAGGCAAATTTGAAGAGATTATCCAGGCGCACGACGGTCACAACCTGAACGTGCAGCTGGAGCGCGCCGCTGACGCCCTGCGTCTGCCAGACTGGGATGCGAAAATCGCCAACCTCTCCGGTGGTGAGCGTCGCCGCGTGGCGCTGTGCCGTCTGCTGCTGGAAAAACCAGACATGCTGCTGCTCGACGAACCCACTAACCACCTGGATGCGGAATCCGTGGCGTGGCTGGAACGCTTCCTGCACGACTTCGAAGGCACCGTGGTGGCGATCACCCACGACCGTTACTTCCTCGACAACGTGGCGGGCTGGATCCTGGAGCTGGACCGCGGCGAGGGTATCCCATGGGAAGGCAACTACTCTTCCTGGCTGGAGCAGAAAGATCAGCGTCTGGCACAGGAAGCGTCTGCTGAAGCAGCACGCCGTAAGTCTATTGAGAAAGAGCTGGAGTGGGTACGTCAGGGCACGAAGGGCCGTCAGTCTAAGGGCAAAGCCCGTCTGGCACGCTTCGAAGAGCTGAACAACACCGAATACCAGAAACGTAACGAAACCAACGAACTGTTTATTCCACCTGGCGCGCGTCTGGGGGATAAAGTGGTCGAAGTCAGCAACCTGCGTAAATCTTACGGTGACCGCGTGCTGATCGACGATCTCTCCTTCTCCGTACCGAAGGGTGCCATCGTCGGTATCATCGGTCCGAACGGCGCGGGTAAATCCACCCTGTTCCGTATGATGTCCGGTCAGGAGCAGCCTGACAGCGGCTCTATCACCCTGGGTGAAACGGTGAAACTGGCGTCCGTTGACCAGTTCCGTGACGCAATGGATAACAGCAAAACCGTGTGGGAAGAAGTCTCCGGCGGGCTGGATATCATGCGTATCGGCAACACCGAGATGCCAAGCCGTGCCTACGTGGGCCGCTTTAACTTCAAAGGTACCGATCAGGGTAAACGCGTCGGCGAGTTGTCCGGTGGTGAGCGTGGTCGTCTGCATCTGGCGAAGCTGCTGCAGGTTGGCGGTAACGTACTGCTGCTCGATGAACCAACCAACGACCTCGACATCGAAACCCTGCGCGCGCTGGAAAACGCCCTGCTGGAGTTCCCGGGCTGTGCCATGGTTATCTCGCACGACCGTTGGTTCCTTGACCGTATCGCCACCCACATCCTGGACTACCAGGACGAAGGTAAGGTAGAGTTCTTCGAAGGTAACTTCACCGAATACGAAGAGTACAAGAAACGCACGCTGGGCGCAGACGCGCTGGAGCCGAAGCGTATTAAGTACAAGCGTATCGCGAAATAAAAGCACAACGGCAACTTCGGTTGCCGTTTTTTATGTTTGTTCCCTCTCCCCGAGGAAGAGGGTCAGGGTGAGGGCATCAGGCCACACATAATCACCCACCCACGTAAAACCGCTTAACCTCATCAAACTGCATCGCAAAGTCGATATAGCTCATCAGCGCAGGCGAATTGAGCTTACGGCTCGGATAGGCCAGCCAGAGATCGTTTCCTTCAACGTTCCATTCCGGTAGCACCTGCACAAGCGCCCCTTTTTCAATTTTATCTTCCAGCAAAAAAGCGGGTAAGAGTGTGATCCCCGCACCAGCTACCGCGCACTCACGGGCATACACAAGATTATCCGTCATATGCGCATTGTCCGGCAGATAGCGGTAATCCTCACTCTCGCTTTGCAGGAGCCATTCAGACCAGGCCTTGTGGGTAATACAGCGGTGATCCACCAGCTGGCGGGGATGGTGCAGCGGCTCCCGGCGTGCCAGGTATTCCGGTGAGGCCAGCATATAGCGCGGGCAGTGGCCAATCATGCGGCCAATCAGCGAGGAGTCCTGCGGTTTACCGGTACGCAGCGCCACGTCAAAACCAGACTCCACCAGATCGAGCACATCGTCAGAAATAGAGACATCCAGTGAAACGTCAGGATAGCGGAGCTGAAACTCGGCATTCAGGTGTGCCAGTAACGTCGCGCCAATGCCCGCCGGGCAGGTGATACGAAGCCGTCCGCTGGGGTTCTCACGCAGCCGCTGAATGGCATACTCCGCCCTTTCGCTGGCCGCCAGCATCTCGCGACAATGCACCAGATAGTGCTCCCCCGCAAAGGTCAGATTCAGCCTGCGCGTGGTGCGGTTCAGCAGGCGGATCCCCACCTGCTGCTCAAGCTGGCTAATCCGCTGGCTAACGCTGGATTTCGGCAGGTCTGCTTTCTGCGCTGCGGCGGTAAAACTGCCCATCTCCGCCACCAGCGCAAACAGCGCCATATCCTGAAGCTGTTTAAACATGATTGTTCACCCTACACGAACACTCCGTTCTTGATTGTCCATCTTATCATGCGCATGACCACTTAATAGACTAGCCTCAACAAAACGCATTCCATTGAGGAGTTGATCATGTCTGTTAAAGCCATTGCCGTTAATCCTGAAAATCCCGCAGCTTTTATTGAGATCACCCAACCGATGCCACAGCCCGGTGAACACGATCTGCTGGTGGAAGTAAAAGCCGTTTCCATCAACCCGGTCGATACCAAAGTGCATGCGAGTCTTGTTAAAAACGGCCTGCAGGCGCCACGCATTCTCGGCTGGGATGCCAGCGGTGTCGTCAAAGCGGTGGGGACAAGCGTCACCGGCTTCAAACCGGGCGACGAAGTGTGGTACGCGGGTGATATTACCCGTCCGGGCAGTAATGCCACGCATCAGCTGATTGATGCGCGTATTGTCGGACAAAAACCGACAAGCCTTGGCTGGGATGCCGCTGCCGCACTGCCGCTGACCGCGCTCACCGCCTGGGAAGGGCTGTTTGAGCGCCTGAACATTCAGGATGCCGGGTCGGACAAAACGCTGCTGATCATCGGCGGTGCCGGCGGCGTAGGCTCCCTTGCGATCCCGTTTGCGAAGCACAACAGCAAGGTCAGGGTCATCGCCACCGCGTCGCGGGAAGACTCAGCCCAGTGGTGTCGCGATCGCGGCGCGGATCTGGTGGTGAATTATCGCGATCTGAAAGGTGAACTGGCCAAACAGGGCATCACCTTTGTGGATTATATTTTCATCCTCAATGATACCGATGGCCACTGGGACGCGGTCAGCGAACTGATTGCGCCGCAGGGACACATCTGCTCCATCGTCGAAAATGCGCACCCGCTGAACCAGGACAAGCTGAAATCCAAATCCGCCGCCCTGCACTGGGAATTCATGTATACCCGCAGCATGTACCAGACTGCCGATATGGGGCGTCAGGGCGAGATCTTAAACGAGGTGGCAAAGCTGGTGGATAACGGCGTAGTGGAGAGCTCGCTCAGCGAAACGCTGCACGGGCTGAGCGTGGAAAGCATTACCGAGGCCCACCGCAAAGTGCTGGACGGGCATATGCGCGGGAAGGTGGTGGTTGCGTTCTGAGTGGATAATTCCCCCTCACCCTGCCCTCTCCCCATGGGGGAGAGGGTTAGGGTGAGGGGCAAACCTGTGACTTTACCCCTGCTCCCCCATCATCTCCTTCACCAGCTCGACGCAGCGCAGGAAACGGGTGTCGTAATCCGACGCTTCAACGTGGACAAACTCCACGTTGTTCTCATGAAGCATCTCCACCAGCATCGTCTGGAACTCTTTCCTGTCCACTGAGCTACCGAGGCTGCGCATCCCGTCGGCGACCCACGGCGTGTTGTTTTCCAGCAGGATCACCAGGTCGAAGCGATATTCATCGATCAGCGCCTGTACGAAGGGGTGCTCGCGTCCTTCATACTTCTTACAGAAGGCTTGTGTAGTGACAAAATCGGTGTCGATGAAGGCCACTTTGTTGGCGTATTTCACCGCGAAATCAATGTACTGAGCATGGCCTAGCGCGATTTTGTCGTAATCAGAATACTGCAGCGCCATCTCGTCTCCCCCCAGATGGGAAAAGACATAATCACGTCCGTATTCCCACGCGCTGGTAGTATTGAAGATATTTGCCAGCTTGTTAACCAGCGTCGATTTCCCGCTGGATTCACCGCCCAGAATCGCAACTGTGCGCACAAAGAACGGCTTCACTTCGGTCGGGATGTAATCCCAGTAGCGGAACGGGTTTTCGCGGATCTGCGCCCCGCTGATGTTCATGAATGTACGCTTCGGATCGATCAGCACCGTTTCAATGCCCAGATGCTCGCGGAACTGCGGTGCGTCGGACTCTTCAGAGGTGTAGATCCAGTTGGGCGCAATCCCTTTCTCTTCCATAAACGCTTTAATGCCGTTGCTCCACACGTCCCAGCCGTGTGGATACGGCTCCATGCCCTCTTCGTTAAAGGCATGAATGCGAATGTTTTTCTGATATTTGAAGGTCTGAAGCAGCCAGCGCAGGCGATCCGGCACCGTCGGCTGCTGCGACATGGCGCTATCTTCGAACAGCTGACGGTCACGGGTTTCATCGTAACCCATGATGATGTGCAGTTCGTCGACCTGGCTACAGGCGCGCTGGATCAGGTAGATATGGCCGGTATGCAGCGGGTAAAACTTGCCAAACACCACGCCGATGTTCTTTTGCATACGCGGGAATTCAAGCCCCAGAAAGCGATGTAACGCTTCCAGCTTTTGCGCGCTGGGGCTTTTGATTTTGGCGTTCAGCAACTGGCTAAGATAGCCTTTCGTCATGCCGCTGGCGTCAGCCACCTGCTGTAGCGTGCAGCCTTTCTGACGGATTGCGGTCTTGATGTAGTCAAATGATGACATAAATTACGGTGCCTCCTGCAAAATCGAATACGTAATTATAAGTCGTCAAAGACATTTAACGCATCTGCGAGTTTTTTAACGCCAAATACCTGCATCCCTTCGGGGATCTTCTTCGGCACGTTGGCCGCCGGCACAATCGCCCGGCGGAAGCCATGTTTCGCCGCCTCGGAGATGCGCTCCTGGCCGCTGGGCACCGGGCGGATCTCCCCGGCCAGCCCCACTTCGCCGAAGACCACCAAATCCTGCGGCAGCGGTCTGTCACGCAGACTGGAGACCATCGCCAGCAGCAGCGCCAGATCGGCACTGGTCTCTGAAACTTTCACGCCCCCGACCACGTTGACGAAGACGTCCTGATCGGCCATTTGCAGGCCACCATGACGGTGTAGCACCGCCAGCAGGATCGCCAGACGGTTCTGTTCCAGACCGACCGCCACGCGCCGCGGGTTACCCATCATCGAGTGATCCACCAGCGCCTGAATTTCAACGAGCAGCGGGCGCGTCCCCTCCCATAGCACCATCACCGAACTGCCGGAGGTGACTTCATCTCCCCGGCTCAGGAAGATGGCCGACGGGTTGCTGACTTCGCGCAGCCCCTGCTCGGTCATGGCAAATACGCCTAGCTCGTTCACCGCACCAAAGCGGTTTTTGTGGCTGCGCAGGGTACGGAAGCGGGAGTCTGCGTCGCCGTCCAGCATCACGGAGCAGTCGATACAGTGCTCAAGCACTTTTGGCCCCGCCAGGGAGCCGTCTTTGGTAACGTGGCCGACCATCACAATCGCCACGCCGCGGGTTTTGGCAAAACGCGTCAGATACGCGGCGGTCTCACGCACCTGCGCCACGCTGCCCGGCGAGGACTGAATATCCGCCATGTGCATCACCTGGATGGAGTCAATCACCATCAGCTTCGGCTGCTCTTCTTCAGCAATCATGCAGATCTGCTCAATGCTGGTTTCCGACAGCATATTCAGATTGCCGGTAGGCAGACCCAGACGGTGTGCTCGCATCGCCACCTGCTGCAGAGACTCTTCGCCAGTGACGTACAGGGTTTTCATCTGCTCGGCGAGCTTGCAGAGCGTTTGCAGCAGCAGGGTCGATTTACCCGCTCCCGGGTTACCGCCGATCAGGATCGCACTGCCCGGCACCACGCCGCCGCCAAGCACGCGGTCAAATTCTTTGAAGCCGGTGGAGAAGCGCGGCAACGCTTCCAGACTGATTTCTGACAGTTTTTGGACTTTTGCCACACCGGCATTACCCGCATAGCCGCTCAGGCGTTCATTGCGGGCCACACTCGGCGAAGCCGCCACACCACGCACTTCGGTGATGGTGTTCCAGGCATGACAGGCGCTGCATTGCCCCTGCCAGCGCGGATAATCCGCACCACATTCATTACAGACAAATGCGCGTTTTGGGGCTTTAGCCACGGTTTACCTCGTTATTTCAGTGCGGCCTGCGCGCCGGGTGGCGCTAACGCTTACCCGGCCTACAATCGCATACCGTTATTTCTGATTCAGGCTGCCGGAGAGGATGCAGAATACACCCATCAGGTCAGCGTGACGGATTGTCACTTCCGTCTTTTCATTCACTTTTGGCTTGGCATGGTAGGCAATGCCAAGACCGGCAACTTTGATCATCGGCAGATCGTTTGCGCCATCGCCAATGGCAACGGTCTGGGCAACCGGAATTTCATATTTCTCGGCCAGTCGGCTCAGCGTATTGGCTTTATACTGCGCATCCACGATATCGCCGAGCACCTGCCCGGTCAGCTTACCGTCCATGATCTCCAGCTCGTTGGCGACCACGGTGGTCAGATGCAGTTTTTCCCGCAGGTAATCCGCGAAGAAGGTAAAGCCACCGGAAGCGATAGCCACTTTCCAGCCCAGCGACTGGAGCTTCAGCACCAGTTGCGTCAGCCCGGGCATCAGCGGCAGTTCATCGCGCACCTGACGCAGGATATTGGCATCGGCCCCTTTGAGGGTCGCCACGCGCTGTCTCAGGCTGGCAGTAAAATCCAGCTCGCCGCGCATCGCGCGCTCGGTCACTTCCGCCACCAGCTCGCCGCTGCCCGCCAGTTTGGCAATCTCATCGATACACTCAATCTGGATGGCGGTAGAGTCCATATCCATCACCAGCAGACCCGGCGTTTTCAGATGCGGGATTTTACCCAGCGGGGCAACGTCCAGCCCGGCATCGTGCGCCAGACGCGTCGCGCGCTGCGTCAGGGAACCGGCCAGGCGAATGACCTGATAATCTTCCACACACCAGGCGGCGACAATCACCATCGCCGCACCCAGTTTAGTTTGATATTGGGTAAGGCGTTGCTTATCCAGGCCGCGTCCGTACAGCAGCCAGCCGCTACGGCCAGCGTGGTAATCCAGAGGCATCACCTCATCGCCACTTAAAGAGAGCGGCAATCCTGGCCATAAAGAGACATCCGTTGGCAGGTCGCACCAGGTAATGTTCGGCATTGAAGCTCCTGTAATTTCGTTCGCGCCGGAAGGTTCCAGAGGGAAAATAACGCATGAGGCTACCCTGTAACCATCACTTCTGGCAACATTAAGCCGTAAATTTTCAGCAGGTGGAATATGGCTCGCGCAAAACTGAAATTCCGGCTTCATCGCGCCGTGATCGTCCTTTTCTGTCTCGCCCTGTTAGTGGTGCTGATGCAAGGGGCGTCGTGGTTTAGCCAGAATCATCAACGGCAACGGAATCCGCAGTTTGAGGAGCTGGCCCGCACGCTGGCGCGTCAGGTTACGCTTAACGTCGCGCCCGCTATGCGTACCGAAACGCCGGATGACAAACGCATCAGCCAGGTTTTGCGTCAGTTAACCGAGAACAGCCGTATCCTGGATGCCGGTGTCTACGATGAAAAAGGCGATCTGATTGCCCGCGCGGGCGAGCATGTCGACGTACGCGACAGGCTGGCGCTGGACGGTAAAAAAGCCGGGGGCTACTTTAACCAGCAGATCGTCGAACCTATTCAGGGCAAAAATGGTCCGCTGGGGTATCTGCGCCTGACGCTCGACACCCATACCCTGCCCACGGAAGCAAAACAGGTGGATAACACCACCAATATACTCCGTCTGATGCTCCTGCTCTCCCTCGCCATTGGCGTGGTACTGGCCCGCACCTTGCTGCAGGGCAAGCGCACCCGCTGGCAGCAGTCGCCCTTCCTGCTGACCGCCAGCAAATCTGTTCCTGAAGACGAAGAGAGCGAAAAGAAAGATTAGTGATAAAGTAGGCTGATGATTCGGAAAAGGAACTCTGCCATGACGACGTTACGCCTGCTGCTCTCTGACTCTTACGATCCGTGGTTTAATCTTGCGGTGGAAGAGTGCATCTTCCGCCAGATGCCCGCCACCCAACGCGTGCTGTTTCTCTGGCGCAATGCCGACACGGTGGTCATTGGCCGCGCGCAGAATCCGTGGAAAGAGTGTAACACCCGGCGTATGGAAGAGGACAACGTCCGTCTGGCGCGCCGCAGCAGCGGCGGTGGTGCGGTATTCCACGATCTGGGCAATACCTGCTTTACCTTTATGGCAGGTAAGCCGGAATACGACAAGACCATCTCAACGTCCATTGTCCTCAACGCGCTCAATTCGCTCGGCGTGACGGCAGAAGCCTCCGGGCGTAACGATCTGGTGGTCAAAACGCCCGACGGAGATCGCAAAGTGTCAGGCTCAGCCTATCGCGAAACACTGGATCGCGGCTTCCACCACGGCACCCTTCTTCTTAACGCCGATCTCAGCCGTCTGGCGAACTACCTGAATCCCGACAAGAAAAAACTGCAGGCCAAAGGGATCACTTCCGTGCGGGGGCGCGTGGCCAACCTGGTTGAGCTTCTGCCGGACATCACTCACGCGCAAATCTGCGAGGCGATCCAGGAAGCCTTCTTTGCCCATTACGGTGAGCGCGTAGAGGCAGAGGTGATCTCCCCGGATAAAACCCCGGATCTGCCCAATTTCGCCGAAACCTTTGCCCGTCAGAGCAGCTGGGAGTGGAACTTTGGCCAGGCGCCTGCCTTTTCGCATCTGCTGGACGAACGCTTTACCTGGGGCGGCGTGGAGCTGCACTTTGACGTAGAGAAAGGTCATATCACCCGCACGCAGGTGTTTACGGACAGCCTTAACCCGGCGCCGTTAGAGGCGCTGGCGGCTCGTTTGCAGGGCTGTTTGTATCGGGCGGATATGCTGCAACAGGAATGCGATGCGTTGATCGGGGATTTCCCGGAGCAGGAAAATGAGCTGCGGGAGTTGTCAGCGTGGATTGCACGGGCCGTGCGCTAGGTGCGGCCTGGTGCTCTCACCCCAACCCTCTCCCACAGGGAGAGGGCCGGAAGAGACAGAATTACTCTTTATCGCCCAGCAGAACGGATTCCAGCGCGATTTTGATCATGTCGTTGAAGGTGGTCTGACGCTCAGCAGCCGTGGTCTGCTCGTGGGTACGGATGTGGTCAGATACGGTGCAGATGGTCAGCGCTTTCGCACCGAACTCAGCCGCGACGCCGTAGATGCCCGCCGCTTCCATTTCCACGCCCAGGATGCCGTATTTTTCCATTACGTCGAACATCTCGCCGCCGTCCGGCGCATAGAACAGATCCGCAGAGAACAGATTACCCACGCGAGCATCAACGCCCAGCGCTTTAGCCGCGTCAACCGCGTTACGCACCATGCCGAAGTCAGCAATCGCCGCGAAGTCGTGATCTTTGAAACGCATACGGTTGACTTTGGAATCGGTGCAGGCACCCATACCAATCACCACGTCACGCAGTTTAACGTCCATGCGCACCGCGCCGCAGGAGCCAACACGGATGATTTTCTTCACGCCGAAGTCGGTGATCAGCTCTTTGGTGTAGATGGAGCAGGATGGAATACCCATACCGTGGCCCATCACGGAGATTTTGCGGCCTTTGTACGTTCCGGTGAAGCCCAGCATGCCGCGAACGTTGTTCACTTCACGCACGTCTTCGAGGAAAGTTTCTGCAATGTGTTTCGCGCGCAGCGGGTCGCCCGGCATCAATACGACGTCAGCGAAATCACCCATTTCTGCGTTAATGTGAGGAGTTGCCATCTTCAGTTCCTTTTCATTGTAAATTCGCCCTCTCCCCGTGGGAGAGGGTTTGGGTGAGGGCATCAGGCCGCACCCAACATAACTCAGAACATCGCCTTGCCATATTCCATGTCAGACGTTCCAAAATATTTCGCAATCGTCTGGCCGATGTCCGCGAAGGTTTCACGGTGACCCAGCGAGCCCGGTTTCACTTTCGGGCCGTACACCAGCACCGGAATGTGCTCACGGGTGTGGTCAGTACCGGTCCAGGTTGGGTCACAGCCGTGGTCAGCGGTCAGGATCAGAATGTCATCTTCACCCACCAGCTCCATCAGCTCTGGCAGACGACGGTCGAACAGCTCCAGGCCGGCCGCATAACCCGCCACGTCGCGACGGTGGCCCCAGGAGGAGTCGAAGTCGACGAAGTTGGTGAAGACGATGGTGTTATCACCCGCTTCTTTCATCTCTTTGACGGTCGCGTCAAACAGCGCATCCAGGCCAGTGGCTTTCACCTTTTTGGTAATACCGCAGTTAGCGTAGATATCGGCGATTTTACCCACGGAAACCACATGGCCGCCTTTCTCATCAACCAGTTTCTGCAGCACGGTAGGTGCCGGTGGCTCAACGGCCAGGTCGTGACGGTTACCGGTACGCTGGAAGTTACCCGCTTTGTCGCCGATAAACGGACGCGCGATAACACGACCAATGTTGTAGCCGCCTTCGGTCAGCTCTTCACGGGCGATTTCGCACAGCTCGTACAGTTTATCCAGGCCAAACGTCTCTTCGTGGCAGGCAATCTGGAATACGGAGTCAGCTGAGGTGTAGAAAATCGGCTTACCGGTTTTCATGTGCTCTTCGCCGAGCTGATCCAGAATCACAGTACCGGAAGAGTGGCAGTTACCGAGGTAGCCCGGCAGGTTGGCGCGTTTCACCAGCTTATCAAGCAGTTCCTGCGGGAAGCTGTTCTCGTGATCGGAGAAATAGCCCCAGTCAAACAGAACCGGCACACCGGCGATTTCCCAGTGTCCAGACGGGGTGTCTTTACCGGAAGAGAGCTCATGCGCCCAGGCGTAAGCGCCCACCACTTCCGCGTTGCCGTCCATACCGGCAGCGATTTTACCGGTAGAACCTTCGTGCGCTTTCACCAGACCGAGGCGGGTCAGATTGGGCAGAGTCAGAGGGCCTTTACGACCGTTGTCCGCTTCGCCTTTCGCACAGGCTTCCGCGATGTGACCCATGGTATCGGAACCCACGTCACCAAAACGTTCTGCATCTTCGGTTGCGCCGATGCCGAATGAGTCCAGCACCATAATAAATGCACGTTTCATAATTGTTCTCCGTACGTAGTGCTAAAAATGATTGATCAGATCAGTATACCGCTATTCGGTGATACGACGATAGACCGAAGGCGAGCTTTCTGGTGCTTTATCCGCAAGCGTAATAGCCGCTTTCACCGCCTTCGCCGCCTCCTGCCAGCTGGCTTCGTCTTTGGCGTGGATCACCGCCAGCGGACGTTCTCCGTCAACGCTGTCGCCCAGACGGGCCATATCGGTAAAGCCAACGCTGTAATCAATGGTGTCCGATGCCTGACGACGGCCGCCGCCCATCGAGACCACCGCCATACCCAGTGCACGGGTGTCCATAGCAGAGACAAAACCTTCGCTATCGGCATAAACGGCTTTGCTGAGCGTCGCGGTCGGCAGGTATTTCGCGTAGTTTTCCACGAAGTCGGTCGGGCCTTTTTGCGCCGCAACCATGCGGCCAAAGATCTCTGCCGCTTTGCCGTTATCCAGCACCGCCTGCAGCTTCGCGCGCGCTTCAGCGTCGTCTTTCGCCAGTTTGCCTGAAATCAGCATCTCGACGCACAGCGCCATGGTCACGTCGAACAGTCGTGGGTTGCGGTATTCGCCTGTCAGGAACTGAACGGCTTCGCGCACTTCGACGGCGTTACCGGCGCTGGAGGCCAGCACCTGATTCATGTCCGTCAGCAGTGCGGTGGTGCGCACGCCTGCGCCGTTGGCAACGCCAACGATCGCTTCAGCAAGCTGAGCAGAGAGTTCATAGGTTGGCATAAACGCGCCGCTGCCCACTTTTACGTCCATTACCAGCGCGTCCAGCCCTTCTGCCAGTTTCTTCGCCAGAATAGAGGCGGTGATCAGCGGGATGGAGTCAACGGTTGCGGTGATATCGCGGGTTGCGTAGAAGCGCTTGTCTGCCGGGGCAAGCGAGCTGGTCTGGCCGATGATCGCCACGCCAACGTCTTTAATAATTTCGCGGAAGCGGTTGTCATCCGGGAAGATATCGAAGCCCGGAATGGCTTCCAGTTTGTCGAGCGTACCGCCGGTGTGTCCCAGGCCGCGCCCGGAGATCATCGGGATATAACCGCCGCAGGCCGCCACCATGGGGCCGAGCATCAGAGACGTTACATCGCCTACGCCGCCGGTGGAGTGTTTGTCGACAATCGGGCCGTTGAGGTTGAGGCTCTTCCAGTCCAGTACGGTTCCTGAATCTCGCATCGCCATGGTCAACGAGACACGCTCAGGCATCGACATATCGTGGAAGAAGATGGTCATCGCCAGGGCTGCAATCTGCCCTTCTGAGATGGTGTTATCTCGAATGCCGTTGATAAAGAAGCGGATCTCTTCGTCGCTTAATGCATGACCATCACGTTTTTTACGAATAATTTCTTGTGCGAGAAACACGGTAACCCCCATGAGGAATCGGGTGAATGATGGCGGGTACGATATACCCGACCACGATCCTGTAGGCCGGGTAAGCGTAGCGCCACCCGGCAATTCAAACTTAATAGCTGCTGGCGCTCTTACCGTCGCCATGACCCAGCGCTTTCAGCAGGCTTGCCAGCAGGCTGGACGCGCCGAAGCGGTAGTGACGTGAGTCCGCCCACTCTTCGCCGAACAGCTCGTCGGCAATCGCCAGGAACTGCTGCGCGTCTTCCGCAGTACGCACACCGCCCGCCGGTTTAAAGCCCACAGTTTTGGACACGCCCATATCGCGGATCACTTCCATCATGATGCGCGCGCTTTCCGGGGTCGCATTCACCGGCACTTTACCGGTAGAGGTTTTAATGAAATCCGCACCGGCTTTGATGGAGATTTCGGACGCTTTACGAATCAGCGCTTCTTCTTTCAGTTCGCCGGTTTCGATGATCACTTTCAGCAGCACGTTTGCCGCCGCGCAGGCGTCTTTACAGGCTTTCACCAGGTCAAAGCCCACCTGCTCGTTGCCCGCGATCAGCGCACGGTACGGGAATACCACGTCAACTTCGTCTGCGCCGTAGGCAATCGCCGCGCGGGTTTCCGCCAGCGCGATCTCGATATCGTCGTTGCCGTGCGGGAAGTTAGTTACGGTTGCAATGCGCACGTCCGGGGTACCCTGCTCTTTCAGCGTTTTGCGGGCAATCGGGATAAAGCGCGGATAGATGCAGACAGCGGCAGTGTTGCCCACTGGCGTTTTCGCCTGATGACACAGGGCGATGACTTTTTCATTGGTGTCGTCATCGTTCAGGGTGGTCAGGTCCATCAGTTTCAACGCGCGCAGGCTGCTTGCAGTTAAATCGGTCATAACATTCTCCAACGGCGGTGCCGTATCAATTTTACCTTGCGGGTCTGTGAGTATTCTAACATCCACCCGCATTCACACTTCGACATTCATCACAGTTAATGAAAACTACGTACAAATTTGCATTACTGTAATGAGATCTGATTCAAAATTTTATGCGTGAACTGCTGACGAATGCAGCGATTCCCCTCGTCAGATCAAAAGCCCTGACAGGATGGCTTCCTACAATCCGTTCATCATCCGCAGAACAATCAAGGAAGCGAACATGCCCCACGCCAGCCCCGACGCCCTGCAACAACGTTGCCAGCACATTGTGACAAGCCCGGTGTTAACCCCGGAACAGAAACGTCATTTTCTGGCGCTGGAAGCGGAAAACAATCTGCCTTATCCGGCACTTCCTGAGGCGGCTCGTGCCGCGCTGGACAAGGGATTTATCTGCGACATGTTTGAAGGCCACGCGTCCTATAAACCCCGTTATGTTCTGCCGGATTACGCAACGTTTCTGGCTAAAGGTTCAGAATGGCTGGAGCTGGAGGGGGCGAAAGATCTGGATGACGCGCTCTCGCTGTTAACCATTCTCTACCATCATGTGCCTTCAGTAACATCAATGCCGGTCTATCTCGGTCACCTTGATGCCTTACTGCAACCCTATGTTAGAATTCTAACACAAGAAGCGATCGATAGCCGAATAAAACGTTTCTGGCGCTATCTCGACAGAACGTTGCCGGACGCCTTTACGCACGTCAACATCGGTCCGGCAGATACCCCCATCACCCGCGCCATTTTGCGTGCCGATGCAGAATTGAAGCAGGCTGCACCGAATCTGACGTTTATTTATGACCCGGACGTGACGCCGGACGATCTCCTGCTTGAGGTGGCAAAAAATATCTGTGAATGCAGCAAACCGCATATTTCCCATGGCCCGGTGAATGATAAAATTTTCACAAAAGGCCGCTATGGCATCGTGAGCTGTTACAACTCGCTGCCGCTGGCGGGCGGCGGCAGTACGCTGGTCCGCCTCAATCTGCGGGCGATTGCTGAACACAGCGCGTCACCCGACGATTTCTTCACGCGTATGTTGCCGCACTACTGCCAGCAACAAATGGCCATCATTGATGCCCGCTGCGCGTTTCTCTATCAACAATCCGGCTTCTTTGAGAATAGCTTCCTGGTGAAAGAGGGGCTGATTGATGCCGATCGCTTTGTACCGATGTTTGGCATGTACGGCATGGCAGAGGCAGTGAATACGCTTTGCGAAAAAGCGGGTATCGACGGCCGTTACGGGATGAGCGAGCAGGCCAACGCGCTGGGCTATCGCATCAGCGAGCAGCTGGCGGCGTTTGTGGAAAACACGCCGGTGAAATACGGCTGGAAACAGCGTGCGATGCTCCATGCACAGTCGGGAATAAGTTCAGATGTCGGTACCACTCCGGGTGCGCGTCTGCCGTACGGCGACGAGCCGGATCCCATCACTCATCTGCTGGCCGTGGCGCCGCATCACCCGCACTACTCCGCCGGGATCAGCGACATTCTAACGCTGGATGAGACGGTAAAACGCAATCCGCAGGCGGTCGTGCAGCTGTGCCTGGGGGCGTTTAAGGCCGGTATGCGGGAATTTACCGCCAACGTAGCCGGTAACGATCTGGTGCGCGTGACCGGCTATATGGTGCGGCTGTCGGATCTGGCACAGTATCGCGAAGCCGGATCGCGCACCAATACCACCTGGCTTGGCGAAGAAGCCGCACGCAATACCCGCATTCTGGAACGTCAGCCGCGCGTGGTCAGCCATGAACAGCAGATGCGCTTTAGTTAGTCAGGTTATCCCCTTCTCCTGCGTGGACGGGCCGGGCAGCCGCCTGGCCCTCTTCCTGCAGGGCTGTAACCTGCGCTGTAAAACCTGCCACAACCCGTGGACCATCGGGCGCTGCAACGACTGCGGCGACTGCGTGCCCCACTGCCCGCACGATGCACTGAACATTCAGGCCGGGCGCGTCTGGTGGCAGGAGAGTCGGTGCCAGCAGTGCGATACCTGCCTGCATCTGTGCCAGCAGCAGGCAACGCCAATGGCGCAGCACCTGAGCGTGGAAGAGATCCTCGCGCAGGTCCGTAAAGCCGCCCCTTTTATTGAAGGGGTTACCGTGAGCGGCGGCGAAGCCACTACCCAGTTGCCGTTTTTGATCGCCCTGTTCACGGCGATCAAAACGGATCCCGCCCTGCGCCACCTTACGTGTCTGGTGGACAGTAACGGTCTGCTGGGGGAAACCGGCTGGCAAAGACTGCTGCCGGTACTGGATGGCGCGATGGTGGATCTCAAGGCGTGGGGAAACGAACATCACCGCGTGCTGACCGGACGCGAAAACCCGCAGATTAAGCAAAGCATTCGCTGGCTGGCGCAGCATCAGCGGCTGACGGAACTGCGTTTACTGATGATCCCTGAGCAGTGCGATTATCTGGAGCATCTTAAGCCCCTGACAACATTTATCCTCGGGCTGGGGAATGTGCCGGTACGCATTAACGCGTTTCACGCGCACGGGGTTTACGGCGAGGCGGCGTCATGGCGCAGCGCTACACCGGAGGACATCGAGCCGCTGGCGCTGGCGCTCGAAAAACAGCACATCACGGTGATCCGCCCGGCACTTTACCTATAGCGTGATGCCAAACAGCGCGCGGGTATTTTCCAGCAGCGCATCTGCAATCTCCGTTTCCGGCTCCTCACGCAGTTCACACAGCGTGGTAAACACGCGTGCCGCCTGTTCCGGGCGGTTCGGCTGTCCCTGAAAACCGTTTAATGGCATATCAGGAGCATCCGTTTCCAGTAACAGAGCAGACAGCGGCAACTGTGCCATTACGTCGCGTGTTTTGCTGGCCCGGGGATAGGTAATGGTACCGCCCACGCCAATCTTATAGCCCAGTTCAATAAAACGCTGCGCCTGCTGCAAGCTACCGGAGAAACCGTGCACCACTCCTTTTCGCGGCAGATCGATGCGTTTCAGGTGCATCGCCAGTTTGTCGTGCGTACGTCGTGAGTGGAGGATCACCGGCAGATCGTGACGCTTTGCCAGCCTGAGCTGGGCATCAAGGATCGTCTGCTGGCGTTCAAACTGCGGATTATCGCGATAGAGATCGAGGCCGATCTCACCCATCGCGACCAGTTTGTTTTCGCGGGTTTGCAGCGCCGCATCCAGTACGTCGAGATGTTCGTCCAGATGGTGTTCTATCACTATAGGATGCAGACCCAGTGCGGCATACAGCGCATCATGGCGGCGGGCGAGATCAAGCACGCGCTCGAATCTGTCCACTTCGATTGCAGGCACAATCATCGCGTGGATACCCGCCTGAGCGGCGCGCTCAATGCTCTGCGTCTCGTCCCCCGTAAACGGCGGAAAATCAAAGTGGCAGTGGGTATCAACAAAACGGTGCGTCACGCCAGATCCTCGTTATCCAGTAAAGCGTCATTCGCCTGCGGGACATCCACCAGCGGCACGGTCAGCGGATCGTTAGCCACAATCGCAGGCGGCGTAATAATGTGTTTGTGCCGGTGCAGCGGCGGTTGCTCTGCCAGCATTTTTCCAACCGTCGCCAGGAAGTAGCGTCCGCACAGTCGCCCCGTTTTATAATCTGCACGCAGCGCGGGAACACGGCTGCCGAGCGCCATACTGACCAGCGGTTTCGGCGGATAAATTTCAAAAATACGCAGCTTACCCGGCGGTTTTTCGATAAAGCGTTGCATCGCGCCGTAGGTGGTTTCATGCTGCTTCGCGATATTCACCAGCGGCTGCAAACTGCTGTCGCCCAACCAGCGCTCCATCCGTTTAAACCACTGCGGCGTGTAGTACATTTGCGACGGCACAGTGCGGATCACCACAATGGTTTTTGCCCCCCGCCGGGCCGCTTCCTGCACCGGCACCGCGTCACTGATGCCGCCGTCGAGATAGCTGATGCCGTCCAGCAGCGCGCCGGTCCGATAAAAACCGGGAATGGCGCTGGAGGCACGGATGATATCCAGCCAGTTCTCTTTTTGAGGAGAGAAATAGCCCGGGGAATAATCATCGCCCCGGCTGGCGCACATCCAGAATTCTTTGCCGCTATCAAACAGGCGTGCGGCGGTATCCATCGCCAGCGGCATCTGGCTGGAGGTGGATTCCAGCAGCCAGTCGAGATCGATCAGGTTGCCGCCGCGCACGAAGCGCACCGGGTTAAAAAATTCTTTCGCCGTGGTGTAGCGCATAATGACTTTTCGCGCATAGCCAGGCTGGTTACAGACATAGGCAGACAGGTTCTGCGCCCCGGCAGACGTGCCGAAGTAAAGGTCAAACGGGTTGAATTGCGCGCGCATAAATTCATCCAGCACGCCGGCGGTAAAAATGCCGCGCTGCCCGCCCCCCTCGCAAACCAGCGCAAGTTGACCAGCACGAAACGGTTTTAACGTCAGCGGCGCAATATTGCCGAGCGTAACGGGAATTCGTTGCCCCACCTCTGCTTTCCTGTTTTGATTATTTTCTCTCTCCACAGTAACGCACCCGACCAGCAACGCAAATAAGAAAAAGCCAGTCATCACGACTGGCTTTTTTTTGTTTGAGGAATATTGCGTTTGCTACGGACGTCTGCGTCCCGTAAACAGGCTCACCAGGAACAGGATGATACCGACAACGAAGACAATTTTAGCTGCCCAGGCCGCTGTACCCGCCAGTCCGCCAAAGCCCAAAGCGGCGGCAATTAACGCGATAACCAGAAATATAATGCCCCAACGAAACATAAGCCTCTCCTTTACCATAGTTAATGTCGGCCGCTAAATATGAGCGCTCAGGTCACTCACCGGCGTTTTTCCAGAGTCATTTTTATTTCGCCCGCAGGGCTGGCCTATCGGGCGAATCGTGCAGGTTTACTTCGTTTTCAGATCGTTTTTAACGCTTTTCACACCATCAATTGCTTTCGCAATGGATTCGGCGCGGTCAATTTGCGCCTGAGAATCTACCGTACCGGAAAGCTGAACCACACCGTCGGTGGTTTCCACTTTGACTTTACGCGATGGCACGATGTCGTCAGCTAAAAGTTTAGCTTTGATTTCGCTGGTCGTAGCGGCATCGCCTGCATAGCCTTTCACCGACGCGTTTTTGCTGTCACGGACGTGCAGTTTGTCACTTACAGACGCAACGCCTTCAACACCCTTCGCCACTTTGACGGCCTGTTCGGCCTGGGCCTGGCTTTCAACAAAGCCGCTCAGGGTGACGACTTTTTGCTCGGTTTTTACGGAAATATCGGTGCTCTTGATAGCTTCATCATCTACCAGCGCGGCTTTCACTTTTGCTGTGATTGAGCTGTCATCCATGAAATTACCGACTTTATTCATAGAGCTATCGATTTTTTCCCCTGCGGTATTAGCGGTGTTTTGCGCTTTATCCATGGTGCTGGATTCCGCCAGAGCGGAGCCGCTTACCAGAACGCTACCCAATGTCACCGCCAGCAGAGTTTTAGAAATCTTCAGTCTTGTCATATTCATCGATGTATTCCTGTGTTTTGCCCGTTATTCGGGCTACATACTTCCTTAGTAGTTTTATATATTGCGAATAGACACACGGGCAAAATGGAGAACCTAAAGTCATGCATTGAACAGTTTATTCATCCACGCCCGGAGCTAAACACTGAGTTAAATATAGATCACTCTCACAGAGGTGCTTTCAGTTTCGGGCAAAAAACGAGCAAAAAGCGCGAAAATGCGATGAATTAAGAACATTCCGCAAGGGACTAATAAGACAGGAAATAAAGAAGAGCACGGCGGCTGCCGTGCTCTGAGAGGGGATTAGTGTTCGCGCGTTTTGCGGAACTGTACGTCAGGATAACGTTCCTGCGTCAGATTCAGGTTAACCATGGTTGGGGCGATATAGGTGAGATTATCACCGCCATCCAGCGCCAGCTGAACTTCGTTCTTACGCTTGAACTCCTCGAATTTCTTCACGTCAGCACATTCAACCCAGCGCGCGGTCGCCACGTTGACCGATTCGTAAATCGCTTCCACGTTGTATTCGCTCTTCAGACGTGCAACCACCACGTCGAACTGCAGCACACCCACCGCACCCACGATCAGATCGTTATTCGCGATTGGACGGAAGACCTGCACAGCACCCTCTTCGGAAAGCTGCACCAGCCCTTTCAGCAGCTGTTTCTGCTTCAGCGGATCTTTCAGGCGAATGGGGCGGAACAGCTCTGGCGCGAAGTTCGGAATCCCGGTGAACTTCATCATTTCGCCCTGCGTGAAGGTATCACCGATCTGGATGGTGCCATGGTTATGCAGACCGATGATGTCACCCGGATACGCTTCTTCCACGTGCGAACGGTCGCCCGCCATGAAGGTCAGCGCGTCGGAGATCACCACATCTTTACCGATACGCACCTGACGCAGCTTCATACCCTTTTCATACTTGCCGGACACCACGCGCATAAAAGCCACGCGGTCACGGTGTTTCGGGTCCATATTGGCCTGAATTTTAAAGACGAAGCCGGTGAACTTCTCTTCTTTCGCTTCCACTTCACGGGTGTCGGTTTTACGTGGCATCGGCTGCGGCGCCCACTCCACCAGACCGTCGAGCATATGGTCGACGCCGAAGTTACCCAGAGCGGTACCAAAGAAGACCGGGGTAATTTCGCCGCTCAGGAACAGCTCTTTATCGAACTCATGAGATGCGCCTTTCACCAGCTCCAGCTCGTCACGCAGCTGTGCAGCCAGCTCGTCACCCACCGCGGCGTCCAGATCCGGGTTATCCAGACCTTTCACGATGCGCACTTCCTGAATGGTGTGGCCTTTACCTGTCTGATACAAATAGGTTTCGTCTTTATAAAGGTGGTAAACCCCTTTGAACAATTTACCGCAGCCAATTGGCCAGGTGATGGGCGCACAGGCAATCTTCAGCTCGTTTTCCACTTCATCCATCAGCTCCATCGGATCACGGATGTCACGGTCGAGTTTGTTCATAAAGGTGAGGATTGGCGTATCGCGCAGACGGGTCACTTCCATCAGCTTACGGGTACGGTCTTCTACACCTTTTGCGGCGTCGATCACCATCAGGCAGCAGTCCACCGCCGTCAGCGTACGGTAGGTATCTTCGGAGAAGTCTTCGTGGCCCGGGGTGTCCAGCAGGTTCACCAGGCAGTCGTGATACGGGAACTGCATCACGGAGGTGGTAATCGAAATACCACGCTGTTTTTCCATCTCCATCCAGTCAGATTTTGCGTGCTGGCTGGAGCCACGGCCCTTTACGGTACCGGCGGTCTGGATGGCCTGTCCGAACAGCAGCACCTTCTCGGTGATGGTGGTTTTACCGGCATCCGGGTGCGAAATAATGGCAAAAGTGCGGCGTTTGGCCACCTCTTGCAGATAAGGAGACAACGTCATAATCAAATCTTCTTATATAAGCGCGACAGCAGGCCGCGCATCATGGAATACGAAAAATGCGGCTATTTTACCCATCAATGGGGGGCAGGCAATCATTGTTTACACAGGAGCTGCTCCAGTTCGTTCAACGACGTTACGGTCCAGGTTGGCTCAATACCTTCTGGCTTCACGCGGCCATGCGCATTCAACCAGACGGTCGACAGACCAGAATTGATGCCGCCCAGAATATCCGACTCCGCGGTATCCCCCACCATCAGCACACGGTCGCGATCGGGGTTGCCGGCTTGCGCCAGTGCATAATCAAAAATACGCGGATCCGGCTTCGGCACGCCCACCTCTTCTGAGATCACCAGCGCGTCGAAATGATCGCGCAGGCCCGTGCGCTCAAGGCGAATCTGCTGCAGCGCGGTAAAACCGTTGGTGATGATCCCCAGTTTGACCTTGCCTTTCAGCGAATCAAGCAGGGAAACCGCCCCCGGCAGCGGGGCGCAGATATCGGCCATCGCATTGAGGAATGCCTCGTTTAACGCGCCTGGACTTACATTTAACCGTTCGGCCCAGACATCGAAACGCTGGTGCTGCAGTTGTAACGCGGTGATGGCACCGTTCTGGTAATCCACCCACAGCGGTTTATTCACCGCCTGATAGTCCTGAAAATCTTCAGCGGTGAAGGTCACGCTATAGTCCAAAAACATCCGCTGTAGACCACCGAACGAATCGAACGTAAAGAGCGTTTCGTCGGCGTCAAAGAAAATCCAGTCCCATTTCATCGTTACAACCTTATTTTTCGTTATCCAATCGGCAGAGCCATAATAATGGCGTCTTCACGTCCCTCTGCGGTCGGGTAGTAGTTACGGCGAATTGTCGCCTCGTTAAAGCCTAAGCTTTCATAGAGCGCGATGGCGGCGACATTTGACGCGCGCACCTCCAGCCACAGGGTGAAAACGTCACGGGTTTCGAGCTCACGAATGAGATGCGTAAGCAGTTCTCTTCCCAGCCCACGGCGTTGAAACGCGGGATCCACCGCGATATTAAACAGCGTGGCCTCATCCAGAACGACCTGGGTTATCGCAAATGCGGCCAGGGTGCCGTCAACGTCCAGGCGGTAATTCAGATACCGTTCGCCCTGATTGCTGGCGAGTGTCTTTTCGCTCCACGGAAACGCATGGGCGCGTGTTTCAATCGCATACGCCGCAGGCAGATCAGGCGTCGTGAGGGAAGAAATCGTGTTCATATTCGCAGATTTGTTGCCATAGCGCGCTTCGCGCTTTTGGGTTGGCTTTCAGCTCTTCCAGCACGGGGGAGCTGATCTGGCTCCCGGAAAGGGATATGTCGTTTGTCTCGCCCATTCGCCAGCAGTTGCAATGGCTGTCAGGAGGAAGCATGGCGACCCTGTCCGGCGTCAGCTGTAAAACCTGGTCGGCCGTCAGCTTCAGGCTGCGAAGGACATCACCAATCAGGGCATCATTCAGGGCAGGCAGTTCTTCCGCCACCATCACCAGACGCACATGCGCAGGGATGGCGATAGCGATTTCACCCTGCAACGCCGTCGGGCGACGCAAGACCCACTGGGTGATACCCAGCTGCTGCAACTGCCAGTCACGTCGGGATGTCATAGCGAAAACTCCTGTCTCTCAGGCGCGCAAATATAGCAAATGTGTCGAAAGTGCGCCATCTACCTACTATAATCCCCGCCTGAGTTTATTGAGGAACAATTCATGTCTGCATTTACCCCGGCAAGTGAAGTCTTGCTGCGTCACAGTGATGATTTCGAAGAAAGCCGTATTCTGTTTGCCGGAGATATGCAGGATGACCTGCCCGCGCGTTTCGACTGTGCTGAAAGCCGTGCCCACACCCAATACTACCACCACTGGCAGGTGCTGAGCCGCCAGATGGGCGAGCGCGCACGCTTTAGCCTGGTGGCGGAACAGAGTGATGTCGCTGACTGCGACACGCTGATCTACTACTGGCCGAAGAACAAACCGGAAGCGCAGTTCCAGCTGATGAATCTGCTCTCTCTGCTGCCGGTCGGGTGCGATATTTTCGTGGTCGGTGAGAACCGCAGCGGCGTGCGAAGCGCAGAGCAGATGCTGGAAGCGTACGCCCCGCTCAATAAAGTCGACAGCGCCCGTCGCTGCGGCCTGTATCATGGTCGTCTGGAAAACCAGCCTTCCTTTGATGCCGGGACATACTGGGATGCGTATCAGCTTGATGGCCTGACCATTAAAACCCTGCCGGGCGTTTTCAGCCGTGACGGGCTGGACGTGGGCAGTAAGCTGCTGCTCTCCACGCTGACGCCGCACACCAAAGGCAAAGTGCTGGACGTAGGCTGCGGTGCAGGGGTACTGGCCACGGTGCTGGCAAGCCACTCACCAAAAGTCCGCCTGACGCTCTGTGACGTCAGCGCGCCCGCAGTTGAAGCCAGCCGTGCGACGCTTGCCGCAAACGGCTTCGAAGGGGATGTCTTCGCCAGCAACGTCTTCTCGGACGTTACCGGTCGGTTCGACATGATTATTTCAAATCCGCCGTTCCACGATGGCATCGAAACCAGCCTTGAAGCAGCGCAAACGCTGATCCGTGGCGCAGTACGTCACCTGAACAGCGGGGGTGAACTGAGGATCGTCGCCAACGCGTTTCTGCCGTACCCGAAAGTGCTGGATGAAACCTTCGGCTTCCATGAAGTTATCGCGCAAACGGGCCGTTTTAAGGTCTACCGTACCGTGATGACGCGTCAGGCTAAAAAGTAATCCACGGGTATTGTTTGCCGGAGAAGTGCCATCCCCCTCCGGCCATTTTTGCAGCAATTAAAACAACGCGCGCATTTTTCTATTGACGTAAAGCTCAAAACATCTAGAATGCGCCTCCGTGGTTACGATACTTTTACAGTATCGATGGTATGCGAAGGTGGCGGAATTGGTAGACGCGCTAGCTTCAGGTGTTAGTGTCCTTACGGACGTGGGGGTTCAAGTCCCCCCCCTCGCACCAATTATCTTGCATCCCCTCTGAAGTCCTTCTTGCTATTCCCTATTATTTCAAACTCATCAGTATCACCAGAATTCCACTGACCAGCGCAACGCATGATGGCAACAAAACAAAGTGCCGTAATTGCTTATGCCAGATCATCGCTGAGGTCATCAGCAGCCCTGACACAATGATGGCTTTCCAGAGATCAATGGAGAGATCGGCAAACATCAGACCGCCGAGGATGGCTCCCGGCAGTAATACCCCCCAACCACTTCCTAACACCCGGTTCAACATGGTTTGCCCTTTCGAATCGATAATGATAACCAATATCACATGGCAAGCATTATCATTTGTCAGCACCGATAATTAAAAACCGTGGCCGTTTACCTTTCCCGTAATGACAGGCATTGTTTAAGGTGATAAATTGCCCACCTGTTAACTACTCATAAAGTTTCTCTGATAATTACTCGTTGATTTTTTTTGCTTCCATTATTGCGAAACAACATCCATTTATCTGTTTTAATTAATTTTTAATAAAAACGCACTACTATGACATCACAATCCTGGCGGTCTTTGGTCAACAGCAAATATCAATTATCGTTACGTTTATTTTTATTTTTGAACGCAACCTCAGCGGTGTTCTCGGTAACAAATCCGCTCTATTCTGTTCAGCTGTTATCTTTCCCCCTGCTGGCTATTTTTACGCTCAGCACCGGATTGCTGCTCTGGCACTGGCAAAAGAGTACCCGCAAGATAAATATTCCTGTGGTTTCAGCGATATTCGGTATTTTATGGGCCTGGCAAATCGCCTCAAAATTTTCGTTAATTACGCAGGATCGGGCGACATATTTGATCATGGCGCTATTAACGGTGCTTTTTATCGGTTCGCTGGCATTCGCCATTAATATCAAGGCGTTTACGCTCCACTCATTACCCGCATTTATTGTCTGCCTGTGGTTAAGCCCCTCTGAACACTGGTTGAGAATGATCTACTCTTTCATTCTTCCGGTCGTGGCTATCGGCGTTCACCACGTACTACAAAGACGTAACGATCGCTTCGCTCAGGAACTTCTCTCCCGGTTACTGGAAGAACGAGAAACCCTGACCGATCTCAGCATGATGGATCCACTTACCGGCCTGTATAACCGTCGCGGCTTGCAAAGCCGACTGGAGAATCTGCCTGCGGTAGAGAACGGCGAACACTTTGTCCTGCTAATGGATATCGATCACTTCAAGGCCTATAACGACCACTACGGCCATATGATGGGTGACCAGGCGTTAATCCGTGTCTCGGCAGCCATTCGTGATGCCGTACGCTCGCGGGATATTGTGGCGCGGTTTGGCGGAGAAGAGTTTATGGTACTGCTGACGAACATCTCGCTGGAACATGCCCGCCAGACGGCAGAGCGCATTCGTCAGAAAGTGTACGACTTAAAAATCCCCCACATGTTCAATGAGCGCGTCGCGACTAACGTCACCATCAGCATTGGTATTGCCATTTTTGAGAATGAAGACGCAGAAGGCGCGCTGGAAAAAGCAGATAAAGCCCTCTACGAAGCAAAGCATCTTGGGCGGAATAACATTCTGCTCAGCGAAGAGCTACAGGCGGTTTAAGCACAGCATTCTCTCTCCAGGACAAAAGTCTTGCCATCGGTATGAGTAATAGTTAGGATTGGCAATCATTATCATTTAGATTTCTATCTATTATGGCCACTCATACCGTACAGACTGTTGAACCCCTCCTCTGGCGAGCCCGTCTCACCACGGGAGACTCTTCGCTTGCGGAAGCCATACGCGAAAAGATAGCGGCAACCCGTGCCCATCTGCTGGACTTTATCAAACTGGATGAGCCGCATCCGCACCACGCGATGACACTGGCACAATGGCAGCAGCCGGCAAAACGCCAGTCGCTGCTGGCAACCTATTCTGACCATATCTATCGCAATCAACCCACCCTTACGCGGGAAAACAAGCCCCTGCTCTCTCTCTGGGCGCAATGGTATATCGGCCTGATGGCGCCTCCGCTCATGCTGGCATTGCTCACCCAGGAGACCATGCTGGATCTCTCCCCGGAGTATTTTCACGTTGAGTTCCACGAGACGGGGCGTGCGGCCTGCTTCTGGATCGATCTTCACGAAGACCCAACGGCCATGCATCTTTCTGCCACGCAGCGGATGGAGCGGCTCGTGACCCGCGCCCTGATGCCGGTGGTGAATGCTCTGGAAGAGACAGGTGAGATCAACGGGAAGCTTATCTGGAGTAATACCGGCTATTTAATCCACTGGTATTTGACGGAAATGAAGCCCCTGCTCGGTGATGAGAAGGTGGATGCCCTGCGTCAGTCCTTGTTCTTTACGAAACAGCTTGCGGATGGCCGCGATAACCCATTATTCCGTACCGTAGTGCCGCGTGACGGGCTTCTGGTGCGTCGCACCTGCTGCCAGCGCTATCGCCTGCCGGACGTTCAGCAGTGCGGGGATTGTACGCTGAAGTAGTCGTACCCGGCCTGATGCCCTCACCCTGCCCCTCTCCCACAGGGAGAGGGAACAAACACTAAAAACGGCAACTTATGTTGCCGTTTTGCTTTTACCTAGGCCACCTGCTGATTTTCCGCTTCCGCATTACGCTGCGCTTCTTCC
Source organism: Enterobacter sp. 03-F-07-AD-ECC (assembly GCF_047530935.1). Classification (NCBI taxonomy): domain Bacteria; kingdom Pseudomonadati; phylum Pseudomonadota; class Gammaproteobacteria; order Enterobacterales; family Enterobacteriaceae; genus Enterobacter; species Enterobacter sp. 03-F-07-AD-ECC. The sequence goes on along the minus strand of NZ_JBLKBZ010000009.1, from coordinate 28,226 downwards.
GCTTCCTGCTCCAGCAGCTGCTTCTCGTACACTTTAAAGAACGGGAAGTAGATGATGGCGGAGACACACGCAAGCACCACTACCAGAATGGCCGCGCGGAAATCCCAGCCCAGCGCCCATGCGGCACCCACAGGCGCGGGTGCTGTCCATGGCACAACAGAGATCACGCGGCTTATCAAATCAAACTTCATTGCCGCCCAGGCCAGCACGGCGTTGACCATCGGTGCCAGCAGGAACGGAATAAAGAACACCGGGTTCATGACGATCGGCGTACCAAAAATGACCGGTTCGTTGATGTTAAAGATGCTCGGCACCACGCTCAGACGCCCGATTGAGCGCAGATGCGCTGAACGGCTGCGCAGGTAGCAGAACACCAGCCCCATTGTCGCCCCCGAGCCCCCAATCACGATAAAGAACGTCCAGAACGCCTCCATAAAGATATGGGGAAGAGGCTGGCTTGCCGCCAGGGCGGTCTGGTTAGCCCCGAGATTGGTCAGCCAGAACATCTGCAGCATCCCGGAGACAATTGCCGCCCCGTGGATCCCTGCGAACCACAATAAATGACCAATCAACACCGCCAGCAGGATGGCAGGCAGAGAATCCGCAGCGGAAACCAGCGGTTTGAAGATTGACATAATGGCCTGCGGGATCAGCATGCCAAACTGAGACTGAATCAACAAACTCAGCGGATAGAGCGTCAGTACAACCACCAGCACCGGGATCAACAGATCAAAGGAGTTTTTGATCATCGGAGGAACCTGGTCCGGCAGACGGATACCGATATTGTGCGCCTTGAGGAAACGCATCATCTCAACGCAGTAGATTGCTACCAAAATCGCAGTAAAGATCCCCGTGCCTCCCAGGCTGTCTACGGGCAGCGTGCCTTTGGTCTTAGGTGCAGCCACCAACAGAAACGCCATCAGCGACAGCATGGCGCACATGAACGGATCTAACTGATGCGATTTCACATAGTGTTTGCCGAGGTTATAGGCTATGGCCGCACAAATATAAATGGACATAATGCCCATCGTCATATCGAACGGCGTCAGGATCTGGCCTTCAAATTGCTTTGCCATGTCCAGCCAGGCGCGCGCGAAGCCCCAGGTGGTGTCTGGCGAAAACGGTGGGTAAGCAAACACTAATAAAAATGAACCGACAATCATGAAGGGCATCGCGGAGATAAACCCGTCGCGGATAGCCATAACATGACGCTGGGAAGAGATCCGCCCGGCAATGGGACTGACGTAATTTTCAACGAAACGGAATATCAGATTAAACGCAGCATGGTTGGCAGACATAGCAGATCTCCTGTCAGACGTTCGATACGGGCGTTTTCACGCCACACGTTGTTCCATAAATCAGCTTCACAACCTTGCTGGCTCGTGTACCAGCGGTACTGCTCAGACGGAATGGTTTCATAATGTGCTCTTATTATTGGATACAGGGGACGTTACGTCCTCAGTATTAATCTCTGATTCACGCTCTGCAACCGGTTACTGTAACCGGTTTCCGTGAATGTGAAGGCGATCCAGAAATCGGCCATGTAGGATATTTGTTACTTAAGAGATATTTACAGCAGATAAATTCTTATGACAGATTACGCAGGATATTTGTCAGGAGGAAACAATGAGTTTGCAGTCTGTACAGCAGTTTTTTGCCGACAACGCGCCGGATATAGAAATCATTGAACTGAGTCAGAGTACCGCGACCGTTGCGCTGGCTGCTGCCGCTCATCGCGTTGAGCCGGGACAAATCGCCAAAACGTTATCTCTAAAAGTAAAAAATGAGGTGATTCTGGTAGTGGCGAAAGGCGATGCGCGTCTGGACAACAAAAAACTGAAAGATACCTTTGGTGCAAAAGCGCGCATGCTCAGTAGTGATGAAGTGGTGACGATTACAGGCCATCCCGTCGGGGGAGTCTGTCCGTTCGGGCTGGAAAACCCACTTTCTGTTTACTGCGATATTTCGTTAAAACAGTACGCGGAAGTGCTGCCCGCCGCAGGTGCCATCCACAGCGCCGTACGCATTTCTCCAGACCGGATGGCTGAGCTGACGTCCGCAAAGTGGGTCGATGTATGCATTTAATTGATGTGCCAGAATGTATCTGGCGCATCAAAAAATCACCGATTATAAAAATGCCGGCGAGCCTGACACCGAACAGCGCATGTCTCTTGCCGGAAGATGAGTAAGAATATCCGCCGCATCAAGCAGCCCTACGTCAGAATTCACCCCCAGCTTCACCATCGCATTAAACTTGTGCGCGCGGATGGTTTTAATATTGCGTTCAAGTTGTGTCGCGATTTCAGGAATGGAAAACCCGAAAGACATATACCGCAATATCGCCCGCTCCGTTGGGCTTAACAATCTGTTTTGATTGACATACCAGTGGTTCAGCATATTGTCATTGATATGATGCGTCTCTCTCAATAGCACCACCAGCTCCTCCTGCAGGTGGCTCAGCGGTACCGATTTACTCACAATGCCATGCAGACGAGAAGGCGACAGATGGCTTATCAGGCGCGCTTCCATGTCATCAGACGCAAGTACAATTCGCTGAATATCGCTATGGGTGAAAGCGAGATCCCGCAGGGAAGCCAGGCAGTTACGACGCTCTTCACGCGCATCCGAGAGCGAATAGATCACCGAGAAAAAAGAGATATTGGTCAGCGCCTTTTTAAAGCTTTCGAACTGACTGAAGAGGTGCAGTCGATAATGGCTGAGCATCGGCATCGCAAAAAGATGCTGCAGCCCAACGGCACTCATTGTGCAATTTTCGATGACAGCGATATGTCCTGGTGTATCGGTTTTTTCCATTCCTCATACTCTCCATAGGCTGACATTAAACTCAGCTCTCTCATTCCCTGTGCACTGTTAATCCAGGCGTACATATCGGCATTGCTGCGCAGCGACAACCGTCGCATCGCACTATTTTTCTGCGCACTGATCGTTTTGTTGCTCTTCTTGAGCAAGGTAGCAATTTGGTTAATTCCCCAGCCCTTACCTAGCAGGCGTAACACTTTTCGTTCAGAGTGGGTCAGCGCAACAAACGGTTCGTCTTCGGTTTCCGCCTCGGCGGGTTCAGGAGACAATAACGTCTGGCTTATCCTCTCTGCCCGCTCGCTACCTGCACGAATAGCATTAATCACGCCTTCAATCGGTTCCATTTCAGAAAGCAACGTGCTTTCCGGGCGCATAAGCAGTTCCACTGCAATGGGATAAAGGGGACGAGAGACCATAAAAATCCAGTGAATATCCCGGTATTGGTTCAGTAAGTTGTAATATTCTTCTAACGTTCCCCGGGGTTTCCTGTATTCACCTGAAATATCAGCAATAATGACATTAGCCCGGCGAAGCTGAAGTAACGTTAACTCCTGCAGCGAACGACAATAAGTCAATTCAAATTCTGGGAAATGGTTTGCCATAACGCTGCCTAACCCGTTTTGCATAACGGGTACCCTGCTAATAACTACGCCATGTTTACCATTCAATGACAACATAGACCCTCCGTGTCCATTTTTCATTTGATGAGTAGCGTCTAAACGCATCAAGATTTATGTTTTTTCGTCCCTGAGTGTAGACTGATTAATACAAGCAGAAGATGAGATATGTTCTTAGCTTAAGAAAGGCCTAAAACAACGCTAATATCTCACAAAGCGCAATTAAATTTAATTGCAAGAGCATTAAAATAATGAAAATATAAAATAAGAATAACTTAATATAAATATTCTATATTTCGACTCATACAAATTCATTGTATTTATATTTAAACCTCATTCTTTTTCGCGAACCGGGCTGCAACTGTTTGCAGGAATCTTGATCTGACCCAGAGCAAGGGATACCGCACTCTGTGCTAAAAGTAAGCATCAGGGGCCAACAGGCAAGCGACTCACCAACACTTCGGGACACTACATGCAGGCAGAAATATCGATGCAGCGTGCCACCACGCGGCTGTGTATTCAGTGCGGACTTTTCCTGCTCCAGCACGGGGCGGAAAGCGCCCTGGTCGAGGAGCTTTCGACGCGTCTGGGGCTGGCATTGGGGATGGATAGCGTCGAAAGCGCGATTTCATCGAACGCTATCGTGCTGACCACCATCAAAGATGGCCAGTGCCTCACCTCTACCCGTAAAAACCACGACCGCGGCATTAATATGCATGTGGTAACCGAAGTGCAGCACATCGTCATTCTGGCTGAACATAAGCTGCTCGACCTGAAAGAGATAGAAAAACGGTTCAACCAAATCAAACCCCTACGTTATCCGCGCTGGCTGGTGGTGTTGATGGTGGGGTTATCGTGCGCCTGTTTTTGTAAGCTCAATAAAGGGGGCTGGGACGGCGCGTTCGTGACCTTCTGCGCCAGCAGCATCGCCATGTATGTACGCCAGGTACTGACGCACCGGCAGTTACACCCACAAATTAACTTCTGCATCACCGCGTTTGTTGCCACCACGGTGTCGGGGCTGCTGCTGCGCCTGCCGCAGTTTGCCAACACGCCTACCATCGCCATGGCCGCCAGCGTGCTTCTGCTGGTTCCGGGCTTCCCGCTGATTAACGCCGTTGCCGATATGTTTAAAGGGCACATCAATACCGGTCTGGCTCGCTGGGCGATTGCCAGCCTGCTTACGCTGGCAACCTGTATCGGCGTAGTGATGGCCATGACGCTGTGGGGGTTACGCGGATGGGCGTGATAACGTTTCTGCTGGCACTGATGCAGGACATGATCCTGGCCGCCATTCCCGCCGTCGGCTTTGCGATGGTCTTCAACGTCCCGCAGCGCGCTTTGCCATGGTGTGCGCTGCTGGGCGCCATCGGTCATGGCTCGAGAATGATCATGATGACCGCTGGTTTTAACATCGAGTGGTCAACTTTTATGGCCTCCATGCTGGTCGGCAGCATTGGTATTCAGTGGTCGCGCTGGTATCTGGCGCACCCTAAGGTATTCACCGTCGCGGCCGTCATCCCGATGTTCCCCGGCATTTCAGCCTATACGGCCATGATTTCAGCGGTAAAAATCAGCCACTTTGGCTACACCGAGCCACAAATGATCCTGCTTCTGAGCAACTTTCTTAAGGCCTCATCTATTGTTGGCGCACTCTCTATCGGGTTGTCGATCCCGGGGCTGTGGCTTTACCGCAAACGCCCGCGCGTTTGATGTTTGTGTTATTTCGCTGCCATGGGGATAATCTTTCTATTCCGTTTAGTGACGATAAGGAAAGGATGTGGCAAACCCTGGCAGCGAACTCCCTGAGCACAGTGAAGAATCCAGCCTGAAGGAAAAAATCTTTCAGAGCGCTATCGCCCTTTTTGCTGAATATGGGTTGAACGGCGCCCGCATGGAGCAGATCGCAGAGAAAGCAGGCACCACGAAACGGATGGTGGTTTACCATTTTAAGAACAAAGAAAATCTTTACCTTCTCGTTCTTGAGTACGTCTACACCCGGATCCGCGCCAGTGAAAAAGCGCTCAGCCTTGCAGACATACCGCCGGTTGAAGCGCTGGTGCACCTGGTGGAAGCCACCTTTGACTACCACGCAGACCACCCGGATTACATTCGTATTATCTGCATGGAGAACATGCAGCGTGGTCGCTTTATGCAGCAATCCAGCTACCTGCGCCAGGTCAACCGCAGCGCGCTCGACCTGCTCGACGATATCCTGCGGCGCGGAAAAGAAAAGCAGTTGTTCAGCCAGTCGGTTGACCCGCGGGATCTTCACCGCCTGATCAGCAGCTTCAGCTTCCACTATGTTGCCAACAGCTACACCTTTACGCTGCTGTTTGAAGAGGGAGCAGACGAGCAGGCTCAGCGCCAGCACTACCGGAAAATGGCCGTTCAGGTGGCGCTTCGTTATACCTGTCCATAAAATTGCTTGCAATTATATCGTGCACTATCTATATTCAACTCATGAACGCAAAAACGAACGACACCACCAACGCGCTTCTGCTGGATAACCAGCTCTGTTTTGCCCTCTATTCGGCAAACCTGGCGCTTAACAAGCTGTACCGGCAACTGCTGGCGCCGCTTAACCTGACCTACCCGCAATACCTGGTGATGCTGGTACTGTGGGAGCAGGATGACATTACGGTGTCGGACATCGGTGAGCGGCTGTTTCTTGACTCTGCCACCCTGACGCCGCTGTTGAAGCGTCTGGAAAGCGCCGGGCTGATCAACCGTCAGCGTTCGCGTAAAGACGAACGCCAGGTCGCCGTCACGCTGAGCGATGCGGGACGTGAGCTGCAGCAGCAGGCCTCCGGGATCCCTCACGCGGTGGGATGCGCAGCGCAATGTGACACTGACACCATGCTGGCACTCAAGCAGCAGCTTGAACTTTTGCGACATCAGTTACATCACGCGTAAGGCTATACTTTACGCGTATTTATTTACCCCAATACATCGCGCGATATTTAATAGCACGCACTAACGTAAGATGAGGAACCTGCCATGTCTTTAGAAAAAGTTGTCTACACTGCCAAAGCAAAAGCGACCGGAGGCCGTGACGGCCGCGCAACCTCTTCCGATGGCGTCCTGGACGTCAAACTGGGTGTGCCAAAAGAGATGGGCGGCATGGGGGGCGAAGTGACCAACCCTGAACAGCTGTTTGCTGCCGGCTACTCTGCCTGTTTCCTGGGGGCGATGAAATTTGTGGCTGCGCGCGACAAATTTACGCTGCCAAAAGAGGCCTTCATTGAAGGTGAAGTGGGCATTGGTCCACTGCCAACCGGTTTTGGTATCGAAGCCAAACTGAACATTCACGTTGAAGGCATGGATCCTGCAGAAGCCAAAAAACTGGTGGATGCCGCGCACATTGTGTGCCCGTACTCCAACGCGACCCGCGGCAACATCGACGTGACCCTGAATATCATCGCGTGATAAATGCCTGATGGCGCTGCGCTTATCAGGCCTACGACTGTAGCCCCGGTAAGCGCAGCGCCACCGGGGAAATCCCCTCCATTCCCTCATCCTCTCTGTGCTACCATAAGCCCATATCACGCCCGTAGTAATCAGTAGAGAAAGCGTTATGTCCTCCAGAATTCTGACCACCAGCATTGCTGGTATTGATGCCTTTATGCGCGATCCCCGCGGTGTGTTGACGCACGCCGAAGGCGGCACGCTTGCAGTGTTGGCCGACAACGCCCCGGCGTTTTACGCCCTCACCCCGGAGCGTCTGGCGCAGCTTCTGGAGATAGAAGCGCGGTTGTCGCGCCCGGTAAGTGACGTCACGCTCGATAACCAGTTCTTTGAAGAGCCGGGTAACGCCCCCGTCACGGTGCCGATGGGGAAATTTGCCCTGTACGCGGGCTGGCATCCGGATGTGGATTTCCAGCGGCAGGCGGCATTGTGGGGCATTGCGCTGACGCAACCGGCTACCCCTGAGGAGCTTGCCGCCTTTATTGCCTGGTGGCAGGCAGAAGGCAAAGTCTTCACCCACATTCAGTGGCAGCAAAAGCTCGCCCGCCATCTGCAAATTAACCGCGCCAGCAATAACGGCCAGCCAAAACGCGATATCAACGCTTTTTCAGAACCGGATAAACAGATCCCTAATGGATTCCGAGGTGCGAAATGAAAAACGTCGGCGACCTGATGAAACGACTGCAAAAGATGATGCCAGCCAATGTGAAGCCTGCCTTCACAACGGGTGAAGAACTTCTGGCGTGGCAAAAAGAACAGGGTGAGATCCGCGCTGCCGCCCTCGCCCGTGAAAACCGGGCGATGAAAATGCAGCGTACCTTTAACCGCTCCGGTATTCGCCCCCTGCATCAGAACTGCTCATTCGATAACTATAAAATTGAGACCAACGGGCAGATGAACGCCCTGGCCGCCGCCCGGCAGTACGTGGACGAATTCGACGGCAACATCGCCAGCTTTATCTTCAGCGGTAAGCCCGGTACCGGTAAAAACCACCTGGCCGCCGCCATCTGCAACGAACTGCTTCTGCGCGGGAAATCGGTGTTAATCATTACCGTGGCCGATATCATGTCTGCCATGAAAGATACCTTCAGCAACCGTGAAACCAGCGAAGAGCAGTTGCTTAACGATCTGAGCAATGTGGATTTGCTGGTTATTGACGAGATCGGTGTTCAAACCGAATCCCGCTATGAAAAGGTGATCATTAACCAGATTGTCGATCGCCGCTCTTCCTCCAAGCGTCCCACCGGCATGCTGACCAACCACAATATCGACGAGATGACCCGCTTACTGGGCGAGCGCGTGATGGATCGCATGAAGCTGGGCAACAGCCTCTACGTTATCTTTGACTGGGAAAGCTATCGCAGCCGCGTCACCGGTAAAGAGTATTAAGACAGTTCCAGGAATCGCCGCCGGAGCGGAGGTATATACTGGACCTCTTCCGGCCCAAAACGGACCTTTTTGAGAAAGCCATTATGAAAAAACAGATTCTTTTCAGCACACTTTTAGGCGCCCTGCTGGTCACCGGCATGGCCCATGCCGCGTCATGGCAGGAGTCCCTCTCCAGCGCCGCCAGCGAACTCACCAAAGAGAGCGGCAGCACTCAGGGCGGGCTGTCAGCCTCTTCCCTCACCAGCCTGCTGGGCAATAGCTCCCAGAGTCTGAGTGCCGGCACCATGAACAACGCAGCAGGCATCCTGGAATACTGTGCGAAGCAAAAGCTGGCTTCCGTGACCGATGTGCAAAATGTGAAAAACCAGGTGCTCGGTAAGCTGGGTCTGGACACCCAGGAGCAGAAAGCCGACACCAACTACATGGACGGCATTCAGGGTCTGCTGAACGCGCAAAATGGTCAGCAGCTGAATCTGAGCACCCTTGGCAACTCATCTCTGGCGAAACAGGTGAAAACCAAAGCCTGCGATCTGGTGCTGAAACAAGGCGTTAATTTCATCTCTTGATCGGCCCCATTTCCTGCCACAACACGCCGCGTTTAATACGTTAGTCTTGCAACGCGGCGTGAAACCGGCATTTTCCCCTTCTGCCCTCGTCTCAGCATCCGTACAGCAGGATGCGACCGCCTTCAAAAAAACGATTTTCTAAACCAATTCCTAACAACGGCACACTTTCGTGACACTAAAATTGCAGCTTAGCGACATCGCCATTACATTGTATTACCCAAAAAATAATCAATTAGCCAGCGAAGCACCTGGCGTCATGAGGATATGCTGTTGTCAGAGTTAATGTCCCTTGCCCTTTTTCTGGCCTCCATCGGCGTTTACGCCTGGAAAGCTGGCCGTAATACCTGGTGGTTTATCGCCACGCTGGTGGTGCTCGGCATTTTTATTGTTTTAAACATTACGCTCTACGCCAGCGATTACTTTACCGGAGACGGGATAAACGATGCGGTGCTCTACACCCTGACCAATAGCCTGACGGGCGCGGGCGTGGGTAAGTATATCCTCCCCGGTCTGGGGCTGGTGCTGGCGCTGGTGACCATTTTTGGCGCGCTCGCCTGGGTGCTGCGCCGCCGCCGTCATCTTCCGCACCACCATGGCTACAGCCTGCTGGCGCTTTTCCTTGCGCTGGCCTCAGTGGATGCCAGCCCGGCATTTCATCAGATCACCGAGCTGGTGAAATCCCAGTCGCGCGACGGTGACCCGGATTTCGTGGCGTACTATAAAGAGCCATCGAAAACGATAGCCAACCCGAAGCTTAATCTGGTGTACATCTACGGCGAGAGTCTGGAGAGGACCTATTTCGATAACGACGCCTTCCCGAACCTGACGCCGGATCTGGGCGCGCTGAAAAACGAAGGCCTCGACTTCAGTCACACCATGCAGCTGCCCGGCACCGACTACACCATTGCCGGAATGGTTGCCTCCCAGTGCGGCATTCCTCTGTTTGCCCCCTTTGAAGGCAACGCCTCAGCTTCAATGTCGAGCTTCTTCCCGCAGAATATCTGCCTGGGCGACATCCTGAAAAACTCCGGTTACGAGAACTATTTTGTCCAGGGGGCCAACCTGCGCTTTGCCGGGAAAGATGTGTTCCTGAAATCACACGGGTTTGATCATCTGTACGGCTCAGAAGAGTTAAAAACGACCGTCGCCGACCCCACTTACCGCAACGACTGGGGCTTCTACGACGATACCGTGCTGGATGAGACCTGGAAAAAATTCGAAGAACTGTCCCGCGCCGGGAAACGCTTCTCCCTCTTTGCCCTGACGGTAGATACTCACCATCCTGACGGTTTCGTCTCGCGCACCTGCAAGCGCAAACGCTACGACATTGACGGCAAAGATAATAAATCCTTCAGCGCCGTCACCTGTAGCCAGGAGCATATCGCCGCCCTTGTTCAGAAAATCAAAACCTCACCCTGGTTCAAAAACACGGTGATCGTGGTCTCTTCAGACCATCTGGCGATGAAAAACAGCGCGTGGGATCAGCTGAACAAACAGGATCGCAGCAACCTGTTCTTCGTTCTGCGCGGCGACAAACCGCAGCAGGAGGTAATCGCCACCAAGCGTAATTCGATGGATAACGGTGCCACGGTGCTGGATATTCTTGGCGGTGACAACTTTATTGGTCTTGGCCGCAGCACGCTGTCGGGACAATCGCTGTCCGAAGTGTTCCTCAACATGAAGGAAAAAATCCTCGCCTGGAAGCCGGATATCATACGTCTGTGGAACTTCCCGAAAGAGATGAAAGACTTCACTATCGATCAGGATAAAAAAACGATCGCCTTCTCAGGCAGCCACTTCCGGCTGCCGCTGCTGCTGCGCGTGTCGGATAACCGCGTTGAGCCGCTGCCTGAAAGCGAATACTCGGCGCCGCTGCGCTTCCAGCTGGCGGAGTTTGCCCCGCGTGATAACTTTGTCTGGGTCGATAAGTGCTACAAAATGGGCCAGCTCTGGTCGCCGCCGCTGGCGCTGTCGACGGACTGGTGTGTCTCTCAGGGGCAGCTAGGCGGGGAGCAAACCGTGCAGCACGTGGATAAGCCAGTATGGAAGGGCAAAACCGCCTTCAGGGATACGGTTATCGATACCGCCCGCTATCAGCGCAACATTGATATGCTGAAAATCGTCGACAACGATATTCGCTATAAAGCCGACAGCTTTATCTTCAACGTCGCCGGTGCGCCGGAAGAGGTTAAACAGTTCAGCGGTATCTCTCGTCCGGAGTCCTGGGGACGCTGGTCCAACGCACAGCTGGGCAATGAGGTAAAAATTGAGTATGCCCACCCCTTGCCGCAGAAATTCGACCTGGTGATCACCGCCAAAGCGTATGGCGCTAATGCTAACCGCCCTGTTCCGGTACGGGTGGGCGACAGCGAGCAAACGCTGACCCTTGGCAACGAAGTCAGCACCACCACGCTGCATTTCGATAATCCTTCACGGAGTAATACCCTGGTGATTGTGCCGCCAGAGCCGCAATCTACCAATGAAGGCAATATTCTCGGCCACTCACCGCGCGAGCTCGGGATTGGCATGGTCGAAATTAAAATCGTGGGTAACGCAGGCTAATGCGTGTCGGCCTTAACATCACCGTTCGCCCAACACGCCCCGGTGACGTCACCGCCCTGCCCGCCATAGAACGCGCGGCGGGCGAGCGTTTCCGGGATTACCCGGAACTCGCCTGGCTTGCAGAGGGCGAGGTCATTTCCGCTGAGCAGCATCTCGACTACGCCGAACGCGGACTGAGCTGGCTGGCGCAGGCCAACGACCAGCCGGTCGGTTTTATCCTCGCAGAGACGCACGTTTCGTCGCTGTTCATCGTGGAGCTTTCGGTGCATCTGGACTGGCAGGGAAAAGGGATCGGCCGACGGCTCATCGCCTGTGTCGCTGACCAGGCCCGCAAAAGGGGGCTGGCATCGCTGACGCTGACAACCTTCCGGGACGTGCCGTGGAATGCGCCGTTCTATGCGCGGCTGGGGTTTGAAATGATAACGACGCTGACGCCTGAACTGCGTGAAAAACGCGAAGAAGAGACGGCGCACGGTTTAGCGTATGACGCTCGCTGTGCCATGCGCCTGCCTCTGTAATATCGCCCGGTGGCGCACCGTCATTGCGTAGGCCGGGTAAGGCGTAGCCGCCACCCGGCACCACATACGGCGTTAGAAGGTTTCCCAGTTATCGCCCGCATCCGCGGTCGCCGGTTTACGCATCACCGCCGGTGCAGCAACGCTTTTGGCTGCGGCAAACTCACGTGCTTTCATCTGCTCCTGCTGAATACGGAACACCGCGACGGCCTGCGTCAGGCGGCTCGCCTGCTCTTCCAGCGCCGCAGCGGCAGCAGCAGACTCTTCAACCAGCGAGGCGTTCTGCTGAGTCACGCGATCCATCTCCGCCACCGCCAGACCAACCTGATCGATACCGCGGCTCTGCTCATCAGAGGCAGAGGCGATTTCGCCCATGATATCGGTCACGCGGGTCACCGCATTAACGATTTCACCCATCGTTTCACCGGCGCTTTCCACCAGCGTTGAGCCCACTTCCACACGACCGACGGAGTCTTCTATCAGGCTCTTGATCTCACGGGCAGCCTGGGCACTGCGCTGGGCCAGGTTACGTACTTCACCTGCCACGACGGCGAATCCGCGCCCCTGCTCACCCGCACGTGCAGCTTCAACCGCCGCGTTCAGTGCCAGAATATTGGTCTGGAAGGCAATACCGTCAATCACGCTGATAATATCGGCGATTTTCTGCGAACTGCCCGCGATGTCGCGCATGGTTTGCACCACGTTATCCACCACTTTCCCGCCCTTCTGTGCGGTTTCAGACGCGCTCAGCGCCAGGTTGCTCGCCTGGCGGGCATTTTCGGCGTTCTGCTTCACGGTCGCCGTCAGCTGCTCCATGCTGGCTGCGGTCTCTTCCAGGGAAGCGGCCTGCTGTTCAGTACGGGAAGAGAGATCGTTATTGCCCATCGCGATTTCGCTCGCGCCGCTGTAGATAGCGTTTGCGCCGTTACGCACGTCACCAACGGTACGTACCAGTTCGCTCTGCATATGACGCAGCGAGTCGGCCAGTTCACCCATCTCGTTAGCGCCTTCCACTTCAATGCGCTTCACCAGATCGCCGCTGGCGATATGGCGGATGTTGTCGATGAGACGGGTCAGCGGAGAGATCAGCGCCTGCTTGATACCCAGCCACACGCCCACGATGACCACCAGCACAACCATCAGCACGCTGATCAGCACCCAGATCGCCTGGCTGTAAGAGCTGTTGCTGTTTTCCACCGCCATCTGATACAGCTTGTCGTTCTGCAGCAGGTAGTTCACATACTGCTTCTCAAAACCATCCTGATAGCTCTGGGTAGGCTGATCGAAGAAAGCGTTAATTTTGCCTGCACCCAGCAGCTGAATCAGCTCCGCCAGCGCGCCGTGATAAATATCGTAGTTACGCTTAATTTCCATCGCTTCAGCGTCGCTCTGACGCGGATCGCGCGGCAGGGCTTCGTAGGCAGCCCAGTTTTTTTCCGCCTGTTTCAGTGACACAGAGGCAATTTGCATCAGATCGTTCACGGTCGCGCCGCTGCCGATATTGTTCTGATCCATCATGTAGCGGATGCCCGCGCGGTTCAGGGTGTTACGGGTTTGCAGCAACGCCACCCAGCTGGCGTTCAGCGTGGATTGTTGCTGGCGAATGGTTTGCAGGACGGTGAAATTCTCTTTGTCATGCTTCAGGGCATTGAAGAAAAGACCACCGGAGGTCAGTTGTAAAAGGCCAAATATCGCTAAAACCAGCATTAAGCTGGTGACAATCTTGATACGGTTTAACATGTTTTCTCTTCCTTCAGACAGATACAGAATTTTCGGCCTGGAAAGGGAAAACTTTACGAAAATCATCCTTTAATTTGTGGTTTTTACTCTTCGTCACGCGCTGCGTTATGGCGGTTTCCCAGCGCGATAAACTCCTCAAGCAGCGCCGTCAGCTGTTTCATCTTCTCCGGCGTATATTCCGCCTCTATTTGCTGGTACGCCTCTTCCACCTGCGCCTGAGCGTGCTCGTACAGCGCGTTGCCCTCTTTGGTCAGCGACACGTACAGTTTGCGCTGGTCATTGACCGGTTTTAAGCGCAGCACCAGACCGTCGCGCTCCATGCGCGTCAGAATGCCCGTCAGGCTCGGGCGCAATATGCAGGTCCGAAACGCCAGATCGTGAAAATCCATCGAGGGATGTTCAGCCAGCACTCGCACAATGCGCCACTGCTGCTCGGTCAGATTATGCCGCTTCACAATCGGTCGGAAGTAGGACATTGCCGCTTCCCGCGCCTGCAACAGGGCGATAGTTAAAGAATCATGCATAGCCACTCCCGCTTATTGTTAACAAGTAAACAATTCAAAATCGCTGTTTTAATCAACTGCTTTTTGACCATCGAAAAGTCTAACAGAAACAACAGCACTTTATTAACACGATGATAAATATATCATTTCAAACGAAAATGTAAATTTATTGTTATTCATATCACAAATGTTTCACTTCTGATTGCGAAATAATCAGCAAAAGCATAAAACCAGATCATTAACATATTAACAAAATTAACGCCGGCGTTCCGGCTTGAGGAGTATGTCAATGAAAGGTACCGTTTTTGCCGTGGCGCTGAACCACCAAAGCCAGCGCGACGCCTGGGCTGAGGCGTTTGAAAAAGCCCCTTACAACACCCCGCCAAAAACCGCGGTGTGGTTTATCAAGCCACACAACACGGTGATCCGCGCAGGTGAACCCATCCCGTTCCCGCAGGGTGAGACGGTGCTGAGCGGCGCAACCGTCGCGCTGGTGGTGGGCAAAACGGCCAGCAAAGTTCGCGTGGAGGACGCAGCGGCCTACATCGCCGGATACGCGCTGGCCAACGAGGTAAGCCTGCCGGAAGAGAGCTTTTATCGCCCGGCAATCAAAGCCAAATGCCGGGACGGGTTTTGTCCGCTGGGTGAGCTGGTCGCCGTCGACAACGTGGATAACCTGACTATCATCACCGAAATCAACGGCCGCGAAGCGGACCACTGGAACACCGCCGGGCTACAGCGCAACGCCGCCGAACTGCTGAGCGCCCTGAGCGAGTTCGCGACCCTGAATCCGGGCGATGCGATCTTGCTCGGCACGCCGCAAAGCCGCGTCGAGATCCGCCCTGGCGATCGGGTACGCATTCTGGCGGAAGGGTTCCCGGCACTGGAAAACCCGGTGGTGGATGAACGCGACGTGGCGATGGCTCAGGGCGCGCACCCTCACCCCACGCTGTTCGCCCTCGGCCTGAACTACGCCGATCACGCCAGCGAGCTGGCATTCACGCCACCGACAGAGCCGCTGGTATTTATCAAAGCGCCCAATACCTTCAACGGCGACAACCAGACCTCGGTACGCCCGGACAACGTTGAGTACATGCACTACGAGGCGGAGCTGGTGGTGGTCATCGGCAAAACCGCGCGTAAGGTCAGTGAAGCCGAGGCGATGGATTTTGTTGCGGGCTACACGGTCTGTAACGACTACGCCATTCGCGACTATCTCGAAAATTACTACCGCCCGAATCTGCGGGTCAAAAGCCGCGACGGGTTAACCCCCATCAGCCCCAACATCGTGCCAAAAGCAGCCATTCCCGATCCGCATAACTTAACCCTGCGCACCTTCGTCAACGGTGAATTACGTCAGGAAGGGACCACGGCGGATCTGATCTTCAGCATCCCATACCTGATTGCATACCTGAGCGAATTCATGACTCTGCAGCCGGGCGACATGATCGCCACCGGCACGCCAAAAGGACTGTCCGACGTGGTACCGGGGGATGAAGTGGTGGTGGAAGTGGAAGGCGTGGGTCGCCTGGTAAACCGGATTGTGAGTGAGGAGACGGCAAAATGAAAAAGATTAACCACTGGATCAACGGCAAAAACGTGGCGGGAAGCGACTACTTCCACACCACCAACCCGGCCTCCGGCGAGGTGCTGGCAGAAGTCGCCGCCGGCGGGGAAGCGGAAATCCATCAGGCCGTGGCGGCAGCAAAAGAGGCTTTCCCAAAGTGGGCCAACCTGCCGATGAAAGAGCGTGCGCGTCTGATGCGTCGCCTGGGCGATCTGATTGACCAGAACGTGCCGGACATTGCCGCGATGGAAACCGCCGACACCGGCCTGCCCATCCACCAGACCAAAAACGTGCTTATCCCGCGCGCCTCGCACAACTTTGAGTTCTTCGCCGAAGTGTGCCAGCAGATGAACGGCAAAACCTACCCGGTTGACGACAAGATGCTGAACTATACCCTGGTGCAGCCGGTGGGCGTCTGCGCGCTGGTGTCGCCGTGGAACGTGCCGTTTATGACCGCCACCTGGAAGGTCGCCCCATGCCTGGCGTTGGGGAATACCGCCGTGCTGAAGATGTCTGAACTCTCGCCGCTGACCGCCGACCGTCTGGGCGAACTGGCGCTGGAGGCGGGTATTCCGGCGGGCGTGCTGAACGTGGTGCAGGGCTATGGCGCCACGGCAGGCGATGCGCTGGTGCGCCATCACGACGTGCGGGCCGTCTCCTTCACCGGCGGCACCGCCACCGGGCGCAATATCATGAAAAACGCCGGGCTGAAGAAATACTCCATGGAGCTGGGCGGCAAATCCCCGGTGCTGATTTTTGAAGATGCCGACATTGAGCGCGCGCTGGACGCCGCCCTGTTCACCATCTTCTCCATCAACGGCGAGCGCTGCACCGCGGGCTCGCGCATTTTCATCCAGCAGAGCATCTACCCGGAATTCGTCAAACGCTTCGCCGAGCGCGCCAACCGCCTGCGCGTGGGCGATCCGACCGATCCGAATACCCAGATTGGCGCACTGATTAGCCAACAGCACTGGGAGAAAGTCTCCGGCTATATCCGCCTGGGCATTGAGGAGGGCGCGACCCTGCTGGCGGGCGGCCCGGACAAACCGGCCGACCTGCCTGCGCACCTGAAAGGCGGTAACTTCCTGCGCCCGACGGTGCTGGCGGATGTCGACAACCGCATGCGCGTGGCGCAGGAGGAGATCTTCGGCCCGGTAGCATGCCTGCTGCCGTTCAAGGACGAAGCGGAAGGGCTGCGCCTGGCCAACGACGTGGAGTACGGCCTGGCGTCGTACATCTGGACCCAGGACGTCAGCAAAGTGCTGCGTCTGGCGCGCAATATCGAAGCGGGCATGGTGTTCGTGAATACCCAGAACGTGCGCGATCTGCGCCAGCCGTTTGGCGGCGTGAAGGCCTCCGGCACCGGGCGCGAAGGCGGCGAGTACAGCTTTGAGGTGTTCGCGGAGATGAAGAACGTCTGCATCTCCATGGGCGACCATCCGATTCCAAAATGGGGGATCTAAAATGGGAAAGTTAGCGTTAGCGGCAAAAATCACGCACGTACCGTCAATGTATCTCTCTGAGCTGCCGGGTAAAAACCACGGCTGCCGTCAGGGGGCCATCGACGGGCATAAAGAGATCGGCAAGCGCTGCCGCGAGCTGGGCGTCGACACCATCATCGTCTTCGACACCCACTGGCTGGTGAACAGCGCCTATCACATCAACTGTGCGGACCATTTTTCAGGCATCTACACCAGTAACGAGCTGCCGCACTTTATCCGCGACATGACCTACGACTACGACGGCAACCCGGAGCTCGGGCAACTGATCGCCGACGAGGCGGTCAAGCTTGGCGTGCGCGCCAAAGCGCACAACATCCCGAGCCTGAAGCTGGAGTACGGCACGCTGGTGCCGATGCGCTACATGAACGCGGATAAGCACTTCAAAGTGGTCTCCATCTCGGCGTTCTGCACGGTTCACGACTTCGCCGACAGCCGCAGGCTGGGCGAGGCCATCGTCAGCGCCATTGAAAAGTATGATGGCACCGTGGCGGTGCTCGCCAGCGGCTCACTGTCGCACCGCTTTATCGACGACCAGCGTGCGGAAGAAGGGATGAACAGCTACACCCGCGAGTTCGACCGCCAGATGGACGAACGGGTGGTGAAGCTATGGCGCGAAGGCCAGTTCAAAGAGTTCTGCAGCATGCTGCCGGAGTACGCCGATTACTGCTACGGCGAGGGCAACATGCACGACACGGTGATGCTGCTGGGCATGCTCGGCTGGGACAAATACGACGGCAAGGTTGAATTCCTCACCGAGCTGTTCGCCAGCTCCGGTACCGGCCAGGTTAACGCCGTTTTCCCGCTGCCCGCGTAAGGAGCCACCATGCCGCATTTTATCGCTGAATGTACCGACAACATCCGCGAGCAGGCCGACCTGCCGGGGCTGTTCGCCAAAGTGAACGAGGCGCTGGCCGCCACCGGTATTTTCCCCATCGGCGGTATCCGCAGCCGCGCCCACTGGCTGGATACCTGGCAGATGGCGGACGGCAAGCAGGATTACGCCTTTGTGCATATGACGCTGAAGATTGGTGCCGGGCGCAGCCAGGAAAGCCGCGAGGCCGTGGGGGAGATGCTGTTTGCGCTGATCAAAGCGCATTTTGCCAACCTCATGGCCGCCCGCTATCTGGCGCTGTCGTTTGAGCTCGACGAACTGCACCCGACGCTCAATTACAAGCAAAACAACGTGCACGCGTTGTTTACGTAATACCGTCCCCTCTCCCACTGGGAGAGGGAGAAAACAAACATAAAACAGGATATCGCCATGCTCGACAAACACACCCATACCCTGATCGCCCACCGCCTGCATCAGGCGGAGCAGTCCCGGGAGCAGATCCGCGCGATCTCGCTGGAGTACCCGGAGATCACGATTGAAGACGCCTACGCCGTACAGCGCGAATGGGTGAACCTGAAAATCGCCGAAGGCCGCGTGCTGAAAGGCCACAAGATCGGCCTCACCTCAAAAGCGATGCAGGCCAGCTCGCAGATCAGCGAGCCGGACTACGGTGCGCTGCTGGACGATATGTTCTTCCACGACGGCAGCGACATCCCCGTCGATCGCTTTATCGTCCCGCGCATTGAGGTGGAGCTGGCCTTCGTGCTGGCAAAACCGCTGCGCGGACCGAACTGCACGATCTTCGACGTCTACAACGCCACAGATTATGTCATCCCCGCGCTAGAGCTCATCGATGCCCGCTGCCACAACATTGACCCGGAAACCCAGCGCCCGCGCAAGGTGTTCGACACCATCTCCGATAACGCCGCCAACGCGGGCGTGATCCTCGGCGGCCGTCCGATTAAGCCCGACGAGCTGGATCTGCGCTGGATCTCCGCCCTGCTCTATCGCAACGGCGTGATCGAAGAGACCGGCGTCGCCGCGGGCGTGCTCAACCACCCGGCTAACGGCGTGGCGTGGCTGGCCAACAAACTTGCCCCCTACGACGTTCAGCTTGAGCCAGGCCAGATCATTCTCGGCGGTTCGTTTACCCGTCCGGTCGCGGCCAGCAAAGGCGATACCTTCCACGTGGACTACGGCAACATGGGCTCCATCAGCTGCCGCTTTGTCTAGGAGATAACCATGCAAAACGCATTCAAAACGGCGCTGAAAGCCGGAAAACCACAGATTGGTTTATGGCTGGGGCTGACCAGCAGCTACAGCGCCGAACTGCTGGCGGGGGCTGGTTTCGACTGGCTGCTGATCGACGCCGAACATGCGCCGAACACCGTGCAGACCGTCCTAACCCAGCTGCAGGCCATCGCCCCTTATCCGAGCCAGCCGGTCGTCCGCCCGTCGTGGAACGATCCGGTGCAGATCAAACAGCTGCTGGATGTGGGCGCGCAAACCCTGCTGGTACCGATGGTACAAAACGCCGAAGAAGCCCGTCTGGCGGTCCGTTCCACGCGCTATCCGCCTGCGGGTATTCGCGGCGTGGGCAGCGCCCTGGCGCGGGCCTCGCGCTGGAACCGCATCCCGGACTACCTGCACCAGGCCAACGACGCCATGTGCGTGCTGGTGCAAATCGAAACCCGCGAGGCGCTAAAAAACCTGCCGCAGATCCTGGATGTGGACGGCGTCGACGGGGTGTTTATCGGCCCGGCGGATCTGAGCGCCGACATGGGCTTTGCCGGTAATCCTCAGCACCCGGAAGTGCAGGCGGCCATTGAACAGGCGATCGCGCAGATCCTGAGCGCCGGCAAAGCGCCCGGCATCCTGATGGCCAACGAGCAGCTGGCCAAACGCTATCTCGAACTCGGTGCGTTGTTTGTCGCCGTCGGCGTCGACACCACCCTGCTCGCCCGCAGCGCCGAAGCGCTGGCGGCACGTTTTATCGATCACCCGGTTACGTCAGTTAATAACAATAAATCCGTCTACTAAACGTAAGATCTGGAGCGCACCATGACGACCTCTACCCTGCAAGATAATAAAGCTGTTGAACATCGCGTTATAAATAAGCTGTTCCGTCGTTTGATCGTGTTTCTCTTCATCCTGTTTGTCTTCTCGTTTCTCGATCGCATCAACATTGGCTTTGCCGGGCTGACGATGGGCAAAGATCTGGGCCTCACCTCCACGATGTTTGGCCTGGCCGCGACGCTCTTTTACGTCACCTACGTGCTATGCGGGATCCCGAGCAACATCATGCTGGCGAAGATCGGCGCCCGGCGCTGGATCGCCGGGATCATGGTGGTGTGGGGGATCGCGTCCACCTGCACCATGTTCGCCACCAGCCCGGAAACGCTCTATGTGCTGCGCATGCTGGTGGGCATTGCCGAGGCTGGCTTCCTGCCGGGGATTTTGGTCTATCTCACCTGGTGGTTTCCGGCCTATCACCGCGCCCGCGCCAACGCGCTGTTTATGATTGCCATGCCGGTAACCATGATGCTCGGCTCTATTCTTTCCGGCTACATCCTGGCGATGGACGGGCTGTGGAATCTGAAAGGCTGGCAGTGGCTGTTCCTGCTGGAAGGGTTGCCGTCGGTGGTGCTCGGCGTGGTGACCTGGTTCTACCTTAACGACACCCCGGATCAGGCCAGCTGGCTGGATGATGAAGAAAAGCAAACGCTGAAAACCATGATCGCCCGTGAGCAAGAGCTGGCGGTGGCGCATGCCGCCACGCCGCGTTCAACGCTGCGTGAAGTCCTGACCCCGGCGGTACTGCTCTATACGCTGGCCTATTTCTGCCTGACGAACACGCTGAGTGCGATCAACATCTGGACGCCGCAGATCCTGCAAAGCTTCAACACCGGCAGCAGCAACATTGTGATCGGCCTGCTGGCGGCGATCCCGCAGTTTTGCACCATCCTCGGCATGATCTGGTGGAGCCGTCGCTCCGACAGGCTGAAAGAGCGAAAAAAGCACACCATCCTGCCGTATCTCTTCGCGGCGGCGGGATGGATGCTGGCCTCGGCCACCGATCACAGCCTGATCCAGCTGCTTGGCATCATCATGGCCTCAACCGGATCGTTTACCGCCATGGCGATATTCTGGACCACGCCGGATCAGGTTATTAGCGTGCAGTCCCGTGCGGTGGCGCTGGCGGTGATCAACGCTATCGGCAACGTCGGATCCGCTGTCAGCCCGCTGCTGATCGGCATTCTGCGTGATGCCACCGGCAGCTTCAGCTCCGGGCTGTGGTTCGTCGCCGGGCTGCTGGTGGTGGGCGCGCTGGTGCTGACGCGGATCCCAATGACCCGCCAGGAAAGCCTCGGGCGCGATCCGGGGATGGCGGCACAGAAGATCCACTGAGGAGGAGCTATGTGCCAGAGCCCCGTCGCCAATATCGATATCAGCAAAGAGTACGACGAAAGTCTGGGCACCGACGATGTGCACTATCAGTCGTTCGCCCGCATGGCGGCCTTTTTTGGCCGCGACATGCAGGCGCATCGTCACGACCAGTATTTTCAGATGCACTTTCTTGATACCGGGCAGATAGAACTCCAGCTCGACGATCATCGCTACTCGGTGCAGGCTCCGCTGTTCGTCATTACCCCACCGTCGGTGCCGCACGCGTTTATCACCGAATCCGACAGCGATGGCCACGTTCTGACGGTACGCGAGGATCTCATCTGGCCGCTGCTGGAGGTGCTCTACCCCGGCACGCGAGAAGCGTTTGGCCTGCCGGGGATCTGCCTGTCGCTGGCCGATAAGCCCGACGAGCTGGCGGCGCTCAGGCACTACTGGCAGCTGATTGCCAGGGAATCCACCGGGCAACTTCCTGGGCGCGAGCATACCCTGGTGCTGCTCGCGCAGGCGGTCTTTACCCTGCTGCTGCGTAACGCCAGGCTCGACGACCACGCTTCAGGCGGCATGCGCGGTGAGTTAAAACTGTTCCAGCGCTTTACCCAGTTGATTGACACCCACTATCACCAGCACTGGACGGTGCCGGACTACGCCTGTGAACTCCACCTGACCGAATCCCGCCTGACCGATATCTGCCGCCGCTTCGCCAACCGTCCGCCGAAGCGGCTGATCTTCGACCGCCAGCTGCGCGAAGCCAGACGGCTGTTGCTCTTTTCCGACAGTACGGTCAGCGAGATTGCGTGGCAGTTGGGCTTTAAGGATCCGGCCTATTTTGCCCGCTTTTTCAATCGCCTGACGGGTTGCTCGCCCAGCGCGTATCGGGCGCAGAAAGTACCGGTTTCCCCTGTTGCCCTCACCTCTGCCCTCTCCCAACGGGAGAGAGAGTAACCGTCCCCTCTCCTGTTGGGAGAGGGTTAGGGTGAGGGAAATCACACTCTGCGATCTCTCGCGAAAAGTACCTGCCGTTGTCCCAATCGTCCCTTCACGTTCCGCCCCTCTCACGCTTCAATTAAACAACAAAAACAAAACATAAATTTAACAAACCAATTCCGATACGAGGTCCCTATGAAGCCTGAAGAGTTCCGCGCTGATACCAAACGCCCGTTAACCGGCGAAGAGTATTTAAAAAGCCTGCAGGATGGCCGCGAGATTTATATCTACGGCGAGCGCGTTAAAGACGTCACCACCCATCCGGCGTTTCGCAATGCGGCGGCCTCCATCGCGCAGATGTACGACGCGCTGCACAAACCGGACATGCAGGATACGCTGTGCTGGGGCACCGACACCGGCAGCGGCGGTTACACCCATAAGTTCTTCCGCGTGGCGAAAAGCGCCGACGACCTGCGTCAGCAGCGAGACGCCATCGCCGAGTGGTCTCGCCTGAGCTACGGCTGGATGGGCCGCACGCCGGACTACAAAGCCGCGTTCGGCTGCGCGCTTGGCGCGAACCCGGCCTTCTACGGCCAGTTTGAGCAAAATGCCCGTAACTGGTATACCCGCATTCAGGAAACCGGCCTGTACTTTAACCACGCTATCGTCAACCCGCCTATCGACCGCCACAAACCGGCGGACGAGGTGAAAGACGTCTATATCAAGCTGGAAAAAGAGACCGACGCCGGGATCATCGTCAGCGGCGCCAAAGTGGTTGCCACCAACTCCGCGCTGACCCACTACAACATGATCGGCTTTGGCTCCGCGCAGGTGATGGGCGAAAACCCGGACTTTGCGCTCATGTTCGTCGCGCCAATGGACGCCGAAGGGGTGAAGCTGATCTCCCGCGCCTCCTACGAGATGGTGGCTGGCGCTACCGGCTCGCCGTACGACTACCCGCTCTCCAGCCGTTTTGATGAGAACGACGCGATCCTGGTGATGGATAATGTACTGATCCCATGGGAAAACGTGCTGATCTACCGCGATTTCGACCGCTGCCGTCGCTGGACCATGGAAGGCGGTTTTGCCCGCATGTACCCGCTGCAGGCCTGCGTGCGTCTGGCGGTGAAGCTCGACTTCATCACCGCCCTGCTGAAAAAATCGCTGGAGTGTACCGGCACCCTGGAGTTCCGCGGCGTGCAGGCAGATCTCGGCGAAGTGGTCGCCTGGCGCAATATGTTCTGGGCGCTGAGCGACTCCATGTGTTCCGAAGCCACGCCGTGGGTGAATGGCGCGTACCTGCCGGATCACGCGGCGCTGCAAACCTATCGCGTGATGGCGCCAATGGCCTACGCGAAGATTAAAAACATCATCGAACGTAACGTCACCAGCGGGCTGATCTACCTGCCATCCAGCGCACGGGATCTGAACAACCCGCAGATCGATCAGTATCTGGCGAAGTACGTGCGCGGATCCAACGGCATGGATCACGTCGAACGCATCAAGATTTTGAAGCTGATGTGGGATGCCATCGGCAGCGAATTTGGCGGCCGTCACGAGCTGTATGAGATCAACTACTCCGGCAGCCAGGACGAAATTCGCCTGCAGTGTCTGCGCCAGGCGCAAAGCTCCGGCAACATGGACAAAATGATGGCGATGGTCGACCGCTGCATGTCTGAGTACGACCAACACGGCTGGACGGTGCCACACCTGCACAACAACAGCGATATCAACATGCTGGACAAGCTGCTGAAATAACGCAGCGGGAGGTTTCAATGCATTCAGATGAACAACGCCTGCGTTTTCGCGACGCCATGGCCAGCCTGTCGGCCGCGGTGAATGTCATCACCACGGCGGGCGATGCCGGACGCTGCGGGATCACCGCCACTGCCGTCTGCTCGGTAACGGATTCCCCGCCGTCGATTATGGTCTGTATCAACGCCAACAGCGCCATGAACCCGGTGTTTCAGGGCAACGGCAAACTGTGCGTGAATGTGCTCAACCACGAGCAGGAGATCATGGCTCGCCATTTCGCCGGTATGACCGGGATGGCCATGGAGGAGCGCTTTACCCTCTCCTGCTGGCAGAAAGGTCCTCTGGCGCAACCGGTGCTGAAAGGGGCGCTGGCAAGCCTGGAAGGCGAGATAAGTCAGGTGCAAACCATCGGCACGCATCTGGTTTATCTTGTTGAAATTAAAAATATCATCCTCAGTGAAGAGGGCCACGGCCTGATCTATTTCAAACGCCGTTTCCACCCGGTAATGATGGAGCCGGAAGCAGCCGTGTGATCCCCTCCCGCGCTGGCCCTCCTGAGGCCAGCGCGCCTTTCTGCAAAAATTCCTAAGGTTTCCGCTAAATCACGCCGTTATATAGCCATAAGAGAAATTTTCTGTGCCTGAATACTGACACGCTGTGTCAGTGCTACCCGCATCATTCAGCGCATACCCTAATATACAGGAAGACCTTATGGCTAAAACGACGCGGAGCCGCTCGGCTGAACGTCTGGTCGATATTCTCCTTGAGCTACATTTAAACGGTGTGATAAACCGCAGTGCGCTGATGGAGAAATTTAATATTACCGAGCGTACCGTCTACCGGGATTTAAATGCGCTCTCCCCGATTGTGGAACATACCGGAAACGGGCTATATCGGCTGATCCATTCCGCGCAATCGCCCGGCGGACAAGGATTACACCATACCCTTGCTAACTTCCTGAATGCTGATAGTTTTTTCCCCGAAAGAAACGCGGAGTTTTGGGAGAAACTCGAAAACCGCGTTGACGAAAATCATATTCTTATTCTCGCCAACGAGGCGGAGCACACGGCAGAACGTGATATTCGTCGCCATTTATCCAACATTGAAAAATCGATTAAAAACTGTAATGTTTGCCAGATCGTTTATAAAGGCAAAACCCGGCTGATTAACCCCTATAAACTCATTAACAAAAAAAATATATGGTATTTACAAGCTACCGAAAATAGCCGGTTAAAATCCTTCTCATTGAGTCAGATTCGCTGGCTTGATATTCAGAAACGCACCTTTACGCCGGACGAAAATGTGATCGGGCTGTTGGAAAAAAACCTCGATCCATGGGTATCGGAAGATACTTTCGAGGTGAAAATATTTATTAAGGATAATATTTCACACTACTTCCTGCGCCGCGATCTCCTCCCGGCACAAGAGCTGCTGGAGGAGCAACACGACGGCGTGACGCTGCGCTGTCAGGCAGCACATGAAAACCAGATCCTGCCGCTGCTGTTCTACTGGTTACCCAACATTCAGATCCTGGAGCCAGCCTGGCTTAAGGAAAAGCTGGTTAAAACGCTGGAAGGCTACCTGGCGGGGAGCGCAGCCACGGTAACCGGGTGATCTGTATCACATTATCTTTCCCGCTGGCGGCGAGCCTGAACCACTCGCCGCCCCCTTTGACCGCTCACCAGGCACTTTCAACCACTCACCCATTTTCTCCCCTTTACGCGCGCAAGCTTCTGGCACGATCGCTCCAGCATTACTCAATACCTCCTCACAACGAACCCTGACCCTTTTTTCTTTACATAAAAAACCAGGTCTTACTATGGATACTAAAAAACTACTGAAGCACGTGCCCTGGGCCTTACTCGGGATCCTCGGCGCTTTCTGTCTGGCGGTTGTCGCATTACGCCGGGGCGAACACGTAAGCGCCCTGTGGATCGTGGTCGCGTCGGTTTCCGTCTACCTTGTGGCTTATCGCTACTACAGCTTATACATCGCGCAGAAGGTCATGAAACTCGACCCGACGCGTGCCACCCCGGCGGTCATTAACAATGACGGCCTGAACTACGTGCCAACCAACCGCTATGTGCTGTTTGGTCACCACTTTGCCGCCATTGCAGGCGCTGGCCCGCTGGTCGGCCCGGTACTGGCCGCGCAGATGGGCTACCTGCCGGGTACCCTGTGGCTGCTCGCTGGTGTAGTGCTGGCGGGTGCGGTGCAGGACTTTATGGTGCTGTTTATCTCCTCGCGCCGTAACGGTTCATCGCTGGGTGAGATGATCAAAGAAGAGATGGGCCGCGTGCCGGGTACTATCGCCCTCTTCGGCTGCTTCCTGATTATGATCATCATCCTCGCGGTGCTGGCATTAATTGTGGTGAAAGCGCTGGCAGAAAGTCCTTGGGGCGTCTTTACCGTCTGCTCTACCGTGCCGATTGCGCTGTTCATGGGGATCTACATGCGCTTCCTGCGCCCTGGCCGCGTCGGCGAGGTGTCGGTCATTGGTATCGTGCTGCTGGTTGCCTCTATCTACTTCGGCGGTGTGATTGCGCACGACCCGTACTGGGGTCCGGCGCTGACCTTTAAAGACACCACCATCACCTTTGCCCTGATTGGTTACGCGTTTATTTCTGCCCTTCTGCCGGTATGGCTGATTCTGGCTCCGCGTGACTATCTGGCGACCTTCCTGAAAATCGGCGTCATCGTCGGGCTGGCGATCGGTATTGTGATCATCAACCCTGAACTGAAAATGCCGGCGGTGACCCAGTACATTGACGGTACCGGTCCGCTGTGGAAAGGCGCCCTGTTCCCGTTCCTGTTTATCACCATCGCCTGTGGTGCCGTTTCTGGCTTCCACGCGCTGATCTCCTCCGGCACCACGCCGAAGCTGATGGCCAACGAAACCGACGCGCGTTTCATCGGTTACGGTGCCATGCTGATGGAATCCTTCGTGGCGATCATGGCGCTGGTGGCTGCGTCTATCATCGAACCGGGTCTTTACTTCGCGATGAACACCCCGCCGGCAGGCCTGGGCATCACCATGCCAAACCTGCATGAGATGGGCGGTGACAACGCGGCGCTGATTATGGCGCAGTTGAAGGACGCCAGCGCCCACGCGGCGGCGACCGTCAGCTCCTGGGGCTTTGTGATTTCGCCTGAGCAGATCATGCAGACCGCGAAAGACATCGGCGAACCGTCCGTGCTGAACCGCGCCGGTGGCGCACCGACGCTGGCGGTAGGTATTGCACACGTGTTCCACAAAGTGCTGCCGTGGGCAGACATGGGCTTCTGGTACCACTTCGGTATTCTGTTCGAAGCGCTGTTCATCCTCACCGCGCTGGACGCCGGTACCCGTGCAGGCCGCTTTATGCTGCAGGATCTGTTGGGTAACTTCGTGCCGTTCCTGAAGAAAACCGACTCGCTGGTGGCGGGCGTGCTGGGTACCGCGGGCTGCGTTGGCCTGTGGGGTTACCTGCTGTACCAGGGCGTTGTTGACCCACTCGGCGGCGTGAAGAGCCTGTGGCCGCTGTTCGGTATCTCTAACCAGATGCTGGCAGCCGTTGCCCTGGTGCTCGGCACCGTGGTACTGGTGAAGATGAAACGCACCAAATACATCTGGGTCACCGTGGTGCCTGCGCTGTGGCTGCTGCTCTGCACCACCTGGGCGCTGGGTCTGAAACTGTTCAGCAGCAACCCGCAGCTGGAAGGCTTCTTCTACATGGCTAACCAGTACAAAGCGAAAATTGCCGCCGGTGGCGCGGATCTCACCGCCCAGCAGATTGCCAACATGAACCATATCGTGGTGAACAACTACACCAACGCGGGTCTGAGCATTCTGTTCCTGGTGGTGGTGTACAGCATTATCTTCTACGGCATCAAAACCTGGATGAAAGTGCGTAACGCTGAAGGTCGTACGGACAAAGAGACCCCGTACGTGCCGGTACCGGAAGGCGGTGTGAAGACCTCTTCGCACCATTAATCTACTAATACCCCTCACCCCAGCCCTCTCCCCATAGGGGAGAGGGTGTACAAGTTCCCTCTCCCCTATGGGGAGAGGGTTAGGG
>NZ_JBLKBZ010000008.1:0-209131 GCF_047530935.1 Enterobacter sp. 03-F-07-AD-ECC | reverse complement strand
CGGCTTATCGGGGACGGGCGGATGTAACGTCCCTGTAAAGCCGCCCTCTCGGCGCATCCATGCGCCTCGCCCCGGCCTGCAGGAAACGCCTCAGCGATTCACAGCCGGACCAGGGCGTCGCTGTAAGCCATTCATTTTCCTGAAACAACATTCATCGCTTTCGGTAAAAAATTACTGGGGATTCCTCAGCCCTTTGGGAGAGGGTTAGGGTGAGGGATAAACTTATTTCACCGCCTCCGGCAGCGTCACAATCCACAACTCACTGTCAGACGCCGGTTTCTCCAGCGGCTTCACGCTGAGGGTCGTCTCAACCGGTTTATCATCCAGCGTCAGCTTTCCTTCCGCGTTCACCCGATAATCCTTGAGCTTCTTGCCCTCGACCGGATGTTGCATCGCCACCTTCACGCCAAAGTCGTTATCGTTCGCCACCGCCAGCGTTTTGCTGTCGATCAGCGCCAGCCCTTCAGCCTTTTCCTGCTGCCAGCCCGGGGCGCGCAGATCAACAACCTGTGTTTTCTGCGCAAGGGTAATGCCGCGCTGTGCCAGGGTTTTCTCATCATCAAACTCCGGATACTCGCCCGGCTTGTCGAAACCTGACAGGTCGCTCGCCTTACTGAGATCGACCTTGTAAATCAGGTTACGCATTCCGTCGTTTTTATCACTTCCCTGTTCGATCAGCAGGATGTGCTGGTCATCGAGCGCCACGATGTCGCCGATTTTAGCGTCGCTGTTTTTGCTGTAGGCCGCGCTGTCGATGGGATAACCGTACATCGCGGTTTTCCCGCTTGCCGGGTCAAAGCTCACCAGACGCGTAAACAGCGCCTTTTTCTTGCTCTTACCGTCGATATCCAGCGTACTTTGCACGGCGGCAATAATACGCCCGTCCGGCATACGGGTGAGGCCTTCAAAGCCGCGGTTCGCCTGACGCCATTTGAGGATATTTGGCAAACCGCCCGCAATTGCTTTTTCCCCTTCCGCCGCCTGCGGACCGTGGATCGCCAGGATTTTCCCTTTACTGTCGATGTTAATCAGGAACGGGCCATACTCATCGCACAGCCAGTAACCGCCTTTACCGTCCGGGGTGATCCCTTCCGTATCCAGCCCGCGATTATCCCCCTTCAGCCTCTTTAACGTGTCGCTGAAGGCCACTTCATTGGTGGATCCAATCACGTCGCTTTCCAGCGGCAGACCGTTGATCGCGCCTTTATCGTCATGGAGAGGACGGGCATCAATGGCCTCCGCTTTGCCGTTTTGTACACGAATCGTCATCAGCAGCGGCGCGAAATCTGGCGTAACGAAAATTTTGGCTTCGTTTTTACCCACTTTCGGTGAATCCGCGTTCGGACCGCGATCGGTAATGGTGGCGAAGGTCAGGGCATCGCCCTGTTTCCCGGTGAACAGCAGGCCAGAACCAATCCCAACCGGAAGCCCGTTCGGGAATGCACTGGCAAACGCGCCGGTGTAGTTCACGTGTGTGCCTTCTGGAAAACTGACGACATAGCGCTCAGCCGTAGGCTGCGCCGCGAGGGCAGAGAAAGAGAGCGCACAACCGATTAGCACAGGAATAATTTTTCTTTTCATATTGTTAGCTTCCATAAAGTGAAGCTCACACCGTAAAGAAGAAACGTGTCAGGAAAATGACATCGAATGGCAACATTGCGCGGGCCGGAGCGCCAAAGAAATGTAAAGCTCTGTTGTTATCTGTAACAGCGGAAACATTTCTGGAAATTATTAGAAACCCAATTAATTCGCTGCGAACCACTCTTTCTGCTCTCGTTCAGATTATGTTTAGCTAAAAAAATAAACACTTTCTAAACGCCAAATCATTACCCGTTGACGACCTCGCAACCCAACACTCTCGCAACACCACCAAATTAAAAAATTAACAAAACCAGCATAAAACGGCGACTTTCATCACATTTGCAGTCATTAACATCGCTTGTTAAGGTGCGCCCAGATTAAATTGATGACGAGGCATATGAGATGAAAAAACTGAATATCCTTCTGCTGACTGCGTTGACTGCGGTATCGGGTTCTGCACTCGCTCTGGGTGGCAGCGTTGAGCAGGGTAAAAACTTTACCAACCTCAATCTTGAGATGGGTAAATCCTCATCCGGTCTGTATGTGGAAAGCAACTGGCTGAAAAACACCGATGACGGTACGCAGACCGGCGGTGTGGGTGCGGGTTATAACCTGGGTCTTGGCCCGGTCATGCTGAACGCCGGAGCAAAAGCTATCTATATCGGACCGAAAAAAGGCGATAACGGCGTGGCGTTCCCGATTGGTGGTGGCGTAAACGTTGCCCTGACCGACAGCATTCATCTGTATGGTGAAGGCTACGTGGCACCAGAAGGGATGAACAACAGCGTGAAAAACTACGTTGAAGCCAACGGCGGCGTAAGCTGGACGCCAGTTACACCTGTGACCCTGAAAGTGGGTTACCGCCACGTGAGCGTTGATGGTAAAGACGGTCGTCCAGGCCACACCCTGATTGACGGTGCGTATGTTGGCGGTGGAGTCACCTTCTGATGAAACACCGCATTACCGCGCTTTGCGTTCTGAGCCTCACGCTTCTGCTCACCGGCTGCGTCCAGTACAAATGGGTGAAACCGGGCGTCAGCGACGCTGAAATGAACAAAAAGCTCACGGAATGTGAAGCGCAGGCGCTGATCGATCTGCCCCCGGATAACGTCGTAACCGGTTCGGACTCGGAAAAAACGGATCTGAAGAACAAGAAAAAGGATATTTCCACGAGCTACACGGTTGAAGACGCCAATGAGGATCGCAGGGCGACCCTCGTAGACAGCTGCATGTTCAAAAGCGGCTGGGATAAAATTGAAGTGCAATAATCTCTAAAAAACCTGCCTACTGGCAGGTTTTTTATTGCTGCTTACTTACGCACCACCACCAGCTTCTGGTTCACAAACTCTTTGATCCCCAGATCCGACAGCTCGCGTCCGTAACCGGAGCGCTTCACGCCGCCAAACGGCAGCTCTGGCGCGGTATCGGTGAGCCAGTTGATATACACCATGCCGGTCTCAATCCGTGACGCCATTTTCTTCGCGCGTTCAATATCCTGACTGAACACCGCACCGCCCAGTCCGTAGTGAGAGTCGTTCGCCAGGGCGACCGCCTCGTCATCGTTTTTCACCACATATATCTGCGCCACCGGGCCGAAGAACTCCTCGAAGTACGCCGGGTTGTCGCGGGAGATATTCGTCAGGATCGTCGGCTCAAAGAAGCTCCCGTCGCGCTGCACCGGTTTACCGCCATAGTGTAACGTCGCGCCCTTTTTCACCGCCTCGTTGACCTGTTTTGTCAGCGTTTCGAGCGCATCTTTAGACGACAGTGGCCCAAGCGTGGTGCTTTCATCCAGCGGGTCGCCAATTTTCACCTGCTTAAAGGCGTCGGTGAATTTGCTCAGGAAGGCATCGGCAATTTTCTCATGCAGGATAAAGCGCTTCGCTGCGGTACAGACCTGACCGGCGTTGTTAAGTCGCGCGTTCACGCCTGTCTTCACCGCTTTATCAAGATCCGCGTCGTCCAGCACCACGAAAACGTCGTTACCGCCCAGCTCAAGGGTGGATTTCTTGATGTGCTTCGCCGCCTGCGCGGCCACCACGCTGCCTGCTTTCTCAGAGCCGGTTAGCGCGGCCCCCTGTACGCGGTCGTCAGCGATGATGTTCGCCACCTGCTCAGACGAGATAAAGAGATTGGTCCATGCCCCTTCCGGCGCCCCTGCCTCACGCACCAGATGAGCAAAGGTTTCGGCACAGTGCGGCACGATGCTGGCATGTTTAGCCAGCACCGGGTTACCCGCCGCCAGGTTAGGTGCCAGAACACGCATCAGCTGATAATACGGGAAATTCCACGGTTCCACGGCCATCAGCACGCCGATGGGGTGATGCTCCACCCACGCTTCTCCGAGTTCAGACGGGTACTTCACCGGGGCCAGGAACTGCTTCGCGTTATCGGCATAGTAGCGGGCGATTTGCGCGCATAGCTTCACCTCACCGCGGCTTTGTTCGATGAGCTTACCCATCTCCTGACTGGCAATTTTAGCCAGCTCCTCGGTGCGTTCGTCGATCAGGTCAGCAAGCTTATGCAGCACCGGCAGGCGCTGTTCAATGTCGCCTTTCGCCCACTGCGAATGGTAAAGGGCGTCGGCCGCTTTCAGCGCCGCTTCGATATCCGCGTCGGTATGAGAGGGATATTCTTTGATGAGCTGGTTGGTGGCAGGATTTACTGTCTGATAAGCCATATCGAATCTCCATGTTTTACCGCTTAGGGTAGTAAGGGTAGACAACATGACGGGTGATGGACGTAAAGTTGGGTATATCCGGAAGGTTCTTAGTAGGGCCAGGGCATGGTATAAAAATATTCCTGACAGGAGCGCCTATGACCCATACCCGACACATCCGCCAGACCTTTAACCGCCTTCCGGGCCTTGAGCTGCGCAGCACGTGGCAGAGTACCGTGGCGTATAAACGTCATTGTCACCCCCAACTCTCGATTGGCGCGATAGTGGAAGGCCAGACCTGCTGCCGGTGCAATGACACGCAGTACATCCTCCACCCCGGCGATCTCATCGTGATCCCGGCGCATGTGCCGCACAGCTGCAACCCCGTTTCGGGCCAGCCCCGCAGCTATCATATGCTCTATATCGACACGGATTATCCCCTGGCAGAACAGGTCATACGCGACAGCACGTTGTTTGCTCTTTACCAGAACGTTGTTGAGAACATGTCGGCTAATTCCCTGAACATGCTGATTTCTGCCCTTCCGCGCTGCGCCAGCCGCACGGGTGAATTACGCTCAACCAGCCAGCACATTCAGCAGGCGTTTCTTGCCGATTTAACCAGCCCGCCGTCACTCGACGACCTTGCCCACCGCTTCTCGCTGCGCAAAGAGACGCTGATCCGCACCTTCAGGCAGGACACTGGCCTGACGCCGGGCAGCTTTCTCAACATCTCCCGCGTGGAATACGCCAAAGCGCGGCTGCGTGCCGGGGATGATATTGCCGATGTCGGCTACCAGAGCGGATTTGCCGATCAGAGCCATTTTCATAAGACCTTTGTGAGCTATACCGCCGCCACGCCGCGCCAGTACGCCACGGGCCGATCAATATCGGACAATAAATAGCGTTTGCATCGCCGTAGTCTGACCTCGGTTTTTTACACAGAGGTTGCTATGGAACTGTTATTCCCTTCCGCTTTTCTCGCTCTGGCGCTGGCGCATTTTGTCGCCCTGTTAAGCCCGGGCCCGGATTTCTTCCTGCTGGTGGGCTACGCGGCGCGCTACCGGGTCCGCGGCAGCGCCGGGCTGTGCCTCGGCATCGCTGCGGGCAACGGGTTGTATATCCTGCTGGTGATTATTGGCTGGAGCGCGCTGCGCCAGTTTACGTGGCTGTTTACCCTTATCGAGCTTTGCGGGGCGCTGTATCTGCTGTGGATCGGTTCGCATCTGGTGCGCAGCCGCCCGCAAGCACTGGCGCTGAATGAAACCCACCAGCGCTTCCCTTCACTGCGTAAGCAGATCCTGCTGGGACTCGGCTCGGCGTTGTTAAATCCAAAGAACGCCCTGTTCTATCTGGCGCTGATGACGGCGCTACTGGGGCCAAACGTCACGCTGCTTCAGCAGGCGACCTGCGGCGTCTGGATGGTGATGGTAGTGCTGGTGTGGGATCTGGCGCTGGTATCACTGATGGGGCTGCCCGCGGTGCAACAGAGGCTCAGCCGTTCGCTGTGGCTAATTGAGCGGGCGGCGGGGGTTGTACTAATGGGGTTTGGCGGGTGGGTACTGTGGCGACTGCTGGAGCTGATAAGCTGAAATAAGGGGCAGCCCAACGCTGCCCGTGGTCTATTTTTTGTTTTGATCGCGCAGCATCGCTTCACGCAATATGGCGTTTAGCCGCGTCTGGTAACCCTTTCCAGGCCGTTTCAGCCACTCCATCACGTCGGCGTCAATGCGTACAGATGCCTGCGTTTTAAGTGGCCGATAGAACTTCCCTCGCACCGCCCCGGACCACTGTTTATCGTCCGTGGCAGGAATATCGCTGTAATCGATTTCTGCTTCTGGTTTTTCAGCTAATGCTTTTAGCTCAGCGTCACGACGAGCGCTAACCTCAGGCGAACTACCTCGTTTATGTTTAACGATGCTCATAACGGTTCCTCTCTTTACGGTCCGCCTTACGTGCGCTAATGATACGAATAATTTCGCCTCCGCTTTCGAAACGTACCGTATGTGCGACCAGGATAACAATGACGCCTTGCACAAGGCCGATGGTTTGCCAGCGAAACTCACCGTTCTCATAGCGATCCTGAACAGAAAAATGATAAGGATCGTCGAAAACCAGAACCGCATCCTCAAAGCGTATGCCATGTTTTTGCTGGTTACTTTTCGCCTTATCGCTATCCCACTCATACTCCGTTGGCATAGTGTACCCTTCCCTGATTGTATATACAAAAAAGCATATACAAACTGCGCAAGGATTAAACCCATTAAGCAAAAGCGGTGTTTAATTTCGGAAGGCAGATTCCAGAAGCGAAGATGGTGTAACGCTCCCGTCTTTGCACTTTCCCCCCGTCTCCCTCTATCCTTAACCCATGGAAAAAATCGCTGAACTTAAACGCGCCAAGCTGCTGGCGCTGTCGCTGCTGCTGATTGCCGTCGCGGCGTTTATCACCACCCTGTTTCTGCCGCAAACCTTCTGGGTGCGCGGCGTGAAGGCCATTGCCGAGGCGGCGATGGTTGGCGCGCTGGCGGACTGGTTTGCGGTCGTCGCGCTGTTTCGCCGGGTGCCCATTCCGTTTATCTCGCGCCATACGGCGATTATCCCGCGCAATAAAGACCGGATTGGCGATAATCTCGGCCAGTTCGTGCAGGAGAAGTTTCTCGACACCCAGTCGCTGGTGGCGCTGATCCGCCGCTATGAGCCGGCGCAGATGATTGGCACCTGGTTCAGTAAGCCCGACAATGCCCAGCGTGTCGGGCAGCATCTGATTCAGGTGATGGGCGGTTTTCTTGAGCTGACCGACGACGGGCGTATTCAGCGCCTGCTCAAACGCGCGGTGCATAAGGCCATCGACAAGGTCGATTTCACCGAAACCAGCGCAGTGATGCTGGAGAGCATGACCAAAAACAACCGCCATCAGGTACTGCTGGACGCCATCATCAACCGCCTGATCACCCTGATTCAACGCGATAGCACGCGGGAATTTATTTCAGACCAGATCGTCCACTGGCTTAAGACCGAGCATCCGCGCAAGGCGATGGTGCTGCCCACCGAGTGGCTGGGCGATCAAAGCGCGGAGATGGTGTCAAACGCGGTGAATACCCTGCTGGACGACGTCAGTCATGACCGCACCCACCAGATCCGCCAGGCGTTCGACCGCGCCACGCTGAAGCTTATCGACAACCTGAAAAACGATCCGGAGATGGCCGCAAAGGCAGAGAACATCAAGCATTACCTGAAGAACGACGACGCGTTTAACCGCTATCTGGGTGAGATGTGGGCTGACCTGCGCCAGTGGCTGAAGGCGGATATGCAACGTGAGGATTCCCGCGTGAAGCAGCGCATCGCCAACGCCGGGCAGTGGTTCGGCGAAACGCTGCTCGGTGACGACAGCCTGCGGGCATCGCTCAATGAGCATCTCGAGCAGGCGGCACACCGCGTGGCACCGGATTTCGCGGCGTTTCTCACCCGTCATATCAGCGACACGGTAAAAAGCTGGGACGCCAAAGATATGTCCCGCCAGATCGAGCTTAATATCGGCAAAGATCTGCAGTTTATCCGCGTCAACGGCACCCTGGTGGGCGGGACGATTGGCCTGATCCTGTTTTTACTTTCGCAACTGCCCGCCGTGCTTGCGCATTACTCCGTTTTGGGTGGTGCAATGACGTAGCGCGTCGCCTCAAAGCGATTGAGGATTAAGTGCACCAGAAACACCATCGTCAGCGTCGCCACCAGAGAAAAGGTCACCGAGGTGATGCGGTAGAGATCGCTGAACACCAGGTCGCTGTCCGGGTGCATGTTCTGACCGAACATAATCCCGATGGTGGTGATGCTGGCAAACCCAACGCCGGCTCCCACCTTCTCCATCACATGCAGACGCGCACCAAACGCCAGCCCGAGGCCGATAAGCGGCATCATCAGTAGCATGTGGCTGCTGTGATCGTAGAGGATAAGCTGCACCACCAGAATATAGAGACAGCCCAGCACCACGCCAGCCACGCGCCAGATAGAGCTCATCACCGCGCCGCGATAGTGCATCGGGAACAGAATCAACACACCGGCCATCAGCGCCGAAAGCGAATCGCTCAAATCGCTTATCTGGAAGATGACAAAAATCATCGTCGCAACGGTGCCGGAGAGCAGAGACTCGTGCCGCACGCGGGCATCATCTTTCTCGATCAGCGGCGGCGGCTTGCGCGGCTCAACGTCCGGCAGGAGATAGTTCATCAGCGCGCTCAGGCATACAGCCATCACACTCGCTTCAATGTTGGAAAACAGCAGCGTGTGCCAGTCGGTGGTGGGATAGCTCATAAAGTTGAGCATCACGCTCTGGCACACCACGCCCATCGACCCGAACAGGAACAGCGGCCCCTTACTCATAAAGCGAAAACGCATGACATACAGTGCAAAAACCACCAGCGTCATGATCACCGGCCACTGGGACAGATAGCCGATAATAATCACCATTTCGACGCAGTTTAGCGATGCGCTGAAGATAAACTGCTTCGCCACATGGCGGTTAAAGACCGGCACCAGCGACAGCAGCATGATGGGGTAGACCACATAAAACACGCCGTAGCTGGTGTTATAGAAACTTGAAATACTCAGCGCGATCATCCCGGCAAAGACGATGCGCAGGGTCTGGCGAAAGTCATTGGCCGTATAGACGATGTTGCCGTGCGGGGTAAAGACCCGCGCCAGCGTGCTAATAGACATAGTGGAGCAGGCTCACCAGGTGGATTTGCATCCCGGAGAAGAAGCGCGCAAACGGCCCTTCGCTGTTGTAGAGCTGCACGGTGGCACGAGCGCCGGTCGGGAGCGGTTTCGGCAGCGTCTCATCCAGCGCCACGTGAATGCGCATTCGCTGGGCGTCGCGCACCCAACGGTTAGAGGTTTCCGGTGCGGACAGTTCGCCGCTCACCGCCTCCTGTCCGGCAAGGATCCCCGCATCGCTGCTGGTCACGTGGGCGCGGAAAACCTGTCCTGGAAAAGCGTCAAATACCACGGCGGCATCGGTCCCCTGATGGGTATGGCGCAGACTCTTCTCACGAAAATCGGCCACAATATCGGTCTTATTATTCACCAGCGCCAGCGCCGCCGAGCCGGACGAGGCATAAAACCCGGGGCTCAACTGCAGGTTGCTGACCGTGCCGTCCGCCTGGGCGTAAACCTTCGTCCAGCCGAGGTTGAGCTCCGCCTCATCAAGCGCGTTACGGTATTTTTGCAGCGTCACGTTGCGGTGCTCTTCCCGCTCGCCGCGCTGGATGCGCAGGTTATGGATGTTCGCCTGAATCGAGCTCACGGACTGCTCGCTGCTCTGCCAGGTGGTACGGACCTTATCCAGATCCGCCTGCGAGACGTTCTGTAACGTGCTCAGCTTCTGGTAGCGGTCAAAGGTCACTTTGTCGTTACGCGCGGTCAGCACGGCGGTTTTCAGGCTGGCCTGGGCGGCGGCGATCTGCGCGTCCAGCTGTTCATTGGACAGGCGTGCCTGCTCAAGCGCGATTTGCGCCGCTTCCACTTTATTGCGAAACGGCGTGTCATCCAGCTCAAACAGCAGGTCGCCCCGCTTCACCTGGCTGTTGTTGTGTACGTGCACAGCCGACACATACCCGGAGACGCGCGGAGAAACCGGCGTCACCACGCGCATGACGGTGGAGTCCGGCGTCAGCGGGATCCAGATATCGGCGACGACAAAGTAGACAAACATCAGCAGGAAAGAGGCAATACTCACCCTTACCCAGCGGGCAAACTTTTGTTCAGGAGTCATTATTTTTCGGTCTTGTTATCTTCTTCGCGGATTGTCCGCAAATTGCAGGCGATTTGATTCAAGGTGGCGCTGAAAATTTCGATATGCTCAGGCGCGATGTTTTGCGATACGCGTGTCTGGTACGTCTCAATCACCTGGGTGAGCCTTTTTAGGATGGCTTTTCCCTCAGGCGTCAGCGTCAGAAGCCGGATGCGCTTGTCATAAGGCGATACAGTGCGCAGCAGGTATCCCTGCTTTTCCAGCTGTGTCAGGGTGCGCATCAGCGGCGGCAGTTCAATGCCCTGCACCTCCGCCAGCTCACTCACCGAGACGTTATTCCCCAGTTGATGAAGCTGCATCATTACCGTCCAGCTCGACTGGGTTAACCCGGTATCGAGAATGGCGTCGTCAATAACGGCGCGCCACTGGCGAACAATCATCGCCATCCGCATGCCCATCGGCCGGCGGCAAAACAGTTGTTCTTCACTCATGGGGGAACCTCTCGAAACACGTCGTCAAGATAATAGTTATCAGGGTAAGTATCAAGAAACGAGAGGCGAAAGAGCAGGAATTGCGAAACGATGTCTCCCTCTCCCACGGGGAGAGGGTTCCCCATAAAATAATGCCTGCACGGAGGCCCCCCCTCTCCCTTAAGGGAGAGGGTTGGGGTGAGGGCACAGCCCGCAGCGGAGTTTAGCGGCTAAAAAGTCGCTTAACGGCAGCCCTTCCTGAAGCCGTAAGCACCACTTCCCGATACCCCGCTACCCGCTGGATCCAGCCCTTGCTTTCCAGATGCATGAGCAGCGCCGAACCGGCTTCACCGCCCAGATGAAACCGCCGCTCGCTCCAGTCCAGACAGGCGCAACAGGCCTTTCGCCGGGGATGGGTGCTTAACGGGATACCGAGTTTCAGAAACTGCTCCCGGCCATACAGCGTCAATGCTGAACCGTCTGGCTCCAGCCAACTTTCGGCCTGCATGAAATCGTAGATCTGCACCGCCACCGCGCCCGCCAGATGGTCGTAGCAGGTGCGGGCTTCACGCAGGGCTTTTGGCGCGCTGGTTTCCGGTGGAGAAATGCGGTGCCACGACAGCCCCATCATCTGCTCCACCAGCTCCGCTACGTCATACCCTGCCAGGCGATAATAGCGATGGCGCCCCTGCGACAGGCAGGTAATGAGCTTTCCGTCCAGCAGCCGCGCAAGGTGCCCGCTGGCGGTAGACGGCGCCACATCCGCCGCCGCACTCAGCTCGGTGGCCGTCCACGCCCGCCCGTCCATCAGCGCACAAAGCATTTTCACGCGCGACGGATCGGCCATTGCGGCTGCTACTGCGGCAATGGCCTGCTCCAGCGCTGCGCTGTTATCTGGCGGTAAGCTCGTCTTTAACATAGGTTGCCCAGGGTTCGGTGATTGCTGCGGCCAGCTTATCATTATCCGTCAGCAGAATAAGGTGATTAGCGTGGTCGCTGTACTGGGTAAGAATAGACACCCCGCGAGCCGCCAGTGCGGCAGCTATCTCCCCCAGTTCGCCGGGGCGTTCCTGCCTCAGTTTTCTGATGATGGGACGACGAACCGCTTTCAGGTTAAATCCGGCCTCAAGCAGAACATGGCGGGCTTTTTCGCCGTCTTCCACCAGAAAATGTGCCTCAACGCCGAATACACCACCGCCTTCCAGCCCAATCCCCTTACTGCCCAACAGCTGACCAAAGCGTGCCAGTTCACCCGGCGTATCGTTAAAAATCACATGAACATCATACATCCGCGTGCCCTCCGTTTTCGGTGCTGTATTCCCGCACCAGCTGTGCCACCCGAATGCGGTAGTACGTAAAAATCGACTCCCGCCCCTCGGCCTGCGCGGCCTGATGAAAAACGTTCTGCTTCCAGTTGCGGATAGCCTCTTCGTCCCGCCACCAGGAGAGCGAGAGAATTTTGCCGTCGGTGGTCAGGCTCTGGAAACGTTCGATATCGATAAAACCGTCAATATCCGCCAGCAGGGGTTTAAGTTCGGCCGCGAGCTGCAGGTAGCGCGCCTGATGCGCCGGCGCGGCTTTGGCTTCGAAAATGACTGCGATCATGAAGGTCTCTCCGTTGTGATGGTGTGAAGAGAATGCAGGACAGATGACAAGGATGCTTCGGTATGGAGCGAAGTGTTGTGCCGGATGGCGCTGCGCTCAATTTCCCGTTGAAATCCGATGATGACAGACATATGATTTATGTACGGTAAGATTCCGTACATAATATTACTATGCAACCGGGGCATTAACCCCAGGTAACGATGAAGAGCGAATCATGTCAGCACTAAAGAAACAGCGTATCGATCTACGCTTAACCGAAGACGACAAAAGCCTGATCGAAGAAGCAGCGGCAATGACGAACCAGTCAATTTCACAATTCATGGTAAGTACGGCCTCCGAACGCGCAGCAGAAGTGATTGAACAGCACCGCCGCCTGATCCTCAACGAGGCATCCTGGAACCAGGTGATGGATGCGATCAGTAACCCGCCAACACCAAATGAACGACTGAAGCGAGCAGCCAGGCGTCTCCA
Source organism: Enterobacter sp. 03-F-07-AD-ECC (assembly GCF_047530935.1). Lineage (NCBI taxonomy): Bacteria > Pseudomonadati > Pseudomonadota > Gammaproteobacteria > Enterobacterales > Enterobacteriaceae > Enterobacter > Enterobacter sp. 03-F-07-AD-ECC. Next base: position 196,602 of record NZ_JBLKBZ010000008.1, on the reverse strand, counting down.
GGATCTGGAGTGATACGTGAATAACATGAAAATAGGGATTTTTTCAGATGACGTTGAGTATGATCTAAGCCATTTCGATTGCGGAGAAGAGAGCCTAAACACCTTTCTGACGGCACACCTGAAACGCCAGCATCGTGGGAAATTTTTGCGGGGTTACGTTCTTGTCGCATCCGGGGAAAAGCCGCGGGTGTTGGGTTATTACACGCTGTCCGGGAGCTGCTTTGAAAAGGCGTACCTTCCTTCTAAAACCCAGCAGAAGCGAGTGCCTTACAAAAATGTTCCCAGCGTCACGCTGGGCCGCCTGGCGATAGATAAACGCTTCCAGGGGCAAGGATTGGGGGAGTTGCTGGTCACCCATGCTCTGAAAACGGTCTACCTGGCGTCTTTTGCCGTGGGTATCCACGGGATATTCGTAGAAGCGCTGAACGACAGCGCCAAAAACTTTTACCTTAAACTGGGGTTTATCGCCCTTCAGGCAGAGAATGAAAATACTCTCTTCCTGCCGACTAAAACCATCGAAAGATTGTTTGCAGATTAAGTCTGTTACTCACGCCCCGCGAACCGGGCGTGAGTAACACGTAATGGGTTTAACCCACAATCGACTTCGGCTCCATAAACGCCCCAATTCCCCATTCGCCCATCTCGCGTCCCACGCCGGAGTGTTTAAACCCGCCAAACGGGGCTTTTGGCTCATGCGCGAGGGTGTTTACCAGCACGCGCCCGGAAACAATCTGCTGCGCCACGCGACGCGCACGCACGGTATCACGCCCCAGCACCATCGCGCTCAGGCCGTACTCGGTATCGTTGGCAATCGCGACAGCCTCCGCCTCGTCCTGATAAGGAATAATGCACAGCACCGGGCCAAAAATTTCCTCACGCGCGATGGTCATCTGGTTGTTCACATCAGTAAACAGCGTCGGGCGCACAAACCAACCGTCCCGCGTCCCGTCCGGTCGCCCTTCGCCGCCCGCCAACAGTCGTGCGCCTTCGTCGAGCCCTTTGCGAATATATCCCTGCACCCGCAGCCACTGCTTTTCGCTGACCATTGGGCCAATCTCTGTCGCGCTTTCGCGCGGGTCGCCGGATTTCACCGCCGCCACCGCCTGCGCCAGGGCGATTTCCATCTCGGCCTTGCGCGACTGCGGCACCAGAATACGCGTGCCGGCCACGCACGCCTGCCCGCTGTTCATAAACCCGGCCTGAATCACCAGCGGGATCGCCCGTGCAAGATCGACATCATCCAGCAAAATCGTCGGCGATTTACCGCCTAACTCCAGCGTGACGCGCTTAAAACCCTCCGCCGCGTTACGCAGGATCGCTTTGCCGGTATTCGTCGATCCCGTAAACGAGATTTTCGCCACGTCCGGGTGGCGGCTAATGGTCTCCCCCACCGTCTCGCCGCGCCCGGTGATGATATTAAACACGCCCGCTGGCAATGCGGCATCACGCAGCGCCTCGGTGATAATCTGCGTTTGCAGGGCGCTCATTTCGCTGGGTTTGATCACCGCCGTGCAACCCGCCGCGAGCGTCGCCGCCAGTTTGCCGCAGATAAACCCCGCATCGCTGTTCCACGGCGTGATCAGACCCGCTACGCCTAGCGGCGTCATCTGCACCGATGCCGCCCCCGCTGAAAATGAAAATTCAAACCCTTCCAGGGCCTCAATCGCCTGGGCAATGACATCGGCCGGATAACTGGCCATCCACGCCGAGCGCGCAGCCGGTGCGCCGTACTCTTCGATTATCGCCTCCAGCAGCTGATCATGATGGGCGGCAACAGTGGCATGCATACGCGTTAACGCAGCAATCCGTTCCTGTTTTGTGGTTTGCGACCACGCCGGAAACGCCGCTTTGGCGGCCGCAATGGCGCGTTCAGCGTCGACCTCATCTGCCAGACGCACCTGCCCTATGACCTGTGCCGTCGCCGGGTTGTATAAATCAAAACGCTCGGTGCCGTGCGGGGTAACAAATTCGCCATTGATAAAAATCTGTTCGATGTGGTGCATATAAACCTCCTCAGGCTGTGTGACACAGTCTGGCACGACTACTCCGTTGCGATAATCCACGCTATGCTGCAAGGGTTGTTTCGATTTTCAGGATAATCTATGCATCGTTCAGGTTTGACAGAGCTGGAAGTGGTGATGGCGGTGGTACGACGCGGCAGCTTTCGCGGTGCCGCCCAGGAGCTGGGCATGTCTGCCACGGCGGTGAGTAACGCCATCGCCGGGCTGGAAAGCCGCCTCGAGACGCGTCTTTTTAACCGCACTACCCGCAGCGTGGCGCTCACCGACGCCGGGCAGCGTTATGTGGCGCGCATCGGTCCGGCGCTGCAGGAAATTCGTCAGGCCGGGGAAGAGATCCACAGCGACACCGGTGAACCCGCAGGCACCCTGCGCCTGAACGTGCCGAACAATATTGGCTCCCTGTTTCTGGACCAGCTGCTGATCGACTTTATGATCCGCTACCCGAAAATGCGCGTGGAAACGGTGAGCGAGGCGCGAATGATCGATATCGTCGCCGAAGGCTACGACGCCGGGATCCGCCTTGAAGAGGCGGTGCCGCAGGATATGATCGCCGTACCGCTGACCGGTGAGATCCGCCAGCTCGTGACCGCCACACCGGACTATTTTGCCCGCCACGGTATCCCGCAAACGCCGGAGGATCTGCTGTTGCATCAGGGGATCGGGATGCGCATGGCCCACGGTGGGATCTACCGCTGGGAGCTGGCCCGTCGGGGAGTCCAGTATGCGCTGGCCGTGCCGCCGCGTTTTGCGACATCCGATCTTTTTGCCTCGATCCGCGCGGTCAAAGCAGGGCTGGGGATTGGCTTTTTACCGGAACTCTATATCCGTGATGAGCTGAAAAGCGGGGAACTGGTGAGCGTGTTAAACGACTGGACGCAGCCGTTTGCCGGGCTGCGTCTTTACTATCCAGGCCATCGCCACGTCCCGCCGGGGTTGCGGGCGCTGGTGGCGATGATCCGCGAGCGCGGGATTATTCCAGGTTAGCCTTGTTCAGTCCGTAAGCTGCGTCCAGCGAGCCGGGGGCCATGCGCGAGGTAATGCCTAAACGGTTCCAGGCGTTGATCGCCACGATGGCGAAGTTCAGCTCTGAAATCTCCACGTCAGAAAAGTGTTCCGCCACGCTACGGTACAGCGCGTCGCTCACCCCGTGAACGCCAATCTGGGTCAACGCTTCGGCGAAGGCCAGCGCCGCTTTCTCGCGAGCGCTGAACAGCGGAGATTCGCGCCAGGCCGCCAGGTGGTAAAGGCGCAGTTCGCGCTCCCCGGCAATTTTGGCCTCTTTGGAGTGCATATCCAGACAGAAGGTACAGCCGTTCAGCTGGGAAACGCGAATGTCGATCAGGTGCTTCAGCGCCGGGTCGATGGAGGTTTTCGCCACTTCCATGCTCAGGGCGGACAGCGCGTTGGCAAGGGCTGGAGTGACTTTATGGTGGTTTACGCGAGTGCTCATTGTCTTTCCTCTTATTTACACGGTATGTGTCATGCGATGAGGACAATCTACGCGGGTCATGACATAGTAAAAAGATACAAAAATCATAAAATGAGGTAGGACATGAAGCCGGGCTATCACGACATTTACACCCGCTATCGCGACAACATTACGCGCGGCGTGCTGAAGCCTGGCGATAAGGTGCCCGCCATTCGCGCACTGGCCGAAGAGCTCAAGGTGGCGCGCAAAACCGTCGAAACGGCGTATGCCATTTTAATCGGCGAAGGGTACCTGGTGAGCCAGGGCGCGCGCGGCACGCGGGTCAATCCCGATCTCTTGCTACCCGCGACGCCGGCTCCAGCGGATCACACCACCGGTACGCTCCCGGCATCGCTTATCAGCCAGCGTGAACGAGCGGGTTTTCTGCGCCCCGGCATTCCCTCCCTCGACAGCTTCCCCTATAAAAAATGGTTACTGCTGGCAGGCCAGGCGACGCGCTCGATGCGCCCGGAAGAGATGCTCAACCCGCCGGTGCTGGGCTGGTATCCCCTGCGCCAGGCCATCGCCCGCTATCTGAATATCTCCCGCGGGCTCTCGTGTACCGCCGAACAGGTGCTGATCACCAGCGGCTACAGCGGCAGTCTGCGCCTGATCCTCGATACGCTCGCCAGCCGCAGCGACAAAGTGGTGTTTGAAGATCCGGGCTATTTTATGGGCCAGCAGCTGCTTAAGCGGATTGTGCCACGTCTGCACACCGTGCCGGTCGATCGCTGCGGCATCGACACGGAGTATCTGTTGCATCATCACCGCGACGCCCGTTTTGCTATCGTGACGCCCTCTCACCAGAGCCCACTGGCGGTAACGCTCTCTCTGCCGCGTAAACAGCAGCTTCTCGACTGGGCGAGCCAGAACGGGGCGTGGATTATTGAAGATGATTACGACGGAGAATTTCACTATACCCGCAAGGTGCTGCCGTCGCTGAAAAGCCTCGATCGCCATGATCGGGTGATCTTTATGGGCACTTTCAGTAAAACCATTATGCCCTCCTTACGCATGGGCTACATCGTGATGCCCGCCAGCACGGTTGAGGCATTTACCGACTGCGCGGACATCGTCGCCAGCGGCCAGCCGGTACTGACGCAAAAAATCCTCACCACCTTTCTCAACGAGGGTCATTTTTTCCGTCATCTTAAGAAGATGCGCGCGCTGTACCAGACCCGCCGGGAGTGGATGATTGCCGCCCTGCGTGAGGTATATGGCGATCTGTTTTTCACCGAGCAGAACGACGGCGGAATGCATATCGTGGCGTTTCTGGCGAAAGGCAGCAACGATCGGGAGGTGGCGTGCTGCTGGCAAGCGCAGCAGCTGCAGGTGAATGCCCTTTCAGAGTGGTATCGCGGGTCGGGCAAACGTTACGGGCTGGTGATGGGCTATAACAACGTGCGGTCATATCAGGAGGCGGTGGATTTGCTGGAAAGACCGAAGCGGCAGACGATTGCGCTGTTGAGCTAAACATCGCCCGGTGGCGCTACGCTTACCGGGCCTACGGGATCGAGTAGGCCGGGTAAGGCGCAGCCGCCACCCGGCGGCGACGTGTCTCACACATCATACCGCGACAATCCAACGTCCTTGAGCTGCTCATCGCTCATCTGGCTCAGAATGCGGCGGGTACGGTTGATGCGATACCAGTTGCAGATCGTTTTGCCGATCCAGACGAAGACAATAAACGGACGTTTTGAACGATTCTCATAGAATTCCATGATGCTCTCCTCACCGTGTCAGTGGGGCTATGATCGTGGAAAACGGCTTTAGCAATACAGACTCAAAAACAACTTTTGTTTAACATACAGATCCGCTAAAACGGTATCTACATGCCGTTTTTTGCGGCAATCTGTACTGGTTTTGTAATCTGTATGGTGACAACAAAGGATACAGCATGACGCGCTACCAACATCTGGCCAATCTACTGGCAGAACGCATTGAACAAGGGCTGTATCGCAGCGGTGAACGTCTGCCGTCGGTACGCGCGCTGAGCCAGGAGCACGGCGTGAGCATCAGCACCATACAGCAGGCCTATCAGATCCTCGAAAACCTGCAGCTCATCACTCCCCAGCCGCGCTCCGGCTATTTTGTGTCTAAGCGCAAGGCCCAACCGCCGGTGCCGGCCATGACGCGCCCGGTGCAGCGCCCGGTGGACGTCACCCAGTGGGATGAGGTGATGATGCTGCTGGATGCCCGCGCCGACAAAGAGATGATCTCCTTTGGCGGCGGTTCGCCAGACGTTAACCAGCCGAGCCTGAAGCCCCTGTGGCGTGAGATGAGCCGCATCGCACAGCACAACCCCGCCGAAATGCTGAGCTATGACGTACTCGACGGGCGCCTTGAGCTGCGCGAGCAGATCGCCCGGCTGATGCTCGACGGGGGCTCCACCGTGGCGGCGAACGAGATTGTGATCACCAACGGCTGCCACGGCGCGCTCTCCATCGCCCTGCTGTCGGTCTGTAAACCAGGAGACATTGTGGCGGTGGAGTCGCCGTCGTTCCACGGCACCATGCAGATGCTGCGCGGGTTTGACATCAAGGCGATAGAAATTCCGACCGATTCGCAAACCGGGATCAGCATTGAGGCATTAGAGCTGGCGCTGGAGCAATGGCCCATCAAAGCAGTCATCCTGGTGCCCAACTGCAATAATCCGCTTGGGTTTATCATGCCGGAGTCGCGTAAGAAGCAGGTGCTGGCCCTGGCCCAGCGGCACGATATCGTGATCGTCGAGGATGATATCTACGGCGAGCTGGCGGCGGAATACCCGCGCCCGCGGACCATTCACTCCATGGATATTGATGGCCGCGTGATCCTCTGCAGTTCGTTTACCAAAACCGTGGCGCCAGGGTTACGCGTCGGCTGGATTGTGCCGGGACGCTACTACGACCGGGTGATGCACATGAAATACGCCGCGGGCGGGTTTAACGTGCCGGGCACGCAGATGGCGGTGGCGGCGTTTATCCGCGACGGCCATTATCATCGCCACGTGCGCCGTATGCGCCAGATTTATCAGCAGAATATGGAAACCTATACCTGCTGGGTACGGCAATATTTTCCGGCAGACATATGCGTGACGCGCCCGCAGGGCAGTTTTTTGCTGTGGGTGGAGCTACCGGAGAAGGTCGACATGGTGTGCGTCAGCAAGCAGCTGTGCCGGTTGAAGATCCAGGCGGCGGCCGGGTCGCTGTTTTCCGCCTCCGGGAAGTACCGCAACTGCCTGCGGATTAACGTGGCATTACCGCCAACTGATAAGCATCGCGAGGCATTGAAGAAGATGGGTGAAGCGATTGTGATTGCGATGGAGGAGGGCTAGTGCGGCCTGATGCCCTCACCCCGGCCCTCTCCCACAGGGAGAGGGAGAAAACCGTACAGCACTACTCGTCGAAGTACCAGTACCCCTGGTTAATCAGCCCGGTGAGCTCCTCGACAAACGCCGGGTTGTTCAGCGCATCGCCCAGCTCGGCCTGGCCCAGCTCAGTGTAGCGGCACAGCGCGTCCGCCGCCTTCGCGTCGACTGTCTCGAGCTGTTCACTGTTGATAAAGAAACTGCCGTTGATATTCAGCACGCGCAGGCCGCTCAGGCGAGACAATCTCTCGCCGCCCTGCAGCGCGTCCAGCACCTCCTCGGGCGCATACGGCGGCTCGGCGGCGGCGATATCCAGCTCGTGACGCGGCGTGGAGACAAAGCTACCGAACCATTTTGTGAAATCATCCGGCTTACCGATCATGTCGATCATCATCTGGCGAATGCGATCGAGCTCGTACTGCTCAATGCGCCCAGGGTGTTCGCGGCAGGTCAGATCCGGATCGCTGTAATGCTCCCCACCCAGATCGTTTTCCAGCGCGTAATCGGCAAAGCTGCTGATCAGATCGCGGCCGTTTGGCCCCCGGAAACCCACTGAGTAGTTCAGCGCGGTTTCATGGGTGAAGCCGTCGTGCGGGAATCCTGGTGGAATGTAGAGAATATCGCCGGGCGCCAGATCTTCGTCGATGATCGGTTCAAACGGATCCACGTGCAGCAGCGCCGGATGTGGGCAGAACTGACGCATCGGCAGCTTGTCACCCACGCGCCAGCGACGGCTGCCCATCCCCTGAATGATGAACACATCGTACTGATCGATATGCGGGCCCACGCCGCCGCCCGGCACGGAGAAGGAGATCATGAGGTCATCCAGACGCCAGTCCGGCAGCACGCGGAACGGGCGCACCAGCTCCGCCGCCGGCATGTGCCAGTGGTTCACCGCCTGCGCCAGCAGCGACCAGCCGGTTTCGCCCAGGCCGTCAAAGTGCTCAAACGGACCATTGCTGGCCTGCCATTTGCCGTTGAAATGGCTCACCAGACGGCTATCGACCTCCGGCTCCATCGCCAGGCCTGCCAGCTCGTCCGGGGTAATCGGGTCGACAAAATTCGGGAAGGCATTTTTCAGCACAACGGGTTTTTTTTGCCAGTATTTCTCAAGAAATTCCGGCCAGTTCAGGTTCAGTTGATACGCCATGGATAGCACCAGTGAGAGGGGAAACAGGCGCGATTATAGGCAAGAAGGCAGAGGGGGAACTTGTCATGGGTCAAACCAGCACGCGTAGGTCGGGTAAGGCGTAGCCGCCACCCGACACGTACACGGCGTTAAAAACTTAATCCAGCTTCAGATCGTCATAATGGGTAATCAGTTTACCCACAATGCCGTAATCCAGCGCTTCGGCCGGAGACATCCAGAAGTTGCGGTCGGTGTCTTTTTTCACTTTTTCCAGCGGCTGGCCGGTGGCGTCGGCGATCAGTTTGTTTACCCGGTCCAGCATGCGGATGATCTCGCGCGCTTCAATCTCAATATCCGTCGCCTGACCGCGCACGCCGCCCAGCGGCTGGTGGATCATAAAGCGGGTGTTTGGCAGCGAGTAGCGATGCTCTTTTTTCGCCGCCAGGAAGATGGTGATCCCGGCGCTTGCCACCCAGCCGGTACCGATCACGTGTACATCCGGTCGGATGAACTTGATGAAGTCGTGAATGGTATCACCGGCTTCCACGTGACCGCCCTGGCTGTTGATGTACAGTTTGATCGGATCGTTGCTCACGCTTTGCAGCAGGATCAGCTGGGTGATGACTTTCTCTGCCAGCGCCTGGTTGATTTCACCGGAGATAACAATCGAGCGGGATTCCAGCAGCTTCTGCTGCAGTGCGCTCTGTGTCCCTTCCGCTTTATCCTTATCGCCGTCTTTCAGTGTGTAGTGCATTGTTATGTCCTCAGCATTTAGCGCTCAAAACCAGAGTGTAGCCTGTTTTACCCGTGAAAGTCCTCAGGCGCACACAATGCGAATGTCCTGGGCTGCAAACGCGTCGACAACGCCCTGTTCCAGCGCCTCTTCTACCACCAGCACATCAATGTCCTGGCACGTCGCCACCACAAAGCGCGCCACGCCGGGAAGTTTGTCTGCCGTCAGAGCCACGATGGTCTGGTTGCTCTGGGCGATAACCGCCTTTTTGAATTCGCAGTCGGCAAAGTCAAAGCCGGTGAGCCCCATCTGCGGATCCATCGCGCAGCCGCCAATAAAGGCCTGATCGAAGATAATGCCCTGGATCTGACCCGCGGCCGTGGCGCCCACCGACCCGCCGGATGCCCGCTGGATCTGCCCGCCGGTGATGATCACCTCGCACAGGGGATGGCGCAGCAGTTCCGTGGCGATGGCCGGGGAGTTGGTCACCACCGTGACGTTGAGATCCGCCGGGAGCGCTTTCGCCAGCGCCAGGTTTGTTGTCCCCGCGTCAATAAAAATGCACCCGCCCGCCTGAACCAGCGTTGCTGCTTTCTGCGCGATTGTGTGCTTTTCTGCACTTATTTTCTGCTCGCGGCTTAAAAAATTACCCGCATCCGGAAGCTGAAGCACCGCGCCGCCGTAGACCTTTTTGCAATAGCCCTCTTTGCTAAGTTCATGTAAATCACGGCGAATAGTGTGCTCGGATACGTTCATCTGGCTCGCCAGCTCGGTACAGACCACCCTTCCGCTCTTCTGAAGGATCTGGCGGATCCGCGCTTGTCGCTGTTCAGGAAAAGCTGCATAATCGAGCATTGAAAGTCCTTTAAAAATTCTAATCGAGTATCAATGCGCATAATGTTGCATAACCGCGCAACACAAACAACGAGGGTTACAATGAATATTGCACATGTCGCACTCTGGACCCGCAGCCTTAACGCCCAGGTTCAGTTCTGGGAAACGGTGTTTAATGGCCGCAGCAACGCACGCTACGTCAGTAAAAATCGTCCGGGTTTTGAGTCCCATTTTATTACCCTGGACGAGGGGCCGACGATTGAGCTGATGACCATTCCGGACCTGCCCGACGCGCCTGCCCACCCGGAATTTATCGGCTGGGCGCATATCGCCATCAACGTCGGCGGAAAAGCACAGGTGGACAGCATGGCGGCACAGGCCAGGGCAAACGGCACGCTGCTTAGCGCCCCACGGATGACCGGGGACGGCTTCTATGAAGCGGTAATTGCGGACCCGGACGGCAATCGCATTGAGCTTGTCGGTGCATAAAAACAGCGTTTCGTTCCTTCACCGCCCCTGCTCCGGCTCGCTATACTTCATATGGTTATCATATTGTTAAATGATAATGATATTTAATGTGTTAAGATGAAAGTCAGCATAAACAGTCTCTTACGTAACCGAAGGGACGGTTTGCATCCTCGACATTTAAATCAGCACCGGGGCGGTGAATGGAACACATTGTGTATGTGGTTGATGACGATGACGCCGTCAGGCAGTCCGTGACCGGGCTACTGGAATCGGCAGACCTGAACGCTATCGGCTTTTCATCGGCAGAAGCATTTCTTCAGCACCGCTTCGAGGATCTGCCTTCGTGCGTGATCCTCGATATGCAAATGCCCACCATCTCCGGTTTTGAGGTGGCTGATGCCCTCAGGGACAGCGGGCGTGAGATCCCGATTATTTTCCTCACCGGCCACGGCACCATCCCGATGTCAGTTCGCGCCATCAAAGGCGGGGCCTACGAGTTTCTGACCAAACCGGTTGAATCCGCCGCGCTTATCGACGCCATTGAATCCGCGCTCCGGCTGGCGGAAAACAACGCCGTGCGTAACAAAGAGCATTACGCCCTGAAGCAGCGCCATATGTCTCTTACCCCACGCGAACATGAAGTGCTCCAGCTGGCGATAAGCGGCCTGCTGAACAAGCAGATCGCCGCCGAGCTTGGGGTGAGCGAAATCACGGTGAAAGTCCATCGCCGCCGCGTGATGGAGAAGATGCAGGTGCGCTCCGTGGCAGAGCTGGTCAGGGTCGTGGAACGCCTGAGCAAAAGTCTGCCAACGGAATAGCCGTTACCCTTCCTGTGCCGCAAGCGGCAGCGTAAAGGCAAAGACGGTGCCGTGCGGCTCCCGGCGGCGCGCGCTCAGTTTCCCGCAGTGCCGCTCAATGATGCTGGCGCTGATGGTCAGCCCCATCCCCATGCCCTGCGCTTTGGTGGAATAGAACGAGTCAAAAATCTTCTCCAGCCGCTCAGGCTCTATGCCGCTGCCGGTATCGGCTATCTCCACCAGCACTCTCCCTTCTGCATTGCTGGTGCTGATGGTGATGGTGCAAGAGCGATCTTTCACCTCGGCCATCGCCTCTACCGCGTTCATCACCAGGTTGAGCAGCACCTGCTGGATCTGCACGCTGTCGCCAGTGATAAAGCTGTCCTGCGCCTGCAAAAGGTAATCGACGCTAATGTGTCGCTGCTCAAGCTCGCTGCGCGACAGCGCGATGATATGGTGGACCAGGTAGTGCAGATCGATGCGTGAGAAGGTCGGATCCTGCTTGCGCGTCAGGGACTGAATGCTGCGGATGATCTCCCCCGCCCGCGCCCCTTCAGCGGCGATCTCCTCCAGCCCTTCACGCACTTTATCCAGCCGGGCTGGCTCCCGGTTGAGCCAGCGCAGGCTCGCCCCGGCGTTGGAGACGATCGACATCAGCGGCTGGTTGATCTCATGGGCAATGGAAGAGGTCAATTGCCCGACGGTGGTCGCCCGGGAAACGCGCGCCAGATCTGCCTGCGCCACCCGCATCGCATCTTCCGCCGCCCGCTGGCTGGTAATGTCGGTGATGATGCCGTAATACTCGTTCACCTCGCTGCCCACGCCCACCGGATCGCCAATCCCGAGAATATAGCGGGGTGAGCCATCGGTACGGTTAATGCGGAACTCCGCCCGCATGGAGAGCCCTTCGCGTACGCTTTGGGTGACGATGGTACTGATCCGGGCGTAATCATCCTGATGCACAAAGGTCAAAAACTCCGCCATGGAGATCTTCTTTTGCTGTTCAGGCAGGCCGAGGATTCGGGCGTACTCCTCGGAGATAAACATCAGATCCTGCTCCAGCTCCCAGCGCCAGCTGCCGGTGTGGCTGATCTGCTCGCCCAGCATCAGCGAGGTCTGGCTGGATCGCAGCTCTTTCTCCACGCGACGACGTTGGATGTTTTCCGCCAGCAGCTCGGCATACAGGCGCGCCGTCTCCAGCGAGACCGCCGCCTGCGCCCCCAGCAGGCTCACCACGCGGGAGTGCTCGGCGGTAAAGACCTCCGGCATCAGGCGATTTTCCAGGTAGAGCACGCCCACCAGACGCGCCTGTTTGAACATCGGGACGCACATCACGGCCGCCCCCGAGGTCACGAGATAAGGATCCTGGCTGAAGGGGTGGAACTCTTCCGGCTTGCCGGTGCGGATCTCCTGCCCGGTGCGGATCACCGCCGCCAGCACCGACAGCGGCATATCGGTCGCCATCGGGACCTCTTTCAGGATCCGCACCCGCACGCCGTCGGTACTGGTCCACGCGCTGGCCTCGATCTCCGGGATATGGTTGTCGCTCACGCGCAGCAGCAGACCGCGCTGCGCCCCGGCTCTTTCAAGCAGCAGCGTCATCAGGTTTTCGATCAACCGCTCAAGGTTAATTTCTTCAGACAGCGCGCGTGACGCCTTGATCACGCTTTGCAGATCGCGAATCACTTCATTCTGCGCGAAAGCCACCGTGTCGTACGCGCTGGCCTGGGCGGAGCTCAGAAGATGCGGGAAATCCTGCTCAAGCTGGCGCACTTTTGCCTGTGCACCGGCGCGGCCCCACGCGGCGATCGCCCCGCGGAAGTGGGCGTCCGATGCGGTCGGATAGCCGCAGGCAAGGGCAAAGCGCCCTGCCAGCTCGTGGGCCAGCGCGTTCAGCGGATTAAAACCGCCCTCCCGCGAGAGGCGCACCGCTTTCTCATACTGCTCAAGCGCAATGCTGTTCATCCCGTCCAGACGCACGATTTCGGCGTAAATCAGCGCCTCTTTGTCGGCAAACGTGCCCGGATTAATCCGCGCCCAGAGGGCGATTTTGTCGTAGTGGGCGTGAATGCTGCGACGGTGATTCGCCGAGAAGGTCTCCGGCGTCAGCTGTCTGGAAAGCGACAGGGCGCTGTAGAGATGGTAATCCAGCAGGTGAATGTGGCCTGGCGCAGACCATGCGAACCAGCCCGCCTGCTCCAGCTCCGCCTGCGCGGCGGCATACTCCCCGCAGGTAAAGTGCGCCATCCCACGGTACAGCCAGTACCAGAACAGCATGGTCGAGGTCTGCTCCGGGGCCTGCTCAGGCGCCGCTGGCAGCATCGCTTCAGGCAGCACCTGCGCGGCGCTCCAGGTGCCGATGACCGGCGTACGCAGAAACTCAACGTAGCCGCGCTGGAGCATCAAAATCGTTTCGATGTCCTGGAAGTGGGTTTTACGGACAAAGGCCAGACCGCGATCGATGCTGGTCAGCACCCCGTCCAGATGATCGCCCCGCGAGAGGAAGTTGATCACCTGATGGCAGGCCGCAAAGCAGGCCACCGTCATATCACCGTGAGTGACGGCGGCGGTAAAGCAGGCTTTGGCGCACTCGATGGTGAATGACAGCGGCTGGGTCCAGACGCTGAGCTGATCGAGCGGCAGCAGGGTTTTGGCTTCAAAGGCATCGTAGCCGTGACGGTTTACCAGCTCGCGGGCCAGCGTGCCGTACTGGAAACCAAGGCGATACTCGGCGTAGCGTTGGCCAATCAATACGCCAAACCAGGCCATCGCCGTGGTGGAGGCGCCGGTGATACCGTGGTCGAGGGTCAGGTGCATCATGCGACAGAGCAACAAAAAGTGCAGGCGCGGACAGATAAAGCTGGCGCAAATGCTGGCGCTATACAGCAGGTTCATCACCGCTTCGGTTTGCGGGTTGTCCATCTGCGAGAGCTGGACAAAATGCTGTTGCGGCGCGTCACCCACGCGGTTGCAGAAGTGTTTCCAGGCTTCGTCGCACTCGACGTCTTCCGGGTAGTGGCTGATCTGGATACCAAAAATCCCCAGCCAGCACAGCGCCGCCTCCAGCGCCAGACGGCTGTCCGACTGGCGAATGTAGACTTCCACCAGCAGGTTAGCCGCCAGCGCTTTTTCAGTCAGCCCGCCGGGGCAGCCGAGGATCGCGTCACACAGCTCGCGGGTTCGCTCCAGGTGGCCGAGCGCAAATTCACAGCCCGCCTCTTCGATGTCGAGCATAAAGTCAGACACCGCCCCGGCATTGCCCAGCGCTCTGGCGGTCTGAATGTAGCTCAGGGCCGAATGATAATCGCCGGTGCGCTTCGCCCGCCGTGCGGCCAGCAGGCTGAGTTCGCGGAACATCTGGCGCTGCGGCGCAGGCTGAATGCTGTCCAGCGCGGCCGTCACGTGGTGCACGGCGCGGAACAGCAGTTCGTTCCCCGCCGCCTGACGCGCGGCCTCGGCCAGCAGGCTGGCGGTGGTCAGGTGCAGGTGGCTCCTCTCACGCTGATCCAGCAGTGCGAAAGCAGCCTCCTGCACCCTGTCGTGGGTAAAGGCATACGCTTTTTCCGTCAGCACAATCAGCTGCGCCATCACCGCCGGGTGCAGCGCATAACGGATTTCCACCACAGACATCCCGACCACGCGGCACAACATCTCCAGCTCGCCCGTGCCGCCAAGACAGGCAATGCTGCCCAGCAGACGACGCGTCTCGTCGGGCATCTCTTCAAGCTTTTCCAGCACCAGGGTGACGACATTTTCGGTGTAATGCCGGGCGCGGATCGCCTGCAGATCGTACTGCCATTTGTCCTGATACTTGTTATGCACCACCAGCCCGTCATCAACAATGCGGCGGAAAAACTCATGCACGAACAGCGGGTTGCCGCCGGTTTTTTCGTGGATAAGCGTGGCGAGATCGGTTGTTGTGGCGCTGCGCACGCGAAACAGCGTGCCCAGCCAGCGTGCTACCGCCTTCACCGTCAGCGGCTGCGGGATAATCTCGATGGCGTGTTGCGCCGACGCCGGCAGGCTCGCGAGCTGCTGCTGTAACGCGGGATCGGACAACGAGGCGATGTCCCGGTGCGCCACCACCAGCAATAGCGGAATGGCACCGCAGGTCGCCAGCAGGTGCTTCAACGTTTGCAGGCTGGCGGCGTCGCTCCACTGCAGATCGTCAAGCAGCAAGACCAGCGGACAGCCCTGCGAGGCAAAGGTTTTAACCAGCGCCAGCACCATATGGCTGAAGCGGGCCCGGGCATCAATGGAAAATGTATCTGCCGAGAAGCGAGGTTTACTCTCCAGCAGCAACCCCAGCTCGGGCACCAGGCTGACGGCCAGCTCTTCATATCCTTCCAGGGCGCGCGAGAGGCGGATTTTCCACTTCGCCACCTCTTCCGCAGGCAGCCCGAGCAGGTGCAGCGTCAGGGTGCGAAACGCCGAGCTTAATACGCCGTAGGGTAACGTCGGCGAAAACTGATCGACCTTGCCCACCGCCAGCAGCACCCTGCGCTGCTGCAACGTTTTTAGCGCCGTGGCGATAATCGAGGATTTACCGATCCCCGACGGCCCGCCGATCGTCACCAGCTCCGGCACAATGTTTTGCCCCACCCGCTCAAACGCGGCGATGACGTCGTTTGCCTGCGGATGCGCCGCAAACAGGGAGTCCGCCAGATGGATCGCCGGCGTCCGGTCCTGCTGGCCTGGCGTAAAGGCGACGATCTCGCCTTCGGAGGTTAACGTCGCCTGACAGCGTCGAAGATCGGCAATCAGCCCGTCGACGGTCTGGTAGCGGTTATCGGGTTGCTTCTCCAGCAGCTTGAGGATGATGGTCGACAGCATGTCGGGCACATCCGGGCGCAACACGGCGGGAGAGAGCGGCTCAGAGGCAATGTGGTAATGCGCCCAGTTGGTCTGCTCGTTCTCGCCGAGCTCAAACGGCAGGCGTCCGGTCAGGAGCTCATAAAGCACAATGCCCAGGCTGTAGAGATCGCTGCGGCAATCGACGGCCCGCTGTGTGCGGGTGGTGTGCTCCGGGGACATATAGGCGGGCGTACCGCCAGAGACGGCCAGCCGGGTCTGGGAAAAGGCCCCGGAGATACTGCATGAGAGGCCAAAGCTGCCCAGACGGCAGGTTGAATCGTGATGAACAAAGATATTGCCGGGCTTGATATCGCCGTGGATCAGGTTCTGCAGGTGCATCTGACGCAGCGGCGTGCTGATCTGGATCGCCAGCTCGATAAACCGGGCGATCCCCGAGATCGCCCTGCCCGCGCGTCGCGCCAGCAGCTCAAACGAAAATGGCGCATACACCAGTGCAAAACGCCCCCGGTACTGGGTGGAGGCCACGGCGCGAACGGCCCAGCTGTCCTGCAGGTGATCGCGCAACGCAAACTCATTTTTGAGCAGCCGGGTGGCCCGCTCTTCTTCTTCGTCGCTGACCGCGGTGGCAATGATAAAGGAGCCGCCAGAATGAGGATGTCGGGCGTTCATCCAGGAGATCCCGCCCTCCTGCGCCAGCACGGTAAAAATGACATCCTCTTTAAGGACAAAAACCCGCCCATCATGGAGATTTCCCTGGGCGGGCCAGAATGCAGGCAGCTCGTTTTCGTTCATCCGCGATCCTTATTGTCGGCGGGCCAGCTCCCGCTGAATATGATCCAGCAGAATATCGATGTTAATAGGCTTACGCAAAAATGCAGCGGCGCCCATATCAAGAGCGTACCGCTGCATATTTTCATCAGCATGACCGGAGATAAAGAGCACGGGGGGAGGCGGGGCGGCCAGCAGCCGCAGCTTTTCAAACAGCTCCAGGCCGTTCATGCCCCGCAGCTTGATATCGGTGATCACCAGCGCCGCGCCGGACAGGGCGAACGGGTGGCTCAGAAACACCTCTGCCGAATCAAACGTGTCGGTCGCATACCCTTCCGACTCCAGGAGGTTACTCAGCCCGCTGCGGACAGAACGTTCGTCATCAATGATGGCAATGCGCCACGGCAGCGTCATGCTGTTATTCCTCAAAAAATCATTAAACGTCGCGGTTTTCCTTCACGGGCGCGGGAGGCGCCGTGCCGCTGATTTTCGGCACACACTCGTGACGAAACCAGGCCAGAGTCAGCGGTTCGCGATTCAGTATGCGACGTCCCACCGGGATCAGCTGTTCGCCCACCAGCATACCAAACAGGCCAAGCAGGGCGACAACCGGCGGTGCCGGAGAGTGGACGTTGAGCAGAGCGTAAATTACCCCAGCCAGCACGCCGCACACCAGCGAAATTATCCAGTCCTTCATGATGACTCTCCTGCCGGATGGTGAACCACTGCCGGAGCGCTGACCACGCTGTCGCGGGCTAACAGATGGCGCGTCGCCTGCTCCCCGGCCAGCATCCCCAGCAGGCCAATCAGCGCCAGCGCGGGCGGCGCGGGGGAGCGTACCTTCAGCGCGGCATACATCAGGCCGATCAACACGCCTGCCGCAAGGGATATCAACCCTGTACTCATAGAGAACTCCAGAAAGCAGTCAGTGGCAGGCCGGATGAGGGACCAGCCTGCCGCCGGGACTTAGCGGGCCGGGACCGGCGCTAAGGTACGGTGCTCGCTCTTCTGGCGAGACGGCGCTTTGTGCACCATGGTGTAAGCGTAATCCACGCCCATGCCGTACGCGCCGGAGTGCTCGCGCACGATATCCATCACCGCGGTGTAGGTCTCTTTACGCGCCCAGTCGCGCTGCCACTCCAGCATCACCTGCTGCCAGGTCACCGGGATCACGCCCGCCTGGATCATGCGCTGCATGGCAAAGTCGTGGGCTTCTTTGGTGGTACCGCCAGACGCGTCCGCCACCATATAAATTTCGTAGTCGCCTTCCAGCATTGCGCACAGGGCAAAGCTGTTGTTGCACACTTCGGTCCACAGACCGGCAACCACCACCTTCTTCTTGCCGTTGGCTTTCAGCGCGTCGCGTACCTTCTGGTCGTCCCAGGAGTTCATGGAGGTACGCTCCAGAATGTCCTGGCCCGGGAACACGTCCAGCAGCTCCGGGTAGGTGTTACCGGAGAAGCTTTCAGTCTCTACGGTGGTGATGATGGTCGGGATGTTGAACACTTTGGCCGCTTTCGCCAGCGCCACGGTGTTGTTTTTCAGCACCTGGCGGTCAATAGACTGCACGCCAAACGCCATCTGTGGCTGGTGGTCGATGAAAATAATCTGACAGTTCGCAGGGGTTAATACTTCGAGCTTTGAAGAGGTCATAGCATTTTCCAGTGGTTAAGGGTGAAATCGCCGTGAGTGCCACGCCGATAAAGTCGCCCCCATCCTGCGGCCTTCTGCGCCTGTGCGTAATTATCTCTTCGTATAGTTAACCTTAGGTATAGTTATACTTTGGTATACCTATCCTATTGTATAACTGGATCTTTGCCGAAACCGGTTCCCATAATCCTGACCATTCCCCTCTCAGTCAGGAGCAGTTATGGTTACCCTTGGAAAAGCCGATCTCATTCTGGTTAACGGCCAGTTTCACACCGTCGATCGCGAGAATCCTGTGGCGGAAGCCGTCGCCGTGCGCGACGGAAAATTTCTGGAAGTGGGTACCGTCGCCGAGGTGATGCAACACCACTGCGACGGCACTAAAGTGGTGGATTTAAAAGGCCACACCGCCATCCCCGGCCTGAACGACTCCCACCTGCACCTCATTCGTGGCGGGCTGAACTACAACCTCGAGCTGCGCTGGGAAGGCGTGCCGTCTCTGGCCGATGCCCTGCGGATGCTGAAAGAACAAGCCCTGCGCACGCCATCGCCCCAGTGGGTGCGCGTGGTGGGCGGCTGGAGCGAGTTCCAGTTTGCCGAACGCCGCATGCCAACCCTGGACGAAATTAAC
The DNA here is from genome assembly GCF_047530935.1 of Enterobacter sp. 03-F-07-AD-ECC. NCBI lineage: Bacteria > Pseudomonadati > Pseudomonadota > Gammaproteobacteria > Enterobacterales > Enterobacteriaceae > Enterobacter > Enterobacter sp. 03-F-07-AD-ECC. Next base: position 177,942 of record NZ_JBLKBZ010000008.1, on the reverse strand, counting down.
GACGCCGCGCCGGATACCCCGGTCTTTATCCTGCACCTCTACGACCGCGCCCTGCTCAACCGCGCCGCGCTGAAGGTGGTTGGCTACACCAAAGACACGCCAAACCCGCCGGGCGGCGAGATCCAGCGCGACGCCAACGGCAACCCGACCGGGATGCTGATCGCCCGTCCGAACGCCATGATCCTCTACGCCACGCTGGCCAAAGGGCCGAAGCTGCCGCTGGAGCAGCAGGTTAACTCCACCCGCCAGTTTATGCGCGAGCTGAACCGTCTGGGTCTGACCAGCGCCATCGACGCGGGCGGCGGCTTCCAGAACTACCCGGAAGATTACGAGGTGATTGCCGAGCTGCACGAGAAGAAGCAGATGACCGTCCGCATCGCCTACAACCTCTTTACCCAGCGTCCGGGCCACGAGCTGGAAGACTTTGAGAAATGGACCGACATGCTCACGCCGGGCCAGGGCAGCGACTTCTTCCGCCATAACGGCGCGGGCGAGATGCTGGTCTTCTCCGCCGCCGATTTTGAAGATTTCCTCGAACCACGCCCTGACCTCGCGCCGGGCATGGAGGATGAGCTGGAGCGCGTGGTGCGCCATCTGGTTGAGCACCGCTGGCCGTTCCGCCTGCACGCCACCTACAACGAGTCCATCAGCCGCATGCTGGATGTGTTCGAAAAAGTTAACCGCGATATTCCGTTTAACGGCCTGCACTGGTTCTTCGACCATGCGGAGACTGTCACCCAGGCCAACATCGACCGCATCAAAGCGCTCGGCGGCGGCATTGCCGTGCAGCACCGCATGGCCTTCCAGGGCGAATACTTTGCCGAGCGCTACGGCATTGAAGCCACCCGCCATACGCCACCGGTGGCAAAAATGCTGGAGACCGGCGTACCGGTGGGCTCAGGCACCGATGCCACCCGCGTGGCGAGCTATAACCCGTGGACCGCCCTCTACTGGCTGGTCTCTGGCCGCACCGTCGGCGGGATGCAGATGTACGATCACAGCGCCCGTCTGGACCGCGACACCGCCCTGATGCTCTGGACCCAAGGCAGCGCATGGTTCTCCAGCGAACAAAACCAGAAGGGGCAGATTAAGGTCGGCCAGCTCGCCGACCTGGCGGTGCTGAGCAAAGACTACTTCCGCGTGCCGGAAGAGGAGATCAAGGGCATCGAATCCGTCCTGACGGTGGTCAACGGCGATATCGTCTACGCCGCAGGCAGCTTTGGCCCGCTGGCCCCGCCTGCCATTCCGGTTCTTCCCGAGTGGTCCCCGGTGGTGAAGGTGCCGGGCCACTACCGCAGCGCGCCGCCGCAGGCCACACGCGTGGGTATGAATGCCGTCCACCACTGCAGCGGCCCGTGCGGGGTGCACAGCCACCAGCATGATTTTGCGCGCACGTCAGAGATACCGGTGTCGGACGATAACGCATTCTGGGGGGCGCTGGGCTGCAGCTGCTTTGCATTCTGATGAAAAACACCTTTGCTCCGCCCCGGGTCGACCTGGGGCTGTTTTTCCTGCGTCTCACCGGCAGCCTGCTGTTGCTGTACGTACACGGCCTGCCGAAGGTGCTGCACTTCAGCGAAGAGCTGACACGCATTGAAGATCCGTTCGGCTTCGGGCCCTGGGCGAGCCTGATCCCGGCGATTGTCGCCGAGGTGATCTGTCCGCTATTTATCATTGCGGGTGTCTACACCCGCCTGGCGTGCCTGCCGATTATTGCCGTGCTGCTGGTGGCGATGCTGGCGGTTCACCCCAACTGGTCGATTGCCGAAGGGCAGTTTGGCTGGCTGCTGCTGATTATCTTCACCACCCTTGCCCTGACCGGGCCGGGCCAGTGGCGGCTGCAGCGTAAGGTAACGGAGAAATTTGCATGACCCAGGTTAACGACGTTCGTGACGCCCACGTCGAAACGACGCCCGCACCGACGGTTTCGCCCTGGCAGCCGCTTAGCCAGCCGGTATTCCGCATGCTGTGGATCGCCACGGTGGTCTCTAACGTCGGCTCATGGATGAGCGACGTCGGTATTAACTGGAGCATGCTGAGCCTGAGCGCCGATCCGCTGGATATCGCGCTGGTACAGGCGGCCAGTAGCCTGCCAATGTTCCTCTTCGCCCTGCCCTCAGGGGTGATGGCGGACATCGTCGACCGACGTAAATACCTGCTTTTCTCCCAGCTGTGGGTGTTCATCGCCGCCGCCGGGCTGGCGGTGCTCTCCTTCACCGGCCACGTCACGCCTGCGGTTCTGCTGGTGACGACGTTTCTGCTGAGCGTGGGGGCGGCGATGAGCTCGCCGCCGTTCCAGGCGGTGGTGCCCGACCTGGTGAGCAAGCCGGAGCTGGGTGCCGCCGTGGCGCTCAACTCGCTCGGGGTGAACATCAGCCGGGCGATTGGCCCTGCGCTGGGCGGTTTTCTGCTGTCACTGGCCGGGCCGTGGATGGTGTTTGTCCTGAACGCGCTCTCCGTGGTCGGCGTGGCATGGGTGCTGTGGCGCTGGCGTCCCGCACCGACAGTGCAGCGTCTGCCGCCGGAGCACTTCTTCTCGGCGGTGCGCTCTGGCATCCGTTACGTGCACGCCGCGCCGGTGCTGCGCAACGTGCTGGTGCGCACGGTGGCCTTCTTCGTTTTCGGCAGCGCGGGCTGGGCCCTGCTGCCGCTGGTGGCGCGCCGCGAGTTGGGTTTAGGCCCGGCGGGCTACGGCGTGATGCTGGCGTGCATTGGCCTGGGGGCAATTGCCGGGGCTATTTTGCTGCCGCGGCTGCGCCAGCGGCTGAACGCCGACCGTCTGATGGTGGCCGCCAGCCTGACGTTTGCTCTTACCATGCTGGCGCTGGCGTTCGTGCGCCACTTCTGGCTGCTGAACCTGTTTGAGTTTTTCACCGGCTTCGCGTGGATTGCGGTGCTTTCCACCCTCAACCTCGGCGCGCAGCGCAGTGCGGCACGCTGGGTGAAAGCCCGCGCGCTGGCGGTTTATCTGACGGTGTTCTTCGGCTCGATGACCGCCGGCAGCGCCCTCTGGGGACAGATCGCTTCGCAGTTTGGCACCCCGGCTTCGCTGGTGGTCGCCACGCTGGGAATGGTGCTGGCGAGCGCGACGGTGTTCCGCTGGAAGCTGGAGAAAGATCCTGATTTAAATCTCGACCTCAGCGGCCAGCCGCTGGACGGCATCGAGATCGACCTGCCGAACGAGCGCGGCCCGGTGCTGGTGTCGCACGAGTACATCATCGACCCGCACAACGCGAAAGCGTTTTTGCAGGCAGTGCACGAGCTGCGCCGGGTGCGCCGCCGCGCCGGAGCGATGAGCTGGGCGGTGTATGAGGATATCGAACGCCCCGGACTGTTTATCGAGACCTTCCTGATGGGCTCCTGGATTGAGCATCTGCGCCAGCAGGAGCGCCACACCATGAATGACCTCCTGCTGCAGAGCCGCGTTCTGGCTTTTCATCAGGGCACAACATCACCGGCTATTCGCTACCTGGTCGCGCCGGTATAACCATAACCATCACCTGTACAGGAACACACTATGGCAACGTTTAAGGCAAAAGACGGCACGCAGATTTACTACAAAGACTGCGGCGCGGGTAAACCGGTTCTCTTCAGCCACGGCTGGCCGCTGGACGGCGACATGTGGGACAGCCAGCTGAACTATCTGGCCGAACGCGGCTTCCGCGCCATCGCCTTTGACCGTCGCGGCTTTGGCCGCTCGGATCAGCCGTGGAACGGCTACGACTACGACACCTTTGCGTCCGATATCAACGACCTGATTACCACCCTGGACCTGCAGGACGTGACGCTGGTGGGCTTCTCCATGGGCGGTGGCGATGTGACCCGCTACATCAATAACTACGGCAGCGCACGCGTGGCCGGTCTGGCGCTGCTGGGCGCGGTCACGCCGATCTTCGGTAAATCGGACACCTTCCCGCAGGGTGTGGATCAGAGCGTGTTCGACGGTATTCGCGACGGACTGCGTAAAGATCGCGCACAGTTCATCAGCGACTTCGCCACGCCGTTCTACGGCATCAATGCCGGGCAGACCGTCTCTGCCGGTGCCCTGACCCAGACGCTGAACATCGCCCTGCTGGCGTCACTGAAGGGCACCATCGACTGCGTGACCGCGTTCGGCGAAACCGACTTCCGCCCGGATATGGCGAAAATCGACGTGCCGACGCTGGTGATCCACGGCAGCAACGACCAGATCGTGCCGTTTGAAAGCACCGGCAAGCTGGCGGCAGAGATGATCAAAAACGCCACGCTGAAGGTGTACGACAACGCGCCGCACGGCTTCGCGCTGACCCACCAGGACCAGCTCAACGAAGATCTGCTGGCGTTTGTGAAGTCGCTGTAAGTTCCCGGGGCTGACGCCAGAAGGCGTCAGCCTGAAGATGCACTTCCGGACATACCAAATTTGAGCGTAGAACTCCCTCTCCCTTGTGACTAGTATTCCTTCATTTCGAAGGGAGACTACATAAGATGAATATCCAGTTTCATAAGCGGCTAACTCGAAAGTTTATCATCGCTATTTTAACATCCTCTTCATTTGTCACAGCCTGTACATTTAGCGTTATATGGTTCTATCTTGCGAATATTGACCGGCTTGATATTTTATATGATGCGTTGAGCGTGAGTAGCGCAGTAGGAATAATATTTGGGTTTACCCTTGTCTCGCTACTTGGCTTCAGCCTTGTCATTTTTATCTCATCTTTCCTTGCTTACTTAATTTACACTGCACATGAGAAAGAGTTTGTTAAATACGAAGGTTTGACACATAGCTTTACCTCAGTCTGTTTTGGTAATAGCGTTGTGATGTGCGTTGTGCTTATCGGAGCGTTCTGCTTACAATTTTTTCTGCATGTAAATGGTTTTATCGTTCTTGCCTTAGCGATAGCAATAATACTGGCCGCATCGTATGGCTTATGCTACAAGCTTATGTTCAACGTTCAGTCATATAAGGATGTTGATGATACGCGTGATGTAAAATATTTGCAGAAAAACGCCGTCAGGAACTGGCTGCCTCTGTTATTGATTGCCCCTGCTTTTACACAAATCTTCCCACTCATTTTTATCGCGGGTCAGCTAGATTTTAACGAAGAAAGTAATACTTTCTTACAGGTTATCATTTTCCTTGCACTCTCGGTCGCGATGATTATTGTGGGTATCTTCCCAGGAATGATCCTGATAAACGAAAAGAAAAATAAAAATTTATTGCAAATAATCATTTATACATTAATCATTATTCCTGTCAGCATGCTTGTCCTGACAATGATTTTCCGCCCCACCCCCAATATGATCATTAACATGACCATGAACCTTTCCGGCATTAGCGACTGGCGCACACATCAATATTACATAGATACTCAAACTCACCCGCCAGCGATGTTTGATGGTTTAACATGGAACACACGTTACTATAAAGATATCCCTTCGAGATTCTTTATCACCGGCGTAAACATTTTCTCGCTTGGAAACATTCAGCTTATTTGCCCTACGCAAATCAATCATGCCAGATCGCTGAGCCTGAAAACTACGCCAGACAACTTTGACGAATATGACCTTCGCATAAAACGGTTAAAAAACACCGCTATGAAATGTATCCCGTTTAAGAAGGATGAGATACACCAATGGGATTCGCCTATAGCTGAACCTGTTTATTTTCAGAAAATTAAATCTACCGGTGATAGCCTTTTATTAAAGTTGCTTCATGATATCAAGTAGCTTTTTAAGAAACGCCCGCAGCGCGGGCGCTACTTAATCAATTCACCGTAAGCGGAGGATCATGCTTCTGCCCGGGCTCACCGCGTTATGGCCAAATTCGACGTGCCGACGCTGGTGCTCCACGGCAGCAACGACCAGATCGTGCCGTTTGAAAGCACCGGCAAGCTGGCGGCAGAGATGATCAAAAACGCCACGCTGAAGGTTTACGACAACGCGCCGCACGGCTTCGCGCTGACCCACCAGGACCAGCTCAACGAAGATCTGCTGGCGTTTGTGAAGTCGCTGTAATTTTCTGTAGGCCGGGTAAGGCGCAGCCGCCACCCGGCGCTTTCGCAGACGCGTTCCGCTCCGCCAGCAGCCGACAAATCTCCGCATGCTTCTCCTCGGTAAAGGTAAAGCGCGACATAAAGCCCATGCGGATCAACGAGCCAATCGCCGGTAACAAACAAATCCCGAAGAACAGCCCCGACAGCACGCCTTCGCTCTGAAGTTGCGCCTGCGGCACGTAACCGATCATCGTCAGAAACACGCCGATTAACCCACCGCCCACCGCCACCGACATCTTGCCGGTAAAGGTCTGCCCGGAGAAGGTGATCGCCGCGCAGCGCTTGTGAGTGTGGTACTCCGCGTACTCAATGGTGTCGGCAATCATCGACGAGGTGAGGATGTTGGTCATCATCACGAACAGCGTGCTCAGGCCGAGCAGAATGAACAGCATCGTCACTTGCTGATAGCCGATGAACCACATCACCACGCGCACCGCCACGTCCAGCCCGCAGAGGATCATAAACAGCTTCCGCTTCTGCATCCGGCGCGTCAGCATCGGGGCGACCAGGCACAGCACCGCCGCCACAATCCCCATCACGCCAATCGCCATCTGCAGGCTGCCGTCGCCCAGATTATTGATAAAGAAGTAGATATACAGCCCGCCCGCCACGTTGTGGAACACGCAGAAAAAGAACGACAGCAGGACAATAAACAGCGGCTTGTTCTGGCGCAGGTTGTGGAAGGTGTCGCGGATGGTCACCTTTTCCGGGCTCGGCGGCACGCGCTCTTTGATCTGCATAAAGCCGTTGAGCATCAGCGGCAGGCCCACCAGCATCATCACCAGCGCCGCCATAAAGTAGCCTTTATCGTTGCTGTACTGGGCGAAAAACGCCGCCAGCTTCGGGAAGAAGATGTTGGCGCAGGCAATGCCCGCGTTCACCCCAAGCATCGCCGCCGTCACCGCGCGGGTGCGCTGGGCGGAGTCGTTGGTCATCACCGACGACATCGACCAGAACGGGATATCGGAGATGGCATACAGCGTCCCCCACAGGATATACGTCACCCCGGCGTAGAGGATTTTGGTGGTCATGTCTGCTTCGATTTTATAGAACGACAGCAGCGTGACGCCGGTGATCAGCAGCGGCGCAATCAGCAAAAAGTGGCGAAACTTGCCGAACCGGCTGTTAATGGTGTCCATAATGCTGGCAAACAGCGGATCGTGAACCGCGTCCCACGCGCGGGCAATCAGGAAGATGGTACTGGCCGCCAGCGCCGAGATCCCCAGCACGTCGGTGTAAAAATAGTTAATAAACGAACCTACTAAACCAAAGCTAAAACACTGACCTAAACCATAGCCAAAATAAGACCACAACTCGCGAGACGGTATTTTCATTGTCATTGCCATTGTTATATGCCTGCCTGGTTGCCCGGCGGTCGGCCGCCGGGTCAATATTATTAGCCCTGGACTTTCGGGGCGATCTTGCGCAACTGCTGCATTAATGCGATTTCACGGCGTGAGAACGGAATGCCGTTCTCCTCAAACACGTCGTGGAACCAGAGGCGGCAGTAGTCCGTGGACTCCTTCATCACCACCGGCCACGGCAGCCACGTCTGGGTTTTGCCGCGCACCAGCCCCCACTGATACGGCGCGACTTTCGCCGCGTACATCAGCGGAAGCTGCTCCTCAATGGTGCTGCCAACGTGGCGCGCCAGCCATTCGGTGCAGAACAGCGGTCGACCAAGCTTTTGCAGTTGCTGAATAATCGCCGTCATGCGGCCAGTGTGGGTGTAGGCGTGGAAGCTCACCACGTCCGAGAGTGCCAGTGCGGTCTGGTCCAGCGGATGCTGGAAGAACGTCTCGCCCTCCTCTTCCGGCGGCAGACGCCACGCGCAGACGGTGAGCGGCTGGGTTGGGTCTTCTTCACGCACCCACTGGAACGCCAGCTTCATCAACTCGTGCGCGCAGGTCTCCAGCTTCGCGTCGTACTGCACCTCCTGCGTGCCGGTCGCGAAAATGCCGCGGTTGCCCGGCTCGTTATAGAGATCCCACAGCAGCACGCGCTTATCGTCGCGGAACTGGCGGACAACGTCGCGGATATAGCGCTCAATCTGCGGCCAGCAGTCAGGATCGCACACCTTGTCGCGCCCCGGGCTCGCCGCCGCCTGGCTGTTGTGCTTGCCCGGTACCGGCGGCTTTTGCGGGCCGAGGTACGGCTCGTCGCCGGAGAAGCCGCAGTCGTCCATCAGGGTCAGCATGGTGCTGAAGCCGCGACCGTCGGCAATCGTCAAAAAGCGGTCGATGCGCGCCATCAGCCCGTCGCGGTCGTGCTCCCAGACGATAAACGGCAGGTTGATGCGCAGGGTGTTATAACCCGCCTCCGCCGCCCAGCCCAGCTCGCGATCGATGGTGGCGGCATCGAAGGTCTCTTCCTGCCAGATATCGGTCCAGTTCACCGCCGTCGACGGCAGGTAATTAAACCCGCACAGCCAGCCTTTTTGCTGATACCACGCCTGTGCCTGCTCCCTGCTCCACTGCTCTTTCATTACGCATCCTCTTACTGATAATATTTAGCTAATAAATATTAGCCGCGGGATAAATGCGCAAATCACGGCGTTTAGAAAAGCGACGGCCCTCACAAAGTTCACGCTTCGATGAATGAGAAACGTGATCGACGGCGCTAAAGCGTGCGGTTAGGGTATGATGCGAAATCGCGAAAGGGAGAGGACGGATGAAGCGAAAAACGAAAGTGACGATGAACGATATTGCGCGGGCGGCAGGGGTGTCGCAGGCGACGGTATCGCTGGTGCTTAACCAGTCCCGCAACATCAAGCTCAGCGACGACACCCGCCAGCGGGTGATTAACGTGGCCACTGAGCTCGGCTACGACCGCCTCCCCGCCGTTCACGCCCCGCGCAACCAGGAAGAGATCGCCCTGCTGGTGAGCTCCATGCAGAGCTTCGACCCGTTTATCGACGCCATCAGCCAGGCGCGGGAAGCGGCGTGGCGCAACGAGACCCTGCTCACCGTCTACGACTACGGCGACGACATCGAGCTGGCGCTGAACATCATCCGCCAGCTGGAGAAGCGCAACTGCATCGGGATTATTCTCGCCTCCCCGGTCACCACGCTGGTGGACATGACGGCATTCCAGGACTGCACCCGCATCCCGCTGGTGCTGCTCAACCAGCGCGACCCCGGCTCGCCGCTGCTGCCGTCGTTTATCCCGGACGACTACGCCAACGCCTTCCAGGTGACGAAACATCTCATCGCCTGCGGGGCCACGCGCATCGCCCACATCACCGGCGAGAGCTGGATGGAGGCCTCCCGCCAGCGTCTGGCAGGCTACCAGGCGGCGCTGCAGCAGGCCGGACTCGCGTGCGACGACGGCCTGGTGCGCCAGACCAACTGGCAGTTCAGCGAGTCCTTTACCGCCACCACCTCCTTGCTGGAACTGGCCGAGCGCCCGGACGCCATCTTCTGCGCCAGCGACTGGCTGGCGATTGGCTGCTATCAGGCGCTGGCGGTGAACGGCGTGCGCATCCCACAGGACATGCTGCTGGCGGGCTACGACGACCAGAAGATCTCCGAGCAGCTCACCCCGCCGCTGACCAGTATCCAGCTGCCCTACAGCGAGCTGGGACGGCTGGCGGTGGAGTACCTGTGTAATCAGGAAGATGCCGCCACGCACGTGACGCTGGCGGGCAGGCTGAAGGCACGCGCCTCAAGCCCCGTCTGAGGTAAACACCATGCCCGCATAGGGCTTCTCGCGACACGCCGCCAGCCGCGCGGCGAGGCTGCCCACGTGCAGCTCCAGCTTGTGCCCGTCCGGATCGAGAAAATAGAACGACGCCCCCTCGCTTTTGTTCTGCTTCCAGACGGTGACGCCCGCGTGCTCCAGCCTGTGCGAGAACGGTTCAAAATCCGCTTCCGCCACGGTAAACGCGTAATGGGTGTAGTCGCTCTCCTGCGGCGGCACATACTGGCGCGCCTCGTCGTACGACAGGCAGACCCACAGATCGCCGCAGGTGAGATAGGCCCCGGTATTCCAGCGGGCATGCAGCGCTAGCCCCAGCAGCTCGTGCCAGAAGGTGACGCTTTTTTGCAGGTCGCTGACCGCGAGGGTCAGATGGTTGAGTGATTGCAGCATGACGTGCCCTTTTGTTTTTCGCGCCGGACGTGGTACGGTAAAGAGATGAACATAAACCACGCCGTGCTCACCGTAAACCGCTGGTGGCTGCCTTCTTAAAGGCGGCACGGAGTAGTTTTCCCCATTTTCAGATAGCCGCCGAAAGGCGGCTTTCTCACATCTCAGACCCCTTTCGGCAATTGCACATTAAGGAGTCTTTATGAACCCGCAAACCATCCTCACCGGCGACCGCCCAACCGGCCCGCTGCACCTTGGCCACTTCGTCGGATCGCTGCGCCAGCGCGTGGCGCTGCAGCAGACGCACAACCAGTTTGTGCTGATTGCCGACCTGCAGGGGCTGACCGACAACGGCAGCAACCCGCAGAAGATCCGCGACAACATCCCCGAAGTGCTGGCCGACTACCTCGCCGCCGGCATCGACCCGAACCTGACTACCATCTGCCTGCAGTCCGCCCTGCCCGCCCTCGCTGAGCTGACGATGCTGTATATGAACATCGTCACCGTCGCCCGCGTGGAGCGTAACCCGACGGTGAAAAACGAGATTGCGCAGAAGGGCTTCGCCCGCTCGCTGCCGGTCGGGTTTATGGCCTATCCCATCAGTCAGGCGGCGGATATCACCGCGTTCAAGGCCGAGTGCGTGCCCGTCGGCGACGACCAGCTGCCGATGATTGAGCAGACCAACGAGATTGTGCACAAGATGAACAGCCTGCTGCCCGCCCCGGTGCTGCGCCACTGTAAGGCGATGCTGAGCGACACCAGCCGCCTGCCCGGCATCGACGGCAGCGCCAAGATGTCGAAGTCGCTGGGCAACACGCTGCACCTATCTGCCAGCGAAGAGACCATTCATCGTGCGGTCAGCGCCATGTACACCGACCCGAACCACCTGAAGGTGAGCGACCCGGGGCAGATTGAGGGGAACGTGGTGTTTACGTACCTCGACGCGTTTCATCCGGACAAGGACAAAGTGGCGGCAATGAAGGAGCACTATCAGGCGGGCGGGCTGGGCGACCGGGTGTGCAAGAACGAGCTGGAGGGGTGTTTGCAGGAGCTGATTGCGCCGATGCGGGAGCGCCGGGCGATGTATATTCGTGACAAGGGGGAGCTGATGGCGATGCTGAAGCGCGGGACCGAACGGGCGCAAGGGGTGACGCAGACAACGTTGAGGGAGGTGAAGGTGGGGCTGGGGGTGCCGGTGTTTTGAGAGCGATATAAATAATAATCCCGGCGCAGGGCCGGGATATTTATCAGACGTTGCGCTTAATCACCGGAATATCGCCGGTGTCATTCAACGCGCCCGGAAACGTTTTTAACCACTGTGCGACTTTCTGTTTATTTATGGTCACCACACTCATCCCTTCCAGGCATCCCCATAATTCTCTTGTATGCTGTGGCGTAATCACAATGCAGTCTTTCATGGCGCGGATTTTCACCGGCATATCGTTGATAAAGCCTGCACGGGTTAACCAGTCTCCGCCCAGTAGAAGATATTTCATGTCTATGCGAGCATACAGCTCGCAGCAGGCGGCACTGTCCTGCGGCGTTTCCGCGCGGGGATGAATGGGTGCCGCGTTGGGCTGGTTGCCGTGAAGACGGCGGGCGCTGTTTTTGCGTACCAGCTCGCGGTTTTCAATCATGCCGGTGAAAGCGTCTGATTCTGTTTTGCAAATAGTAAACTCTGGCTTAAAATTCGTCGCAGCCATTTTCAACTCCCTTATAGTTGGTTGTGGTTAGCGGTATGGGGGTGTTGCAGCACCTTCATATCGCGAATTCCTCTTTAAATATTCCTCGATACTTCCTTTGCCGTTCGGCGTAATTTCTGGTGACCATTATACAGGGCTGAATATAAATACAGCGGTTTTGGGTGGGGTAAATTTGAAATTTGCGAGGGGGCTTCAGAAATCATCCGGTAGTTGGTTGGCGAATTTCTTTTGCATATAAAATGCAGGATTAGCAATTAACTATTAATCATCAATTCTTTTAGAAAGGCGCCTAAGACGCCTTTCTGGCTTAATCAAAGGATATACTGTGTATCATCAACAAAGCCTATTAATTATTCATAGCAGAAATGATTTTAAGCCTATGAGGCTAATTGCTGTCATTAATAAACAAAAGGATTGACGGGATGACAGACGGGACAAACACCCCTGACGGGCTAGAGTGCACAGTACAAATGCAATGATAAGCACTCCATAAGTGGAAGGAGAGGCATTTTTTAGTTCTGTCAGGACATTTAAATCCATACCGTTAAACCTCCTTACCAAAACTAAATTCAATCCGTTGACGGGCTGGGTTGATACTCCCTCCCATTGAAAGCAATTCTTCAACTAATTTTTGAATCGGTCCGTCAGTTAATTGATTGCCATTAAGACTGTATCTTTTGTACTGGAAAGAATTATTAGTTACTCCGCTGACGGCTTTTTCAATCAAACCTTCATTATGAACTCTACCGAATGACAAACGACCTGAATAACCGGATAGCTCTAACGTTTGTAAGAGATAGCTAGCAAATCCGATAAAATAAGGTACAAACCACTCTCTACGAAATAACGCATCAATCCGATCAATAGTGGGGAAAAAGTAGCTATCCAATTCCGTACAATCATAATTTAGCTCGGACCCGTTAACCTCTAAGTAACCATACATTCGCAGGCCAAACCACGGGAAATATAGATGTGGATTAATTATTGAGGCCTTGCCTTCTTTTCCTATTGTCTTAGCCAATAAAATTAGGCAGCGGTCAGCTCTTCGTAGACCTTTAGACCAGGATACAGGTACGGCTGTTCCCCAATACTCTTCGTCATAAATATAACGGTAAAGCAGGATGAGATCATGCTGATTAAGCTGAGCTATGCGATGACTCACCACAGCTTCAGTTAATGTACCCGGCATCGCATTAAGAGCTAAAAGCTCGGCTAACTCCGCCCCAGATATGTTGTTTCTATGTGATTGCAGAGATTCTCGCACTTCTGCTAACTTAATCTCGGTAGTACTATCTGTCGTTTGGCTATGCCGGGTGGTCAGATCACTCCAACTTTTGACATGGTAAAACCAAGCGACCATTTCCTGTGCATGACCAAGAGGAACGTTACAGTGATTTCTGAGAAAACGAGCATGTCTGCGAAGCTGTTCTTTCTCTGGAGGCGGGAGATCAATGACATCATCATTGAATGCTAATTCTGAAAGCATATCATTTCCTTTATGTAATACCCTGCGGCCTGTAAACACAGAGCTGGAAAAGAATGCTCTGATAAAAATGAATATCTGATATGCGCGATGGCTAATTTGTCTACAGGCTGACCGGTCTGCGCGAACCTTGCGAACACACTAAAAAAAATGACAATCGGCGTCAATAGACTGCTTTCATCTCCTCAAGATTCATTCGCGACGAAAGCACTCCATTACAACATGACACTTGTTGACCGAACCCCAATAAAGGGACTGGCAAAGAAATAGTGTAATTGGATTGATCGGGCTGGATTTTGCGAGCATCATCGCAAAACTACTGGCTCCTGTAACCGAACTATGACCATCGCAAAATCCCTTAGTCAAAAAATTGCCGGGATGAAAACAGCCTGGTACAACAAAGCACCAGCGTTGAATAAACCCTTACTTGTTCTGTACGTTCTTTCCCAGTACAAGAAAGGCCATGAGCGGCTTTTCCAGTTTCAGGTTGAAATACAAGATCAACTACGAGATTTGCTAAAACGCTACGGGCCAAAACGCAGCAACTATGAAGTTCTTATGCCATTCTGGCGATTAAAGCATGATGGCTTCTGGGCACTGGAAGGAACAGACCCTGCTCTACTTAAAAGCCCTGATGAACCGAGGCTGCAGACGGTCTTAGATAATAACGTGCACGGTGGCTTTGATGTTGCTTCCTTTTCTCTATTACAGGTTAAGAAACGCTTAATTGACTCGTTGGCAAAACAGGTGGTTGAACAATATTTACCCGTTGAATTTCACTCTGCGTTGTTCCAAGAGCTGGGATTTGAAACACCTGAGCCATTTGAGGTAAATGAAAGCCCGAACGACCGTATCGCTCTCGTTCAACCAGACATTGATATTATCACTCAGGATCTCTCGATAGACGAAACAACCCGAACAGCATTGATTCAGGCCAGAATCGGACAAGGTAATTTCCGGGCAGAATGCCTGAGACTGTATCCCGCCTGTCCTGTAACAGGTATTATCTTTCAGCCATTACTGAAAGCGAGTCATATCAAGCCCTGGTCCGCATGCCAAACTGCGAAAGAAAGATTAGATCCACATAACGGTCTCATGCTGGCGGCTCATATTGATACTTTATTTGACTCTGGCTAGATTTCATTCGCTAATGAAGGTGACGTTCTGATAAGCAATCACCTTGATTTTGTAACATGCGATAAACTGAATTTACCAGAAAGGATAATTGCATTGCCGAAACCTTCATACAACTATTTACAATGGCATAGGGAATATATTTTCAAGGGCTGAGACAGCCCTTTCATACTATATCAATAAAAAAAATATTTTTATCCCCCCCAAACACAAGCTGTTTTGGCATCGAATAGAGTAACTTTAGCATGAAATTTTTCTTTTATGCTTAAAATATGTTTAGCATCTGCTTCCGAATAAACACCAATGTATATACTCCACAATTTAGGTTCTCTTTTTGAAGGAGCATGGACTGCTTTATTTATCGCATCAATAATATGTTCATCATATTCACCGAAATTAAAACCAAAAGTTATCAACGAGCCGTTCAAATTTGACAACTGTTCAAAACAATGTGATAGGTATCTGTTATGTCGGATATGGTTAAGTTTTTCGTCTCCATTACCAGCAGTTACGAATATTGGATAGTCACCAACCTCAAGGCGTTTCTTTACTTTTTCTATTAGAAATCCATCATTACTATACTGTTCTTTTTCAATATTAATCCCTACATCAAAAACATGTAACGCACCGTGTAAATAATGGATATTCTGATGATCTTTATTAGGCCCCCAAATTAAATCACCATACTCAGCCTCTGCACCACGAAGCACCTCTTCAGTATTTTCAAGTTCTCTTCCAAATCCATCAGTTGCATTGTCAATATGTTGACGCATTAATACCCAATAAAGAAGCATATCATAATTAGTTGAAAATATATGACCACCACTATTAATAAACAACTTTAAAAAAGTAGCACATGCTTCAGCCTTGTGTTCAGGTATTTTGAAAACATGCTCAGGATGCAGTTGATGTATTGAGCTAAGCAATCCTGCTTTTAGTTTATCGCTCGCATTTCTAATACTTTCTTGAAGAGCTTTACTGGAGTCAAAGGCTTCGAGCAATGCAAGCGTTGTATCTAGTTGTTGCATAACGACTTCGAAATTTTTTGTCTTTATAACATCAAATAATTTATTAATTAATGGATCATCCCTTGACGATAAAAATCTACTAAGTGCATTATAAGAAAATATTTCACTATCATATGCCATACTAAAACCATTCCCCATTAATAAAGAGAATGTTCTTTTCTTTTTAATTAAATAATTAATTACTTCATCAAACTTCATAAGTTCCATAGAATTCATTCCAGTCAGAGTTAAATATCATTGTCTTCATCACCTTTTAATTTTATATAAACAACAAAAATATAAATGCAATCTATATCACAGATATAAGCAACTATTAATGGCAAAGCGAAATGATTAATTGACTCCATGAATAATCCCTCAAGAAATCATTCATGGAAAACTGTTAAAAGTGGCAATAGTTATAAATAAATGGAAGATTGCCAAAACACTCAAATCACTTCACTAGCTATTAGATAAAGTGAATCGTTTTGTAATAAAGAGAATATTAAATAATTTAACAGATAAACCAGAGAGACATATAACGATCTCTCTGGCTACATGGTTTATCTCTCAACCATAAAATCAGTAATGCTCTTCAATATACCCATAAGCTTTTTGAAATAACTCGCCATCTTTTCCTAAACCGAACTGTGTCAAAGTGAGCATTAACGCTTTTTGGATTTCACGCGGGCCACTGTTGGAGTTTTGCCAGCCATCGAAGCGGGTTGCTTTAACGATCTTATCGATTTGCTCAACAACATCACCGATTAACTTTGGAGTAGTTTCTGGGCGTGTTTCGAGGAAAAGCTTGGTCAAAGCCTGTTTATTATCAGCTTCAGTTACTGGGCGCTCGCCCGTTTCGCGCTCGGCTTGTACGGTATCTTTCGCAGCATCCAATAGACCTTTCAACCAGTCGATAGCCTTGATAACACCAGCTTCATAGTCCTGACGCAGTTTTTCCAGACGCTCACCCAATGCCACAAATTTAGGATCATGGCTACCGCGCAAACGCCCCATAAGATCAATCTCCAGGCGTTTGGCGCGTTGTTCCTGTTCTTTAGCGGTCAGGGTAAAAATAGCGTGCTCGTCCATGATCAACTCGTCAATATCATCGCGAATACGATTGATATCAGTATGCTCATGGATCATTTTGATGGTTTCAGGACCAAGCACAGCCCAAACAAGCGCACCTGTCTGCCCCACCGGACGCACCGATTCATAAATTTGCGCCAGCCATTTATAGTCCTGACGATAAGGGGTCAAAAAAGGATCTGGGTTGATAGCTGACCATAACTTAGATAACACTCCAAAGCTGGCAGCGAATTCATCACGCTTCTCGTTAGTTGGCAGACATTCTTGCGCGGCCATAATACCTTCAAAACCTTCTATGGAACGATCCACACCAGGGAAGAAGGCCAGACATTTATTCAGTTGTAACGGCAATAGCTCTTTAAATGCCTCGATTCCCTCTACAACGCCTTCAATTTCATCAGGGTTGTAGGCCAGAGCGGTACGCAGATTTTCGAAAACGCCGAGGTAGTCGATAATTAATCCCATGTCCTTGCGTACATCATCGGTTTCATACAACCGGTTGGTTCGGCACATGGCCTGAAGAAGAGTATGATCGCGTAGAGGCTTATCGAGGTACATGCAGTAGCAAATTGGCGCATCAAAGCCCGTAAGCAGCTTGGCGGTAACGATGATAAGCTGTAATGGATGCACAGGATCTTTAAAGCATTCAATCAGATCCTTCTGTACCTGCTCTTCCGCATCGATGTGCTGCCAGCGTTCGAAATCGGCTTGTTTAACAGGTAGCTCCAATTCGTCATGCCATTTGAGCCAGTCCTTATTGAGCTTATCTTTTTTGCCACCCTCTTCAACTTTAACCGGAGCCTGGTGAACGTTCATAACCACTTCAACTGCATTAAAACCGAGCTTTTCACCGAGCAAATAATACATCTGCACACAGGCTTCGCGATCATACACTACCACCATGCCTTTCATCTTTTTCGGCATAACATGGCTGGTAAAATGCTCAACAATGTCATTACTCACCGCAGCCATACGTCTGGGAGATTTCAGCATAATAGCCAGCTTGCCTGCACGCCTGGACAATGCTGCCTTTTCTTCTTCATCCAGGTTGTTTTCAGTAGCAAGTTGCTCGAATTCTTCGTTGATAGCATTACGATCCACTCGGAGTTCAGCCAACCGAGGTTCGAACTTCACCGGGTTAGTCGCGCCGTCACGGATCGACTGCTTATAGCTATAGCGGCTCATATAGCGGCCAGGATCTTCTTCGGCACCGAACAACTTGAATGTATTACGATCAATGCCAGAAATCGGTGTGCCAGTCAGGCCATAGAAGTGGGCATTGGGCAACGCCCAGCGCATTTTCTCGCCTAATCCACCCTCCTGAGTCCGGTGAGCTTCGTCAACCAACACAATGATGTTGTCACGGTTGTTCAAGCCATTAGGGTTGCTATCGTCAATTTCGATATCTTTGAATTTAAAGATGGTGGTGATTAAAATGCCACGGCTGTCTTGCTCAATGTATTCGCCCAACTTTTTGCAGCTTTGCACTTTAATCAGATTCTTAACGTCGGCCCCACCAAAAGTTTCATTAATTTGGCTGTCCAGATCTCGCCGGTCCACAACGATAAGTACCGTCGGGTTTTTTAACGCATTATCGGCACGCAGCATTTTGGCGGCGTAAAGCATTAACAAGGATTTACCCGACCCCTGGAAATGCCAAATCAGACCTTTTTTTGGATAGCCTCTGCGAACACGCTCAACGATTTGTTTTGCTGCTTCAAATTGCGGATAACGCGGCAGGATTTTAACGCGTTTAGGCGGAGTATTTTTGCCCGTTTTGACGGTTGAAAATAATGCGAAAGATTCCAGTAGCTGCAATAAGGTCTGTGGATTTAACAAACTCTCGCAGCTGTTGAGTACCGATGCTAATCCCGGCAGAATCTCATCACGAAGCTCAGTATTATGCCAGGGCCCCCAGTCTTTAACTCGGGCATTAATTGCGCCATAGGCAAAGGTTTTTCCTTCGCTGGCAAAGCACAGCAAGTTGGGGACAAAGAAAGATTCAACGTTTTTCCAGTAGTACTTTTTGCCACCCATAAAGTCGGCGGCGCCATCTTGCCAGGTCACGCTAGGCCGCGTTGCGGTTTTAACTTCGCCCACTACCAACGGTATGCCGTTCACATACAGGACAATATCAAAATAGACTTCAGTGGCCGCGATATAGTGGACCTGCTGTGCCACCACAAAGTGGTTGTTCTCTATGTGCTCAAAATCAATTAGATTGATGGTGATATGGTCGCCATTCTCGCCAAACGGCAAGGTTTTGTCAGCCATCAACCATTCCTGGAAGTTTTCATTGGCCTTTACCAAACCTGTATGACGGGCTTCTAAAACCACTCCTCGCAGTTTGTAAATGACCTCATCGGCATAGTCAGGTTGTCTGCCGATATCAGGGTTTAACGAACAAAGGGCGTCTTTTAGCCACTGATCAACGAATATATCCTGCGCTTGTTTGGGCAAGTTTTCGCCATGGCAGTATGTCCACTTGACCTCGCTTAAACCTATTAAACGATCGATAATTCCATTTTCTGTGACGGTTTGTTCGTTGAACATAATGATTCCTTTTAGAGGCTAATAATACTCGCGATCAAATTTTCTTTCATTTTCATTTTATTCATTAAGTTGGTTTCAAAAGCATCTAATTCTTCCATCGTTCTTACAATATCACTCACTTTCTCTAATGGTGGAAATACCACTTTGATTTTTTTCACGATACTTCCACTTAAATTTTTCTGCGTCGTTTCATTCCCGAACTCGCGAAGATCCATGTAATTATGTTTTAAATAATAATAAAGATACTTACAGAGTATTTCGCTCTCATTATAAATGCATAAACAAGCTTGATTAATCGCTACATCTTCACCAACTAAACCGACTCTGCCACGGGTTATACCTTGCCCATACATAGCCAGTAATATACTACCTTTATACGCAATTTTTGCCGAACTATTCTCTAATCCCTCTTTAGTTATGAATTCATCCGCCGTAGTAATATATGAGTAGTTAATCTCCCCAGTTTTTACCCAAGGAATCCCCCCTCCCCAATACTCGGTTATTTCACGGCTTGGAGTACCTCCTGAATAAACTTTAAAAACATCACCAATTTCTTTAACTTGCCATCCTTTTGCGATTTGGGAAAATGGCGAACGCAACCCATTAAGTTCGCCAAGCGACAACGTAAAACTTTTTCTACATAAAACTGATGACAATACTTCTAAGCCATTTACTAAATCAGCATACTTCTTATTAATTGATTCGGATTGGCTAACAATTTTTGAAAGAATATAAAGATTTTTATCCGTGCTTATTTCATAATTTTTTAGCGAACTAAACTTTGTACGTGGCGAAAGTGAACCTGAGGAGTTTTTTACAGCAAACTGCCAAAAATCGGCCATAGATAATATAACTTTAAGAATATCTAGCTCTTCAGTTTTAATAACTATAATATCGCTAGAGCAAACACCATCGAACTCTGCAAGAGCGGCTTTCTTCAAATATGGACGTCGCTTTCCAAAGAGAATATGCCCTTTTTTGAAAACTCGAGAAAAACTCGGATTATCTTCTTTAATCATCCCCCAACGTTTTATCTCCAACGAGCCTGAGTCTAAATGTTCTAAGCCGATGTATCGTTCATAACCATCAGCAAGTGGATCTTTAGTACTAAGTTTTACCTCTTGGCAAATTTCACCAAATTTTAGAGGTTGCCTATTAGTCATTTCTTTCCACTCCATACCCTAACTGCACGAGGCTTGCCAATAATTTATTAGTTTGTTTATTTAATTGCAAACGACTGGCTTTCCATACTTCAATAGCATGCTGTATGTCGTATGCTTCGTCATTATCTTGTATTTGAACATATAACGGTATCGACAAGTTATAGCGATTGGCTTTAATAACCTCATTATCCACCAACGCCGTGATGTCATTTTGCTTTTCAGGTGTTGAGTAAGCTTCACCTAACACCTCCAAATCATCATCCGATAATCGGCTATGGGCACGTTCGCGGGTAACGTGTTTAACACCATTGATAAATAGTATCTTATTTTTTCGATCGGCTGATTTATTACAATTAAGCACTACCACGCAAGATTCCATCGGCGAGTTATAAAATAGATTCGGCCCCAAACCAATCACAGCTTCAATAATGTCAGATTCAATCACCTGTCTACGAATGCTCTGCTCAGAATCGCGGAACAGCACGCCATGTGGCCAAAGCATAGCGGCTCGACCAGTCTCAGGCTTCAGGCTTTTGATAATATGTGTGTAAAACGCATAATCAGCGCAGCCCTGCGGTGGTACACCATAAATGTTACGACCATATGGATCTGCGGCAAACTTGTCACGATTCCATTTTTTGATGGAGTACGGCGGGTTGGCAAAAATGACATCAAACTGCTTGAGACGATCGTTTTCAATAAACTTTGGCTCAGCCAAAGTATCACCACGCAGCACATCAAACTCTTCAATATCGTGCAGAAACATATTCATACGGGCGATAGCGGAAGTCAGCAGGTTCACTTCCTGTCCATAAAGGTGCACAGAGCGCCACTCTTCTCCTCTCGAGCGGAGATCCATCACTGCATTTAGCAACATCCCGCCAGTACCGCACGTTGGGTCATAGGCTGTTTCACCCGGTTTTAAGCCCATAATGCGCGTCATTAAATGCACGACTGTTCGGTTGGTGTAGAACTCTGCTGCCGTATGACCGGAATCATCAGCGAACTTTTTAATCAGGTATTCGTAGGCCTCACCAAGATCATCCTGGGCGACAGATTTAATGCCCAGCGGAATTTTACTGAAATGTTCAATCAGATCAGCCAGCAGATGATCGGGCAGGCGCTCTTTATTGGTCCACTGTGCATCACCGAAGACACCATGTAAACGCGGGTTATTGGCTTCAATTAGTCGAAGCGCATTCTGGATAGCTTCACCAATGTTTTTACTGGTATTGCGGACCTTTTCCCAGGCTGCCTCAGAGGGAATGTTGAAACGGTGAAACATCGGCATGGCGGCGTATTCAGCATCGCCTTCATGAAGTTCCAGCGCTTCGTTATATTCTTCCAGATAGACATCTGACAAGCGTTTATAAAACAGCAAGGGAAAGACATACTGCTTGTAGTCTGATGCGTCAATTTGGCCACGAAGAAATTCGGCGGCTCCCCAGAGCAACTCTTCCAGCTTCTTATTACTCATAGTACTCATACCTCGAACCCTTCTTTGATAAGCAAGGCTTCCAGCTCCTCTTCTGCTTTTTCCAGCTCAGCCAGCTTCCGTTGAAAATCTTTGAGGGCCTCTTCCACAGTGATGCTTTCTTCTTCGAGTGGTTTTTGCACATAACGAGCAATATTAAGATTGAAGTCATTCTCTTCAATCTCCTTCAGAGGTACCCAGCGTGCAACGCCTTCGATTTCTTTTGCATCTGGCCCCTGTTGCGCCTGGTTATGATAGATTTGGTATATGTCATCAGCCTGCTTGTTGGACAGCGTATTCTGCGCGCGACCCTTGGTATAGATTTCTTCAGCATTGATGATCAATACATGATCTTTATGTGTTGTCGGGCGTGATTTGCGCAGCACCAAAATACACGCAGGAATACCAGTGCCATAGAATAGATTGGAAGCGACACCAATAATCGCCACAATGCGATTTTCTTGCAGCAATTTGGTTCGAATTACTCCCTCAGCTCCGCCACGAAATAGCACACCATGAGGTAATACGACAGCCATACGCCCATTGTCGTTAAGTGAAGCAAACATATGCTGCACCCAGGCAAAATCGCCATTTGTTTTAGGTGCCAAACCATATTGCTTACGGCCATAGGGATCGTTCGACCACAGATCGTATCCCCATTCCTTTAAGCTAAATGGTGGGTTGGCAACAACGCAGTCGAAAGTTTCTAAACGATCGCTTTGTAAAAACTTAGGTTCGCGCAGCGTATCCCCGCGAACAATATCGAAATCCTCCTGACCGTGCAGGAACAGGTTCATTCGCGCAATGGCTTCGGTGGTCAGGTTTTTTTCCTGACCTTTAATTTTTAGCAAGCGCGGATCACCGCCGTTTTCTTTTACATGGTGAATAGTCTCGAGCAACATACCGCCAGTCCCACAAGCAGGGTCGTAAACGCTCTCACCGGCTTTTGGATCTAGAATATTAACCATCAACCGAACAATAGTTCTTGGGGTGTAGAACTCACCAGCTTTCTTGTTAGCTTTATCAGCAAAACGTTTGATCAGGTACTCGTATGCACGCCCCATGTCATCATCGCGGACACTGGCAACGCCGAGATTTACCTTGTTGAAGTGATTAAGTAACGTAGCCAGTAACTCATCAGAAAGGCGTTCTTTATTGGTCCAGCTGGCATCGCCAAAAATGCCATGCAGTTTAGAGTTTGCCAGTTCTATACCACGGAAGGAGTCTTTTAAGGCCTGACCGATGTCTTTGGTCTCAGCAAAAACATCGCGCCAGTGGCAATTTTCAGGTATCTGAATTCGGTGAAACATCTTATCCTTGGCAAGCTCTGCATCCCCAACGCTCTCCATCGCATCGGCAAATTCTTCGTCATATACGTCACAAATGCGCTTGAAGAACAGGATGGGGAAAATGTACGTTTTGTAATCTGACGCATCAATAGGCCCAGTGATAATATGGGCTGCATGCCAAAGATGGGCCTCGAGATCTTTTAGGTTAATCAGTGTCATTAATTTTTCTCTGTACGATTCTGCGAAGCTGGAACCTTTTGCAGTAAATCGTGTATTTCACAGTCAAAAAGCACGCAAAGCCTTTCTAATGTATCCAGGTCAACCTTCTGAGCCGTCTCTTTGTAAAGCAAAGTGATAGTATTGCGACTCAGGCCAGTTTCCCTGACAACATCAGCTATACGCATCTTATGTTCGCCCATGAGTCGAGCAAGATGGCAGCGGATCATAATGGTCCTTATCGTTGTGCTTAACGATGCGAATCGTATCCCAAAATGCGAAAAAAATAAAAAAAATTCAAGCTGAAATGAAATTACATCAGTTGGGAAAACAAGTTTGGACAGGAAGACATGTATATTTAACATGTTTAAATTCAGGATACATGTCGGGCATAGATACCCGACATAGGTTTCAGTGAGGTGATATGCCAATTAGTGATACTTTCGACTGCAGGAACTTATAACAAATTATTGCTATCATTTTTTGTCTTTAGAGTAATCAAACGGACTCACCCCCTTCTCCCGATTCGCATCCAGATAATCCGCCCACCACTGCAACATCAACCTCCTCTCCCCCAGATGTTCCGCTTTATGGATGTAGGCAGCCCTAACAGAGCTACGCTCCTGATGGCTCATCTGTCGCTCCACCGCATCCCTCGACCACAATCCCGATTCAATCAAAGAACTACACGCCATCGTCCTGAAACCATGCCCACAGACTTCCGTTTTCGTGTCATAACCCATCACTCTCAGCGCCTTGTTCACCGTGTTTTCACTCATAGGTTTACGCGGATCGTGATCGCCCACAAAGATCAGCTCACGGTTTCCACTCATGCTTTTGATCTTTTGCAAGATAGCGAGAGCTTGTCGCGACAAAGGAACAAGATGTGGAGTACGCATCTTCGAACCACGTTGAGAATGCTTAACTCCTTCCAGTGGCTCACGCTCGCCCGGAATCGTCCACATAGCCGTTTCAAAATCCACTTCTGTCCAGCGAGCAAAACGTAACTCGCTCGAACGGATGAAAACCAGTAACGTCAAATCCACAGCTAACCGCGTTAATGGTCTGCCGGTGTAGTTATCAATGCGATGGAGTAACTCAGGAATGCGATTGAGATCTAGCGCAGCGCGATGCTTTCGTTTAGCTGTTGCGATCGCACCAGCGATCTCTTGTGCAGGATTGTAATCAATTAAGCCGTTCTGTACCGCAAAGCGCATTACTGCCGTTGTTCGCTGTTGAAGACGCGCAGCCACTTCAAGGCGTCCTGACTTTTCCACTGCTTTAATTGGGACCAGTAAGTCACGAGTACCAATATCTTTGATATTTCGCTTCCCAACTGAAGCAAATAAATTGTCTTCGAGGCTTTTCAATACACGAGCGCTATGCGATGCAGACCACTTCTGATTGCTGGCGTGCCACTCTCTGGCTACCACTTCAAACGTTATAGCCTCTTGCTCCTGCTCTACCTTAACGGCTTTCTTGTTCTCACTGGGATCGATGCCATTAGCTATTAGCTTACGGGCTTCATCCCGGCGCCCCCTGGCATCGGCCAGCGAGACTTCAGGGTATTTCCCCAGCGCCAGCATCTTCTCCTTACCGCCAAAACGATAACGAAGCCGCCAGTATTTGGAACCGTTAGGGTGAACCAGCAAAACCATGCCTTCACCGTCAGTTAGTTTATAGGCTTTTGCTTCAGGCTTAGCCGAACGAACCTTCACATCACTCAGAGCCATGATGAGTATCCTTTCAAGGGTTCTGTGTGGGTACAAACATTATCGAACCGGGATATACCCGCAGTTGTACCCGCATCAGTAAGTTGATGTAGATTGAATCAGGTTGACTTAGGTTGAGTGAAAAAGCGAGGAAAGCCTTGCGGATACTGGATTTCAGGCACAAAAAAAGACGTCCGTTGACGTCTATTGATGTTCCGATGGTGCCGAAGGCCGGACTCGAACCGGCACGTATTTCTACGGTTGATTTTGAATCAACTGCGTCTACCGATTTCGCCACTTCGGCACTGAAGGGGATGCGGAAACGTTGTGGATTATACCTGTCGCGCGCCGCCATGCAAGCGACGACGCGCTAAACCCGCGCTAAGTGCCCAAAAAACCAGCGCTACCGTCAGTCCAGCTCAGACACCGCCAGCCGAATCACCCTTGCCGCCTTCTGCTCCGGCAGCGCCAGCACCTTCGCCCACATCTCCTGCACCATATCGCAGGAGAGCTTCTCTTTGCCCACTGCTTTCTCCGGCATCTGCAGCAGCTGGATGTCCTCGCCGTACTTATCGGCAAGTTCCTTCATAATCGGCCGCACATCTTCGACAGCCGCCTCACGTTCGGCTTGGGTTACGGTGTGGCGGTTTTTGCCGTAGGCTGCGCGCATCATGTCGGCGTCGGCCTGCATGCGCCGGGCCATCAGGTCTTTATCCAGCATGCGCATCGGGTTGATGCCGCCCTTCACCATCGGGTAGAGGAAGCGGAAGCAGGCGTCGTCGCTCACCTTCTGGATGGCGGCGGTCTGCTCCATATTGATGGTCATGTAGTTCACCACGTTGGCGTCCGGGGCGTTTTGCAGGCGCGTCATCTGCAAATGCAGGATCTGCGGCTGGATGGTGTCGATAATCTGCTGCTCCGGCTCGCCCGCTTTTTGCAGGGCGGCCATCTGGTCGAGGATGCGCTGATGCAGCGCGGGCTCCTGCTCCTTAATTACCTGCCAGGCGGGCATCGCGTTGAGGGCGTTATCCATCTGCCGTTCCGGGGCGCGCTGCCTGTCGAAAAACACCCAGAACGCCACGGCGGCAGCCGCAATGACGACAATCACAATACGGGTCCACGTTTTATTCATCTCACATCCTTATCCTTGAGTTATGCCGGTTTACACCGGCACGCCGCTGTGGAAGCGAAACTCGTTGTCCGGTGTCGAGATAAGTGTGGCTTCAATTTCGCCAAAAAGCTTTATGCGCGGTGAGATATCGTCGTCGCTCACCTGCTGGGCCAGCGTCAGGTAGTCCTGATAATGGCGCGCTTCCGAGCGCAGCAGCGAGAGATAGAACTTCTGCAGGTCGTCGTCGAGGAACGGGGCCAGCGCGGCGAAGCGTTCGCAGGAGCGGGCTTCGATGTAGGCGCCGCAGATGAGCTTGTCGATCAGCGTCAGCGGCTCGTGGGTGCGCACGTCCTTCAGCATCCCTTTGGCGTAGCGGCTGGCGGTGATTTTGACGTACGGAATGTCGCGGGCCAGCATCGCCTCGCGCACCTGCCAGAAGTGGTGCAGCTCCTCTTTAATCAGCAGCACCATGCTGTCGATGAGCGCCTGGCCCCACGGGTCGTCGGTTTTGGGCATCACGCTTTTGCCTATCTGCCTGTGCAGGGCGATGAAGTCCGGCTCCGGGCCGTCGCGGAAGGTGAACATTTCGTAGGGTTTGAGCCAGTCGAGCAGCGCGTCAGCACCGCTTTCGTCGGCGACGTATTTACGCACGAGTAATAGCGCGGTCTGGGCGGCCTTGAGCTCGCACACCATGTGGTCGGTGAGCAGCAGCGGCAGGTTCGCCGGGTCGCGGGCTTTATCAATCCATGCTTGCGGGGTCGGGCACTGGAGGAAGTTGAGTACAGGGGCGAGTATCTGCGGGTAATCCATGGTTCTGCCTTGAAAAAGCGGTGGCGTGCGCCACCGCCTGAAACGCTTAGTGACGCACGCCGTCGTCGTCTTCGTCGACGTAATCTTCGTCGTCGCCCTCTTCGCCGTCTTCACCGTTCGGATCTTCGAAGTAGGTTCCCCAGCCGTCGTACTCCACGTCAAACTTCTCGGCCAGGTTCATTAGCTGTTCTACCTGCGCGTCAATCAGCTCCGCCTTCAGCGCGCCTTCGCTCAGGATGTCGCAGCAGATGACGGTATCGCCCTCTTCCACTTCCAGCTCTTCCGGCTCGGTCACTTCGTAACCCAGTTTAAAAGCTTCCACCGCCATTTTTTCCAGCGCGTCGAAATCATCCGCAGAGAAATGGTGCTCGATGGTGTACAGCGCGTCCGGATCGCTACCGTCTTCCAGCAGCTCTTCAATAATCAGACGCGTCTCTTCGCGTTGTTCTTCCAGGTGTTCCGGGTTTGCCATGGGTCATTCCTCTTTAAAGTGCGGCAGATACTTCTATTTTCACACACGGACGTGTTTGCCTCCACCTTTGTAAGAAAGATTTGTTAAACGGGGTTGCAAATGAATAATTACACATATAAAGTGAATTTTAATTCAATAAGTGGCGTTCGCCATGTGAGGATAAAATGTCTGATCTGTACAAGAAACACTTTCTGAAATTGCTCGACTTTACCCCTGCACAGTTCACTTCTCTGCTGACTCTTGCCGCACAGCTCAAAGCCGATAAAAAAAATGGCAAGGAAGTACAAAAGCTTACTGGCAAAAACATCGCGCTCATCTTCGAAAAAGACTCAACCCGTACACGATGCTCTTTCGAAGTTGCCGCATTTGACCAGGGCGCGCGCGTTACCTATTTAGGGCCGAGCGGCAGCCAGATTGGGCATAAAGAGTCAATTAAGGACACCGCGCGCGTGCTCGGGCGGATGTACGACGGCATTCAGTATCGCGGCCACGGCCAGGAAGTGGTCGAGACGCTGGCGCAGTACGCGGGCGTGCCGGTATGGAACGGGCTGACCAACGAGTTCCACCCAACGCAGCTGCTGGCGGACCTGCTGACCATGCAGGAGCACCTGCCGGGCAAGGCGTTTAACGAGATGACGCTGGTCTACGCGGGCGACGCGCGCAACAACATGGGCAACTCAATGCTGGAAGCGGCAGCGCTGACCGGGCTGGATCTGCGTCTGGTGGCTCCGAAGGCCTGCTGGCCGGAAGAGAGCCTGGTGGCGGAGTGCAGCGCGCTGGCGGAGAAGCACGGCGGGAAGATCACCCTGACGGAAGACGTGGCGGCGGGCGTGAAGGGTGCGGACTTTATCTATACCGACGTGTGGGTGTCGATGGGCGAAGCCAAAGAGAAGTGGGCGGAGCGGATTGCGCTGCTGCGCGGGTATCAGGTGAACGCGCAGATGATGGCGTTGACCGGCAACCCGAACGTGAAATTCCTGCACTGTCTGCCCGCGTTCCATGACGACCAGACCACGCTCGGCAAGCAGATGGCGAAGGAGTTCGATCTGCACGGCGGGATGGAAGTGACGGACGAGGTGTTTGAGTCGGCGGCGAGCATTGTGTTTGACCAGGCGGAAAACCGGATGCATACGATTAAGGCGGTGATGGTGGCGACGCTTGGGGAGTGATTGGGTCCTCTGCACGTTGGTGCCCTCACCCCGGCCCTCTCCCACAGGGAGAGGGGGAAAACCCTAAAAAACGACAACCTTGTTGTCGTTTTTGCTTTTACCTCCATTTCATTGATTTTTCACCCCGAAAAAGGTACGTTTTCGCCTTAATTCCAGCGTGGACATACCAGCATTATGCCGATTATTCAGTCTGTTGAACGTGCGTTGCAGATCCTCGACCTGTTCAACGAGCAGGCCACCGAGCTTAAGATCACCGACATCAGCAAACTGATGGGGCTGAGCAAGAGTACCCTCCACTCGCTGCTGAAAACCCTGCAGCTTCATGGCTATATCGATCAGAACCCGGAGAACGGTAAATATCGCCTCGGCATGAAGCTGGTTGAGCGCGGTCATTTCGTTGTGGGCTCCATCGATATTCGGCAGAAGGCGAAAGGCTGGCTGACGGAGCTGTCCCAACGGACCGGGCAGACCACCCATCTGGGGATCCTGGATGGGCGTGAAGGGGTTTATATCGAGAAGATTGAAGGCAAGCTGGCCGCCATCGCCTATTCGCGCATTGGCCGCCGCCTGCCGGTTCACGCCACCGCCATCGGCAAGGTGTTGATTGCCTGGCTGGGCGAGACCGAGCTGAACGCCCTGCTTGAGGGCTATCAGTACACCACCTATACCCCTTCCACCCTCGCCTCTCGCGAAGCATTAATGGCCGCTCTGGCGCAGACCCGCGAGCAGGGCTATGCCCTGGATAGCGAAGAGAACGAGCAGGGCGTGCGCTGCGTGGCGGTGCCGGTGTGGAACCATGAATCCCGCGTGATTGCCGCCCTGAGCCTGTCGACGCTGACCTCGCGCGTGGACGATGCCGGGCTGGCTGATTTCCGCGAGCAGCTTCAGCAGGCCGGGCTCCAGCTTTCACGCGCGCTGGGCTACCCGGCCTGAGCCGTTATGCCGGCTCGTAGGTGAAGTAGTCGAAGTCCGCGTGGCAGCCGTCACCGCTGATGTCCTCGCAGTGCAGCCCCACAAACGCGCCGGTGAAGAAGCCGCGCCCGCCGATGTAGTCATCCGACAGCTTCCACGCCTCATACGTTACCGGCACGGTGTGCCACGTCTCGCCGTCGAACGAGTAGCTGTAGCGGTAGACCAGCGTATCCACGTCCACCCGCAGCCAGACGCTCTCCGCACTCTCCGGCACCGGAATCGGCTGCTCGTGCAGCGGCCACGACGGTACGTTGTGGTCGAGCTGGATAACCTTAATCGTTCTCCCCTTCCCCTCCTCGAAGTCCACAAAGCAGTAGCTCCAGTTTTTGCTGTTGTAGTAGCAGGTCAGCCCCGCGCTCTGCTGGAAGTGAACCGGCGAGAACTGCATCCGCGTCTCCGCCCGGAAGGCGAAGTGCTGCCAGCGGCGTGCCACGGTCGACTGGGTAAAGGTCGAGTTGAGCGAGTCGTTGCCGTAGAGCCGTAAATAGCCCGGGCGCGCGGTGAGCGAGCCGAGGGTGTCGTCGAACGGGATGCGCAGGGTCTGCAGCTCCGGATCAAGCGTGCTGCCGTCGAAGTCCTCCCGCCAGTTGCCCTGAATGGATGCAGGCTGTTCCGCCACCTGCGGGCCTTTCACGGTCAACTGCGCATGCTTGCCGCCTTCCACGTACGGCCAGCCGTCGCGCCATTCAATGCGGGCGATACCGGTCTCGCGGCCCAGCGGACAGTAGCCGCGTCCGCCGGTGGCCAGCAGCGGCACGCCGGGCAGGCGCAGCGGGCGGCTGGTGAGGTAGGCCATGTACCACTCCCCGGTGTGGGTTTGCAGCAGCGAGCCGTGGCCACTCTTCTGCAGCGGGTTCTCCGGCAGGTGCCAGCTGGTCATCATCGTCACCTCCGGGTGCAGCTCGTACGGCCCGTCGATGGTTTTTGAACGCAGCACCACAACCGCGTGCTCGTAGCTGGTGCCGCCTTCGGCGACCATCAGGTAATACCATCCCGCGTGGCGGTACAGGTGCGCGCCTTCGGTGTAGCAGAGCGGCGTGCCGGTAAACAGCGTTTTGCGCTCGGGCGAGAGGGTGCCGGTCTGCGGATCAAACTCCTGCATCACAATGGTGTTGTGCGGGTTGCTGTGGTGGCGCGGCCCCCACGGACGATAGAGGTAGTACTTACGGCCATCGTCGTCGTGGAACAGGGACGGGTCAAACCCTCCGTTGCCCATCGGGATCGGCTCGCTCCACGGCCCCTCGATGGACGGCGCGGTGACGAGGAAGTTACGGCCATTTTTCCACGGCGAATCGACAATCTTCACGTCGGTGTAGAGCAGCCAGAATTTGCCGTCGGCATAGCTCAGGCACGGCGCCCAGATGCCGCCGGAGTCCGGGTTGCCCTTCATGTCCAGCATCGACACGCGGTCCAGCGGGGTGCTGACCAGCGACCAGTTTTTCAGGTCGCGGGAGTGGTAGATGCGCACGCCCGGGAACCACTCGAAGGTCGAGGTGGCGATGTAGTAGTCCTCGCCCTGACGGCATAAAGACGGATCCGGGTTGAAGCCGGTGAGTATTGGGTTGGTGATTTCCATATTGCCTCCGGTTAATGGGATGCGGCTGTCGCAGCGTCGGGAACGGCCTCGCCCTGCGCCGCGCGGTGCTTGATCAGTTGCTGGCTGATGGCCTCCACGCGGGCATCGGTGAGCTTATAGAACGACAGCATGATGAACATGCCCACATAGAGCACCACCGGCACCACGCAGAACAGAATTTTGATGGTGGTCAGCACCTCCACCGGCTGCACGCTGCTGCTGGCGGAGTAGTTGACATACGCGAGGATCCAGCCCACCACCGCCCCGCCAATCGCCAGGCCAATCTTCAGGCTGAACAGATAGGTGGAGAACACCAGCCCGTCGAGGCGTCGCCCGCTGCGGCTTTCTTCGTAATCCACCACGTCAGAGGCCATCAGCCACTGCAGCGGCGTGGTGGTGTTGAAGACGAACAGGAACAGGATGTTGAGGGCGAAAATCAGGGCGATATGCTCCGCCGGGGTGACGAAAATCAGCAGGCTGATCAGCGAGTAGGCGACGATGATCCACTTGAAGGCTTTTACCCGGTCAAAGCGGCCCAGCAGACGGGAGGAGCAGAGCGAGCCGAACATGGTGGCGAGGCTGCCGTAGAGTAAAAACTGGGTCGCCATCTCCGGGTGATCCATCACGTATTTGACGAAGTAGAGCGTGGCCCCGCCGCGTACCACGTTGGAGCAGGTCGCCATCATCTTGAACGCGCACATGATCCGCCACTGGCCGTTGCCCAGCAGCAGCTTAAGGTCTTTCGCCACCGACGAGCCCGGCTGCACCTCAAAGGTGTAGCGCTCTTTGGTGGTGAAGAAGCAGACGTAGAGCAGCACCACGCCGGTCAGCCCCAGCACGCACATGGCGCCGAAATAGCCCACCTGCTCGTCCCCTTTGCCGATGATGCTCACCAGCGGCAGCGCGATGCCGCTAATGGCAAGCGAGCCCGCCGCCGCCAGGAAGAAACGCCACGACTGCAGGGCGTGACGCTCTTTCGGGTCGGCGGTAATCACGCCCGGCATGGCGCAGTACGGCACGTTAACGAAGGTGTAGACCAGGGTCAGCAGAATGTAGGTTACGCAGGCGTAGATGATTTTGCCCTGCGCAGAGAAATCCGGCGTGTAGAAGGTCAGCATGCAGACGATGCCAAACGGGATCGCCCCCCACAGCAGGAACGGGCGGAACTGGCCGTAGCGCGTGCGGGTGCGGTCCACCAGCAGCCCCATCAGCGGGTCGGTCACGGCGTCGAGCACGCGGGAGACCAAAAACAGCGTGCCCATAATGCCCGCCGACAGGCCAAACACGTCGGTATAAAAGTAGGCCAGCAGGAACATGGTGGCCTGCCAGACAAAGCCGCAGGCGGTGTCACCTAGCCCGTAGCCAATTTTATCTTTCATGGTTAATTGCATCATCATCGCACCTTTATTTTCGTATGCTGATTTCACAACATCGTGTTAATGGAGTGTAATGAGCTGTTCAATTAACCAGCAATGGTCATATCTTATTTCCGAATTACGATATTTTGCTTTTGTGACGCCACCGATATATCGCAACGCATTGTTTAAATTGATAAATTTAAGATGCGCGAAAACCGTCCACGGGATATTTCCCGTAGACGGTATCGCTCAGAAAATAATTAAAGTCCGAGTGCTTTTTTACCGGCGTTAATTACCTCGATAATTTTATCGGTGTCATAAATACAGCCTTTCCAGGTGCCGCCGCTCACCGACTGTAATGCCGCCCACAGGCGGGTATCGTCCGGCAAAAAGTCATGAGGGTGCAGGTCCGGGTGCGTCTGTCTTACTGCCAGCTCGCGCGCGCCCTCTTCCGGCGTCAGCGGGTTTTCTGCGGTACCGATAAAGTTGACGCTGCCCGTCAGGGTCAGGCGATCCACGGCAATCTCGATGATGTCGTTGTCGCGCAGCTTGCCAATCGGCCCGCCCGCCAGCGCTTCCGGCGACACGTGGCCGAAGCAGGCGCCCGTCGATACCCCCGAGAAGCGCGCATCGGTGATTAACGACACCGTCTTGCCCCATGAGATATGCTTCAGCGCAGAGGTGAGCTGGTAGGTCTCTTCCATGCCGGTACCGGACGGCCCACCGCCGATCACCACCATGATATCGCCCTGTTTAATCTCTTCCTGCTTGATGGCTTTAATCGCCTGTGCTTCCGAGACAAACACCCTTGCCCGGCCCGTATGACGGTAAACGCCATCGTCACCCACCACCGACGGGTCAATGGCCGTGGCCTTGATCACCGAGCCTTCCGGCGCGATGTTGCCCGTCGGGAAGCAGACCGTTGAGGTCAGCCCTCTCGCTTTTGCCTTCTCGGGCGGCAGGATCACGTCATCCGGATCCACGCCGTCCTGCTCGCGCAGGCACTGGCGGAAGCGCTTACGGCGCTCGGACGCCTGCCACCAGTCGAGGTTCTCGCCCACCGTCTGGCCGGTGACGGTCATGGCATCCAGATGCAGCAAACCGAGATCGCGCAGGTGGAGCATCACCTCCGGCACACCGCCCGCAAGGAAGGCGCGCACGGTCGGGTGATAGTCCGGGCCGTTGGGCAGCACGCTGACCAGGCGCGGCACCCTGCGGTTGACGCGTGTCCAGTGTTCTACGTCCGGGATCGTGCAGCCCGCCGCGTGGGCGATGGCCGGGATGTGCAGCAGTAAATTGGTGGAGCCGCCGAATGCCGCGTGGATCACCATGGCGTTTTCGATGGCTTTATCGGTGAGGATATCGCGCGTGGTGATGCCGCGGTTATCCAGCTCGCTCACCGCCCGCGCCGACTGGCGGGCAATTTCCAGCCACACCGCCTGCCCGGACGGCGCCAGCGCGGAATGCGGCAGCGCCAGACCCAGCGCTTCGGCCACCACCTGCGAGGTGCCCGCCGTGCCGAGGAACTGACATCCGCCGCCCGGCGACGCGCAGGCGCGACAGCCCAGCTCGGCGGCCTCCTGCAGGGAGAGTTCATGGTTGGCGAAGCGCGCGCCGATGGTCTGCGCCTTGCCCGCGTCTTCCCCCACGGTCGGCGGCAGCGTCGCCCCGCCCGGCACCAGAATGGTCGGCAGATTGTGCATCGAGGCCAGCGCAATCATGGTGGCAGGCAGCCCTTTATCGCAGGTCGCCACGCCAATGACCGCCCGGCGCGTCGGCAGGGAGCGAATCAGACGACGAAACACAATCGCCGCATCGTTGCGGTACGGCAGGGAGTCGAACATCCCGTGTGTGCCCTGCGAGCGCCCGTCGCACGGATCGCTGACGAAGGCCGCAAACGGGATCCCGCCGTTGCGGGTGATCTCCTTCGCCGCGGCCTGCATCTGCATGCCGATCTCCCAGTGCCCGGTGTGGTAGCCCAGCGCAACCGGCCGTCCGTCACCGGCGCGGATGCCGCCCTGAGTGCCAATAATCAGCACCTCTTTGCCGGTCAGCTTGTTGGCGTCCCACCCCATCCCGGCGTTCTGGGTCATGCCGAACAGGTTGCCGCTGGGGGATTCCATCAACATCTGCGGAGTCAGCGGCAGCGCGCCCTGCGGCCCCGCCGCATGGGTGATGACGGCATAAAACGCATCATCCTGCGGGGTGAAAATTTTCTCGATGGTCATGGTTATCGTCCGACTCAGCAGAGCTTGAGCTGTTGCAGCAGGGTTTTCAGCTGCGCCTTACGCGGCTCGTCCAGCGCAGAGGCGGGCGGCAGCACGTGCGTGGAAATCGGGCGGCCGCAGAGCACAATCGCCTCTTTAATGACATTCACAAACGGCGTATCCAGCTGATACATCTGCGGTATTTGCAGTAAGGTCTGATGATACTCAGCCGCTTTCGCCACGTCTTTATCCCGCCAGGCTTTCAGAAGATTCACCGACACCTGCGGAGCAAAGTTGCCGCTGGCCGAGATCGCCCCATCGCCGCCGAGCAGCAGGGTATTAAACAGATGATCGTCGTAGCCGCACAGCACGGTGAAGTGCGGATGGGCGGCTTTGACGGTGTGGATCATGCTGCGCAGATGGGCCACGGAGTCGATGGTGTCTTTAATGCCGACGATGTTGCTGCGCGAGTCGGCCAAGGTTTTCACCAGCGCCGGCGTCAGATCCTGCCCGGTCAGCGCCGGGAAGTTATAGAGGATCACCGGCAGCGTGACGCTGTCGGCCACCTGCTCGAAATAGCGGATCAGGTTCGCTTCAGACACCTTCCAGTAGTAGGGGTTGATCACCACGATACCGTCCGCACCCGCCTGCTGGGCGTGCTGGCTCAGTTCAATAGTTTCCCGGGCGTTGGTGCCGCCAGTGCCGATCAGCACCGGCACACGACGATCGACATGATCGATAGCAAAGCGGGCAATGGTTTTACGCTCTTCGGCGCTGAGCTGGGAGAACTCACCGCCGCTGCCCAGGAAGAACAGGCCGTCAACGCCTGCCGCGATCAGATCGTCGATCAGCGCGGCGGTGCCCTGCTTATCAAGCTGGCCATCGGCGGTAAAAATGGTGGAGACAGGGGGAATGATTCCCGTGAACAACGCGGACTGCGGCATGAGATCTCCTTGCTGAATCATTTTGTTCTACATTATAGAACTGCGTTCATTAATTTAACGATCATACTATGACGCAGAAAAAGCGCAGGTAAATGAGAGATGAGGAGGGAGTGTGGGAAGTTTAAGCTGGATCACATTATGCGTGGGTGCGGTCTGGTGCCCTCACCCCGGCCCTCTCCCACGGGGAGAGGGTTAGGGTGAGGGGTAAGGGGTTACTCCACCAACATCTTAACAACCACTTTCCTGACCTTAGCAGGCGCCCCCACCGCGCACAGCGGCTTATGTACTTCACCCGGCCAGAACACCACGAAATCCCCTTCGCTCAGCACCACGGTTTTCTCCTGCTCGCCTTCCGGCAGGAACGCGATATCTTTATCCGCCAGCCAGTCGGTGTCCGGCGTGCCGTGTGGCAAGGTACTGAACGTCATCCCTTCCTGCCCTTTGAGCACAATCTGAATGTCCAGATAGCGCGCATGGTACTCCGCGCGGCGCTCGGCAAACGGCTGGGTCATGTCTTCGGAGACCAGATAAAACAGGTTGCTGCCGTTGATGTCATGCTTGCCCGGCGGGGTGGCGTCGATGACGTGGGCCTTAACGTGCTCGATGGCCAGACGCAGGGGTTCCGGTAGCCAGGCTTGCAGATGGTGGATGTTGCCGATAATCATAATTAAACCCTCATAATAAAACACTGTTTCATTTTCATCTTTTATACGAGAATTCAAACTGCCATACCAGCCCTTTTTCGCGGAGAGTTGCGCGAACGCATGTTTATCGGGAAAGGTGTTAATCTGCTGTTAATCCCTCACAGGCATTTATGCAGTTGTTATGCATAACCTCAGCGCGTCGTGACGATGCCGTGTCGCTAACTCACTGATTGTACTGCCTTCATCATAAAACTCGCGCCAGCTTCACACTTTATCATTTTGATTATTTGCTATTAAATTCCATAATTATTTATTGATTTTTCTTAAGTCAAAAATAGTTAATTGGCTATTGTGCATAGCCATTCCGCACAGGAAATAAAATCATTTAAAATCAATATCATAACCAAATATGTCAAAACATTAAATTCTACAAAATAATAACAACCTCAAATAATGCCAACAGATCCTGCTTAGCTATTCACCGGCTAATAATATCAAATTAATCATTATCTGATGCGAATCATGCAAATGAAAACAAACCACTCAATACCTAATTTCACGTGAGCAACGTCACAATACGGTTTATTTAAGCGCCTACTATTGACCACGAAATCAATTGAGCTTAGCCGCCATATCATTACACGAATATGGCGCATGCCCTTTTTATTCTGAAAAACAGTTAAAGGAATAATTATGGAAAAGCATTATGTCGGTTCTGAAATTGGTCAATTGCGTAGCGTGATGCTGCACCGCCCTAATTTAAGTCTTAAACGCTTAACGCCATCAAACTGTCAGGAGCTGTTATTTGATGATGTGCTCTCGGTTGAGCGGGCGGGTGAGGAGCATGACATTTTCGCAAACACGCTGCGCGAGCAGGGTGTGGAAGTCCTGCTGTTGACCGACCTTCTCACTCAAACGCTTGATATTGCAGAGGCGAAAGCCTGGCTGCTGGAGACGCAAATCTCCGACTACCGTCTCGGCCCAACCTTTGCCAGCGACGTGCGCGGCTGGCTGGCAGATATGCCGCACCGGGAACTGGCGCGCAGACTGAGCGGCGGATTAACCTACGGTGAAATTCCGGCGGCGATTAAAAATATGGTGGTGGATACCCACACGGCGAATGATTTTATTATGAAGCCGCTGCCAAACCATTTATTTACCCGCGATACCTCGTGCTGGATTTATAACGGCGTCTCCATTAACCCGATGGCCAAACCGGCCCGCCAGCGTGAAACCAATAACCTGCGAGCCATATATCGCTGGCACCCGGCATTCGCCGATGGCGAATTTATTAAGTATTTCGGCGACGAGAATATTAATTATGACCACGCCACCCTGGAAGGCGGCGACGTATTAGTGATTGGCCGCGGTGCGGTATTAATTGGCATGTCTGAACGCACCACCCCGCAGGGCGTGGAGTTCCTCGCTAACAGCCTGTTTAAACATCGCCAGGCCGAGCGCGTGATTGCCGTTGAGCTGCCAAAACACCGCTCCTGCATGCACCTCGACACCGTCATGACCCACATCGACGTGGACACCTTCTCCGTCTACCCGGAAGTGGTGCGTAAAGACGCCCAGTGCTGGACGCTCACCCCGGACGGACGCGGCGGCCTGCTGCGCACCCAGGAAACCGACCTGCTGCACGCCAT
This sequence comes from Enterobacter sp. 03-F-07-AD-ECC, assembly GCF_047530935.1. NCBI lineage: Bacteria > Pseudomonadati > Pseudomonadota > Gammaproteobacteria > Enterobacterales > Enterobacteriaceae > Enterobacter > Enterobacter sp. 03-F-07-AD-ECC. Next base: position 140,086 of record NZ_JBLKBZ010000008.1, on the reverse strand, counting down.
CGAGAAAGCGCTCGGCATTAATCAGGTACGCCTGATCACCACCGGCGGCGACGCCTTTGAAGCTGAACGCGAGCAGTGGAACGACGCCAACAACGTGCTCACCATCCGCCCGGGCGTGGTGATCGGCTATGAGCGCAACGTCTGGACCAACGAGAAATACGACAAAGCGGGGATCACCGTGCTGCCTATCCCGGGCGACGAACTGGGACGCGGTCGCGGCGGCGCGCGCTGCATGAGCTGCCCACTGGAACGCGACGGAATTTAAGGAGCCACTATGGAACGAAAACCCACTCTGGTTGTGGCCCTGGGCGGCAACGCATTGCTCAAACGCGGCGAACCGCTAGAAGCCGAGATCCAGCGTAAAAACATCGATCTCGCGGCCCGTACCATCGCCGGGCTGACGGAGCAGTGGCGCGTGGTGCTGGTGCACGGCAACGGGCCGCAGGTCGGGCTGCTGGCGTTGCAGAACAGCGCCTACGACAAAGTCGCCCCCTACCCGCTGGACGTTCTCGGCGCCGAAAGCCAGGGGATGATCGGCTACATGCTCCAGCAGGCGCTGAAAAACAGCCTGCCCCAGCGCGAGGTGAGCGTGCTGCTCACCCAGGTGGAGGTGGACGCCGCCGACCCGGCCTTCAGCAACCCGACCAAGTACATCGGCCCGGTCTACAGCGAAGCCCAGGCAAAAACGCTGCAGGCAGAGAAAGGCTGGGTGTTCAAGGCCGACGGCAGCTACTTCCGCCGCGTGGTGCCCTCTCCGCAGCCGAAACGCATCGTTGAGAGCGATGCCATCGCGGCGCTGATCCAGCGCGACCACCTGGTGATCTGCAACGGCGGTGGCGGCGTGCCGGTGGTGGAAAACGCCAACGGCTATCACGGCATCGAGGCGGTGATCGACAAAGACCTCTCCGCCGCCCTGCTGGCGCGCCAGATTGAGGCGGATGCCCTGCTGATCCTCACCGATGCCGACGCGGTGTACCTCGACTGGGGCAAACCAACCCAGCGTCCGCTGGCACAGGTGACGCCGGAACTGCTCAAGGGCATGGCGTTCGACGCCGGCTCGATGGGACCGAAAGTGGCCGCCTGCCGCGAGTTTGTTGAGGCCTGCAACGGGATTGCCGGGATCGGCGCGCTGGCCGACGGCGCGGAGATCCTCGCGGGCGAGAAAGGCACGTTGATTCGTAACTGAATAACTTCCCCCTCACCCGACTCTCCCTCTCCCCGTGGGAGAGGGCCGGGGTGAGGGCACCAGACAGCAAAATTTTAAAAAGGATTTCCCACATGACCATCAACCTGAAAAACCGCAACTTCCTCAAACTGCTGGACTATACCCCGGCGGAGATCCAGTACCTGATCGACCTCGCCATCGAACTGAAGGCCGCCAAAAAAGCCGGACGTGAGAAGCAAACCCTGGTCGGGAAAAACATCGCCCTGATTTTTGAAAAAACCTCCACCCGTACCCGCTGCGCCTTTGAAGTGGGCGCATTTGACCAGGGCGCGCAGGTCACCTACCTCGGCCCAAGCGGCTCACAGATTGGTCATAAAGAGTCGATGAAAGACACCGCCCGCGTGCTGGGCCGCATGTATGACGGCATCGAGTATCGCGGCTACGGCCAGGCCATCGTTGAAGAGCTGGGCGAGTACGCGGGTGTGCCGGTATGGAACGGCCTGACTGACGAGTTCCACCCCACTCAAATCCTCGCCGATCTGATGACCATGCTGGAGCACTCGCCGGGCAAAACCCTGCCGGAGCTGAGCTTTGCCTATCTGGGCGACGCGCGCAACAACATGGGCAACTCGCTGATGGTCGGTGCGGCCAAGATGGGGATGGATATCCGCCTGGTGGCACCAAAGTCCTTCTGGCCGGAAGCGGGGCTGGTTGAGCAGTGCCGCGCCATCGCCAAAGAAACGGGCGCACGCATCACCCTTACCGACGACGTAGAAGAAGGTGTGCAGGGAGCCGATTTCCTCTACACCGACGTGTGGGTCTCCATGGGAGAGCCGAAGGAAGCCTGGGCCGAGCGCGTCAGCCTGATGAAGCCGTATCAAATCAATGCGCAGGTGATGAAGGCCACCGGCAACCCGAACGTCAAGTTTATGCACTGCCTGCCGGCGTTTCACAACGAACACACCAAAGTGGGCCGCGAAATTGAGATGGCCTACGGCCTGAAAGGGCTGGAGGTGACGGAAGAGGTCTTTGAATCACCAAACTCTATTGTCTTCGACGAAGCAGAAAACCGTATGCACACCATAAAAGCCGTCATGGTGGCGACACTCGGCGACTAATCACCGCCCGGCGCGCCACGGGGTGCGCCGGGGTTCAGGAGAACATCATGGGCAAGTTTAAGTTTCCCTCCGCTTACACCATTCTCTTTTTTCTGATTGCCGTCGTGGCCGTGCTGACGTGGATTATTCCGGCCGGACAGTACCATATGGCAATGAACGAGGCGCTCGGCAAGGACGTGCCGGTTGCCGGGACCTACGCGCACGTGGCGGCCCACCCGCAGGGGCTGGTTTCCGTACTGATGGCTCCCATTGCCGGGCTGTACGATCCGGAGTCCGGCCAGGCCGGGGCGATCGACGTAGCGCTGTTTATTCTGATCATCGGGGGATTTCTCGGGATCGTCACCAAAACCGGGGCGATCGACGCCGGGATCGAGCGCGTCACCACGCGATTACGCGGGCGTGAAGAGTGGATGATCCCGATCCTGATGGCGCTGTTCGCCGCAGGCGGCACCATCTACGGCATGGCCGAAGAGTCACTGCCGTTCTACACCCTGCTGGTGCCGGTGATGCTGGCCGCCCGTTTTGATCCGGTTGTTGCGGCCTCCACCGTGTTGCTCGGCGCGGGGATCGGCACGCTCGGCTCTACCATCAACCCCTTCGCCACGGTGATCGCCGCCAACGCCGCCGGGATCCCCTTCACCAACGGGATCGCCCTGCGCGTGGCGCTGCTGGTCATCGGCTGGATCATCTGCGTGGCATGGGTAATGCGTTACGCCCGTAAGGTGCGCCAGGATCCGTCTCTTTCCATCGTTGCAGACAAACAGGAAGAGAACCGCGCCCATTTCCTCGGTAACAAGGACGCACAGACGCTGGAATTTACCCCGGTACGCAAAATCATCCTGGTCATTTTCGCCCTCGCCTTCGCGGTGATGATTTACGGCGTGGCGGTGCTGGGCTGGTGGATGGCGGAGATCTCGGCGGTGTTTCTCGCCAGCGCCATTATCGTGGGGCTTATCGCCCGCATGAGCGAAGAGGAGCTGACCTCAACGTTTATCAACGGCGCACGAGATTTGCTGGGCGTCGCGCTGATTATCGGCATCGCCCGCGGTATCGTAGTCATCATGGATAAGGGCATGATTACCCACACCATTTTGCACAGCGCGGAAGGGCTGGTCAGCGGGTTATCCACGGTGGCGTTTATCAACGTGATGTACTGGCTGGAAGTGGTGCTGTCGTTTCTTGTGCCTTCTTCATCCGGCCTGGCCGTTCTGACGATGCCGATCATGGCACCGCTTGCCGATTTCGCTAACGTCAACCGCGACCTGGTAGTCACGGCTTACCAGTCAGCCTCCGGTATCGTTAACCTGGTGACGCCCACCTCCGCGGTGGTTATGGGCGGGCTGGCTATCGCCCGCGTGCCCTATGTGCGCTACCTGAAATGGGTGGCGCCGCTGCTGGGGATACTCACGGTGGTGATCATGGTGGCGTTAAGCCTGGGGGCAGTATTGTGATGTTTTGACGTTGTAGGCCCGGTAAGCGTAGCGCCACCGGGCGTTTTGTTTCAGCCACTTACATGGGAAATAGTTATGACGGAATATGGTGATTACTCTCCAAAAGAACAGCTACAGCTGACGGTCTGTCAGCGCCTGATCGCAGAAAAAAGCTATCTCTCCCAGGAAGAGATTCGCCGCGATTTGCAGGAGCGTGGTTTTGAGACCATCAGCCAGTCCACCGTTTCACGTCTGCTCAAGTTGCTTGGTGTCATAAAAATTCGAAATGCCAAAGGGCTAAAGATTTATTCGTTGAATCCTCTTCTGCGCCCTGCCCCCGACGCCGCGCGTACCGTTTCCGAAATGGTGGTCAGCGTGGAGCATAATAGCGAATTTATCCTTATTCATACCGTGGCCGGATATGGCCGCGCGGTGGCGCGCATTCTGGATTATCACCAGTTACCGGAAATTTTAGGCGTGGTTGCCGGAAGCAGTATTGTCTGGGTCGCCCCCCGGGTGGTGAAACGTACCGCGCTGGTGCATAAGCAAATTAATTATTTACTCAGAACGCATTAATATTCATAAAGAACCGTTTGCATTGAGTAAAGCGTGCATTAAATTGCTTGATCCGGACATCGGGGTGCGTATAATGCCCGACAATTTGCCGGGAGGAAGCATGGTCAAGCGTGTTCGACATAACGTCTTACCGCGTCTGAAATCAGACGCTGGCCTGCCGTTTTTCTTCCCGTTGCTAAACCTATTCCCAGAGCCCCTCATTTGAGGGGCTTTTTTTTGCCCGGCGTCAGGAGATAAACATGAATCCGCTTTATCAAAAACACATCATTTCCATAAACGACCTCAGCCGCGAAGAGCTGGAACTGGTTCTGGAAACCGCGGCAAAACTGAAGGCCAATCCGCAACCGGAGCTGCTGAAGCACAAGGTGATTGCGAGCTGCTTCTTTGAAGCCTCGACCCGCACGCGCCTCTCCTTTGAAACCTCCATGCACCGCCTGGGCGCGAGCGTGGTGGGCTTCTCAGACAGCAGTAACACGTCGCTGGGTAAAAAAGGCGAAACCCTGGCGGATACCATTTCAGTGATCAGCACCTACGTTGACGCGATTGTAATGCGTCACCCGCAGGAGGGCGCGGCCCGTCTGGCGACCGAGTTCTCCGGCGGTATTCCGGTGCTGAACGCCGGTGACGGTGCCAACCAGCACCCGACGCAAACCCTGCTGGATCTGTTCACCATTCAGGAGACCCAGGGCCGTCTGGAAAACCTGAACATCGCCATGGTAGGTGACCTGAAATATGGCCGCACGGTTCACTCCCTGACCCAGGCGCTGGCGAAATTCAACGGCAACCGCTTCTTCTTCATCGCCCCGGACGCGCTGGCGATGCCACAGTACATTCTCGACATGCTGGATGAAAAAGGCATTCCGTGGAGCCTGCACGCCAGCATCGAAGAGGTGATGGGCAACGTGGATATTCTGTATATGACCCGCGTGCAGAAAGAGCGTCTGGATCCGTCCGAGTACGCCAACGTGAAGGCGCAGTTTGTGCTGCGCGCCAGCGACCTCGAGGGCGCGCGCGACAACATGAAGGTGCTGCACCCGCTGCCACGCATCGATGAGATCACCACAGACGTAGATAAAACGCCGCACGCCTGGTACTTCCAGCAGGCCGGAAACGGCATCTTCGCCCGCCAGGCGTTACTGGCACTGGTTCTGAATCGCGAATTGGCTCTGTAAGGGGAAACGACAATGACACACGATAACAAACTCCAGGTTGAAGCCATCAAACGTGGCACCGTGATTGACCACATCCCTGCGCAGGTCGGCTTTAAGCTGCTGACGCTGTTTAAACTGACCGAAACCGACCAGCGCATCACCATCGGCCTGAATCTGCCGTCAGGCGAAATGGGCCGCAAGGACCTGATCAAGATCGAGAATACTTTCCTGACCGACGAGCAGGTTAACCAGCTGTCGCTGTACGCGCCGGACGCCACCGTTAACCGCATCGACAATTACGACGTGGTGGGCAAATCACGCCCAAGCCTGCCGGAGCGGATTGAGAGCGTGCTGGTTTGCCCGAACAGCAACTGCATCAGCCACGCGGAGCCGGTCTCCTCCAGCTTCGCAGTGAAAAAACGCGCCGATGACATCGCACTCAAATGCAAATACTGCGAAAAAGAGTTTTCTCATTATGTGGTGCTGGCCAACTAATTGAGGTTGGTAAAGGATCCCGGCCTCCCTATAATGGCCGGGACTCTTAAATCAGCTGTTATTCTGGAGAAATCATGACCAAAGTACTCGCGACGGAAAATGCACCAGCGGCTATCGGCCCATACGTTCAGGGCGTTGATCTGGGTAGCATGATTATTACCTCTGGCCAGATCCCGGTGAACCCGAAGACCGGTGAAGTGCCAGCCGACGTAGCGGCGCAGGCGCGTCAGTCGCTGGAAAACGTGCAGGCGATTGTGGAATCCGCAGGCCTGAAAGTAGGCGACATCGTGAAAACCACCGTTTTCGTGAAAGATCTGAACGATTTCGCCACCGTTAACGCTACTTATGAAGCATTCTTTACTGAGCATAACGCCTCTTTCCCGGCGCGCTCCTGCGTGGAAGTGGCTCGTCTGCCAAAAGACGTGAAAATTGAAATCGAAGCGATTGCCGTACGTCGCTGATTGATAGCAGCAGAGAATGGGCGGCTTCGGCTGTCCATTTTTTTTGGTTATTTTTCCTCTCACCACAGCATGACCTTCCCCACCCGCCATTAATAACATCACCCTGCGTATTTATTATTAATGGACTAACAATGAAATTATCAAAGATTGCCCTTGCGATGGCGACCCTGACCGTTGCCTCATCCGCTTTAGCGCACGGATATATTGAGTCTCCTGCCAGCCGCGCTTATATGTGCAAGCTCGGTCAAAACATTGACTGTGGCTCCGTTCAGTATGAACCGCAGAGCGTGGAGAAAACCTCCGGCTTCCCGGGCGGTGCGATGCCTCCAGACGGCCAGCTTGCCAGCGCGGGGATTGCGAATTACTCCCAGTTGGATAAACAGAGCCTGAACGCGTGGACGAAAAGCCCCATAACCGCCGGCCCGCATGAGTTTGTCTGGTATCACACCGCGCCGCACAAAACCACCAACTGGCGTTACTACATCACCAAACAAAACTGGGATCCGAATAAACCCCTGACCCGCGATCAGTTTGAATTAACCCCGTTCTGTACCGTGAATGGAAATGGCCAGGCCCCGCGATGCGCAAAGCCATGACCTGTAATGTACCTGCGCGAACGGGTTACCAGGTGATTTATGGCGTCTGGGAAATAGCGGATACCTCAAACAGTTTCTACCAGGCCATTGACGTTGATTTTGGTAACGGCGGCAATGTTACCCCGGATGACGGTGCCAGCATCGAATCAGAGTGGAGCAAGGTCCTCAGCGGCCAGATTGCAGGAAATAACCTGAACGTCGGCGATAAGGTCATTGCCCGCTTCTTCGATGCGCACGGTGAAGTAACCTCCCTGCGTACAGAAATAACGATCGCCACGGCCGCGCAGGGGGATGCTAACCAGTGGTCGTACGATCTGGCGCAGAAAATTAATACCGCGCACCAGGACATTCGCGTCGGCGTGAAGGATGAGGGCGGCGAGATTAGCCCGGTCCATGGCGCGAACAGCGTATTCGTCAAAGAGGGCAGCGCCCTGCAGTCCGTTGCGATTTCGTACGAAGAGCAGAAGGCAGAGGTCAATGAAACCATCGCCGTCAGCAATTTGCACTACAGCAAAATCGAGAACGGCAATGCGACCGTCACCTTCCATGTGAATACCCACGGTAACGTCGATTTCGAAGCCCACGTCATGAACCATCACGGGGCGGAAAAAGGGTACCTGAAGCAGGAGATGAATAACGTGAATCAGGACGTCACCCTGACGCTGATCGGCGTTGAGGCGGGTCACCACATGCTGAAGTACTACGCCACCAATAAAGACGGCACGCTGTTTGCGCAGGATGTGCTGAACCTGATGCTGGAAGAGGAAGCCGCGGCGGACAACAGCACCGGTCAGCATGATTACATCTTCCCGGATAACATCGCGTCGTACAAAGCAGGCACCGTGGTGCTGCAGCCAAAAGACGGTAAGACCTACCAGTGTAAGCCTTTCCCGTACAGCGGCTACTGCGTGCAGTGGAGCAAGTATGCGACCCAGTTTGAGCCGGGCACCGGTTCACACTGGAAAGAGGCGTGGGTGCTTAAGCACTAGTCCCCTCCCCCTAACCCTCTCCCCAAAGGGGAGAGGGAACCGATCGAGCCCCTCGCCCCTTTGGGGAGAGGGGTTGGGGTGAGGGGTAAAGGTTGTCTACTGATTCCGCGTCGCGCGCAGCAGCGTCTCCAGCGGGTACACCGCCGCAATCACCACTTCGTCCTGAACCTTCGCCGCGTTATCCAGCTCGCTCTGAATTGAGGCGATCTCTTTATCGTCCAGCGTGCCCTGACGCGCTACCAGATCGGTGAGCCTCAGGCCAATCGAGGCCAGCTTATCCACCTCCTGAATCACCGGCTTGATCGCCTTCAGCTGATAGCTGTTTTCACTCAGTGCCAGCGCGTCGCTGGTATTGCTCTGCCAGCGGTTAAACACATGGCGCAGCGCGTCGGCACTTTCGGTATCCTCGGCGTCGCTCACCAGACGGTCGGCCCATTTGTTCATCTGGCGCACGGTGGCGCTTTCAGCGTTCAGCGCATCCGCGAAGCGGTTGAGCGGCTCAAACTGATGGTAGTTTCCGGCCTGAAATTTGAGATGCTGACGAGTGTAATACTGCGCAGGCTCCACCGCCTGGGCGAGGATTTGCAGCGGCAGCGTATCGGCATTCCCGGCAAGGCGCGTGAACTGCACCTGCTGCTGGGTGTGCTGCTGCAGCCCGACCGAGACCGTCGACCAGCTGTCCATCGCCTGCAGGCGGGTGTACATGTTGTCGACATCGGTAACATCCTGCGCGGACCATAACCGCTCCGCCACCGCAAAGGTACGCGGCCACAGACGGATATCCAGCACCGGCGCCACCACGTTTTCCGCCCACAGCGCGGCTTCTCCGCCAAGCAGATTAACCTGATGCGCGATATCCGGCACCACCGGCGGAGTGCCTTTAGGGACCTCATCCAGACGCGTGCCGCTGATCGGGTAGCGGACATTCCCCACCAGGAAATAACCCGTGAGCTTATCGTTATCAACCGACACCACCGGGCGCGTTTCGCCCATCCAGGTATCAACGGTAAACGTCACCTGATTGTCATCGCGCCACGCAATGTTGTCCACCGCGCGGCGGGACTTGCCGGCAAAATCAATAAATCCGCGCCAGCCGGACTCCCCTTTCACCAGCGTAAAGCTGCCTTCGACCGGCTTGCCTTTCAGACGCGGCATGGAGAAGGCCCAGCTCTGGGCGCTGTCGGTGTCGGCAATCACGTCCACGCCGTTTAAGGCCTGCGGCACGATCTCATTGCGGTAGTGGTAAGCGGTGGACTGCGGCTGATCGAGATAGAAGCCCGTCGAGAGGATCCCTTTGTAGCCGTTCTGCGCCACCTGTCCCAGCGCATCCTGCCCCTGCCAGGACTGGATCAGAATGCTTTTGGGCAGATCGGGATGGTAGATCTCATCCCAGCCCACCATCTGCCGGTGGTGTTTTTCAAGGATCGTTTCCAGCTTGCGGTTGAAATACGCCTGCAGCGCGTGGCTGTCCGCCAGCTTGTGGCCGCGCATAAACTGCTGAATGGCCGGATTCGCTTTCCACTGGCTGTCGTCCACCTCATCGCCACCGATGTGCAGATAAGGATCGGGGAAGATCGCCGCCAGTTCGCTGACCATCGCGTCAGCAAACGCGTAAGTGGCCTCTTTGGTCGGATCCAGCACCGGCTTTAAGACTCCCCAGTGGCGCTCCATTTCGTACGGCCCCGGCGCGCTCATCAGCGCCGGGTAGGCCACGGCAATGGCCGAGGCGTGGCCTGGCATATCGATCTCCGGCACCACGCGGACACCGCGCTCGGCAGCATAGCGGACAATCTCGCGCATCTGCTCTGGCGTGTAGAACAGCCCGTCGCTGGCAAGCTGGGTCAGCTTAGGATAGCGCTTTGAGCTGAAACGCCAGCCCTGATCGTCGGTTAAATGCCAGTGCAGCACGTTGAGTTTTGCCGCGGCCATACCGTCGATCTGGCGTTTGATATCCGCCAGCGGGATAAAGTGGCGCGCCGAGTCCAGCAGCAGCCCGCGCCACTGGAAGCGCGGGGAATCTTCAATGGTCACCCACGGTACAGAGGTGTTTTCCGCGCCGTTTTGCACCAGCTGGAGCAGCGTTTCTATGGCACGCAGCGCGCCGAAGCGGGTGTTGGCGGAGATATCCACCCCGTTGGCATCCACCGTCAGCTTATAGCTTTCGTCGCTGTCCGGCAGCGGCTGCGGCTTCACTTTTTTGGCAATGGCAATGCGGATGGTCGGTTTTTCGGGTTTGTCGGCCTGCGGCTGCAGCGTCCAGCCGGTTTGCAGGGCAATGCGCTGGCGCAGGCGGTTAACGGCGTCACCGAGATCGTCTCCGCTGACGCTTACGGAGAGTTGATTATTGAGCACCAGCGCGCCCTGAGTGGTCGGGCGTTCAACCTTCGCAGGCCAGGGCATCAGGGGAAGATCGCCTGCCGGGGCGGCAAACGCTGACGCGCCGAGCAGCAGCCCGGCGGTTAAGAGGCTGTACCGTAACATGAATGTTCCTTATCTGACGGGCCAAATACAGGCAAAACATTCTGGTAACATGCGCTCAATTTGTCGTCAAGCGAATGCGCCGACGGAGATCACAGGTTGTTGAATTTGAGAGGAAAGCCAGTCCCCTCACCCCGGCCCTCTCCCCAAAGGGGAGAGGGTGTAATCATCCCCTCTCCCTTCCAGGGAGAGGGTTAGGGTGAGGGTATGTTTTTACTGCCACCCATACCGACGCGCGTAAAACCCTTTCACCATCTGCGTCAGCACCATATAGCCCGCGAGGATCGCCACCAGCCACGGGAAGTAGCTCAGCGGTAAGGCCTGCAGCTGCAGGTAGCTGGCCAACGGTGAGAACGGCAGCGCAATGCCGAGCGCCATCACAATCCCCGTCATCACAATCAGCGGCCAGGCGGCACGGCTCTGGATGAACGGAATACGACGTGTGCGGATCATATGCACAATCAGCGTTTGCGACAGCAGCCCCACCACGAACCAGCCGGACTGGAACAGGGTCTGATGTTCCGGTGTATTGGCGTGGAACACAAACCACATCAGGCAGAAGGTCAGGATGTCAAAGATGGAGCTGATCGGGCCAAAGAAGAGCATAAAACGCCCCAGATCCGCTGGGTTCCAGCGCTGCGGCTTCTGGATCTGCTCGTCGTCGACGTTATCAAACGGGATCGCCACCTGAGAGACATCGTACATCAGGTTCTGGATCAGCAGATGCAGCGGCAGCATCGGCAGGAACGGCAGAAACGCGCTCGCTACCAGCACGCTGAAGACGTTACCGAAGTTGGAGCTGGCGGTCATTTTGATGTATTTCAGCATGTTGGCAAAAGTCCGACGCCCTTCGATCACGCCCTCTTCCAGCACCATCAGGCTCTTTTCCAGCAGGATGATGTCTGCCGCTTCGCGGGCGATGTCCACCGCCCCGTCCACGGAGATACCGATATCCGCCGCACGCAGCGCGGGCGCATCGTTGATACCATCGCCCATAAAGCCCACCACGTGCCCTTCGCGACGCAGCAGGGTGACGATGCGCTCTTTATGCATCGGCGTCAGGCGGGCAAATAGCGTGGTGTGTCGGGCAAGCTGAGCCAGCTCGTCGTCACTGAGGTGTTCGATATCGCTGCCTACCACCACGTCACCCGCGTCCAGCCCCACTTCGTGGCACACTTTGGCGGCCACCAGCTCGCTGTCGCCGGTAAGGATTTTCACGGTGATCCCGCTGGCCTTCAGCGCTTTCAGCGCCGGAGCGGTGGTCTCTTTCGGCGGATCGAGGAATGCGATATAACCCTCGAGGATCAGATCGGATTCGTCGATACGCTGATAGTCCCCCTCGCGCGCAGGCAGGAATTTGCTCGCCACCGCCACCACCCGCAGCCCCTGACGGTTCAGGTTATCCGTGACGCGTTTGATGCGGCGCAGCATGGTGTCGTCCAGCGGCACGATGTCGCCGTTGTAGCGCACCTGGGTGGAAACATTGAGGATCTCCTGCAACGCGCCTTTGCAGATCAGCTGGTGCACATCCGGCTGCTCGCTGACCACCACCGACATCCGGCGGCGCTCAAAATCGAACGGGATCTCATCCACCTTCTGCCAGCGGCCAGAGAGTGAGCGGGCAGACTCTTCATCCACCCCTTCCAGCACCGCAACATCGAGCAGATTTTTCAGCCCGGTCTGGTAGTGGCTGTTCAGCCAGGCGCTGTGCAGCACGCGTTCGCTGGTTTTACCGGCGATATCGGTGTGGTTCTCCAGCACGATTTTATCCTGCGTCAGCGTGCCGGTTTTGTCGGTGCAGAGAATGTCCATCGCGCCAAAGTTCTGAATGGCGTCGAGGTGTTTGACGATCACCTTCTGTTTTGACAGCTTCACCGCCCCGCGCGCCAGGGTGGAGGTGACAATCATCGGCAGCATTTCCGGCGTTAAGCCAACCGCCACGGAGAGCGCAAACAGCGCGGCTTCCCACCAGTCGCCTTTGGTGTAGCCGTTGATCAGCAGCACAATCGGCGTCATCACCATCATAAAGCGGATCAGCAGCATGCTGACGCGGCCAATCCCTTTCTGGAACGCGTTCGGCTCGCTCTCCTGCTCTGTCACACGTCCGGCAAGCTGGCCAAACCAGGTATTGCCGCCGGTGGCGGTAACAATCGCCTGCGCCGTGCCGCTGACCACCGTGGTGCCCATAAAGCACAGGGTGTCGCACTCAAGCGGGTTCATCTGCTGCGGATCGCGGCTCCGCGCCACCTTTTCCACCGGCAGGGACTCCCCGGTGAGCGAGGCCTGGGCCACGAACAGATCGCGCGCCTGGATGATGCGTAAATCCGCCGGGATCATATCCCCGGCGGCGAGCTTCACCAGATCGCCCGGCACCAGCTGGTCGATGGGCAGTTCGACCCAGGCGTTTTCACCCAGATCGTTAATGACTCGCGACACGGTCGCGGTGTTGCTGACCATCGCCTTCAGGGCATCCGCCGCTTTGGTGGAGCGCGCTTCCTGGATAAAGTTCAGCAGCGTGGAGATCCCCACCATCAGGGCGATAACGCCTGCGGCAAACAGATCTTCAGTGGCATAAGAGATAATGCCCAGCACCGTCAGCAGCAGATTGAAGGGGTTGCGGTAGCAGATCCACAGATGCACCCACCACGGCGCCGGTTTTTGCGCCGGAATAAGGTTATCGCCATGCACGGCCCGGATTTTTTGCACTTCAGCCGCATTCAGCCCTTCCGGGTGTCCGTTAAAGGCGCGCCAGACTTCGTTCTCATCCATCGCCGCCACGTTAAGGCAACGCTCGGTCAGGCTGGCGGGAATAGTGGCGCCGGAGAAATTTTTGCCGTTTGGCAGCGGATCGCGCTGAACCAGACGGTGTGGCAGGTGGCGGCTCAACAGCGCCTGCAGCTGCCGGGTGATATTTTTAAACATAGTCATTCCCCCGCATCCGCCAGGGCGGACGCAGTCATTCCTGCAGGCGTGGCAAAGCCGTACCTGACAGGCACTTAAATTTTCAAGCAGGAACGTTCAGAACGTTGCTGCCTCACATCACCGGTGAGACAGCACAAGGCTGGCTTACCGGAAAGAAGGGGTTCTCCTGGTCAGGAGAGGTGTGGGATCGGGATCCATGTCGCCTCCGGTAAGTAAAAATAAGGGGTACGCCGCGCAGTATAAGGATTTAACCGTACCCTAAGCGGCGCGTCGGGCGGTATTATACCCACCCTCAAATAAACCGAACGTAAACCAGACTTTGCCCATAGCGAATTAGCGCTATAGCATTAGGCTCATTTGACACCGTTATCGTTGTTACAGGGAATACAGCATGCAAAACCGCCTTACGATTAAAGACATTGCGCGTTTAAGCGGCGTGGGGAAATCCACCGTGTCGCGCGTGCTGAACAACGAGAGCGGTGTCAGCGAACGCACGCGCGAGCGCGTCGAGGCGGTGATGAATCAGCACGGATTTTCACCTTCCCGTTCCGCACGCGCCATGCGCGGACAGAGCGATAAAGTGGTCGCCATTATTGTCTCGCGTCTGGATTCCCTCTCTGAAAACCTCGCCGTACAGACCATGCTGCCCGCCTTCTATGAGCAGGGTTACGATCCAATCATGATGGAGAGCCAGTTCTCGCCACAGCTGGTGGAAGAGCATCTGGGGATGCTGGCGCGACGCAACATCGACGGGGTGGTCCTGTTTGGCTTTACCGGCATTAAAGAGGAGATGCTCAAACCCTGGCAACCCTCGCTGGTCTTGCTGGCACGCGATGCCCACGGATTTGCCTCCGTCTGCTATGACGATGAAGGGGCGATTATTACCCTGATGCAGCGCCTGTACGATAAAGGCCATCGCCATATCAGCTATCTTGGCGTACCGCACGCGGACGTCACCACCGGCAAACGCCGTCACGAAGCCTATCTGGCGTTTTGCAAAAAGCACAACCTCTCTGCCGTGGCCTCCCTGCCCGGGCTTGGCATGAAGCAGGGCTATGAACAAGTCGCCAGCGTGCTGACCCCGCAGACCACCGCGCTGGTGTGCGCGACCGACACCCTGGCGCTGGGTGCGAGCAAATATTTACAGGAACAGCGCATCGACGAGCTGCAGGTTGCCAGCGTAGGCAGTACCCCGCTGATGAAGTTCCTGCACCCGGAGATCATCACCGTCGATCCGGGCTACGCCGAGTCCGGCCGTCAGGCGGCCGCACAGCTTATTGAGCAGATCAACGGGCGCGCAGAACCCCGCCAAATCGTCATTCCAGTCCATCTTTCATAACCCCCATAAATCGGTTTATTGTGATCTTCGCCCGATTTCGGGAACGTTCCCATTTTCGCCGTCCCGCTGAAGGAGTAGGCTTGCGCTCAGGTCATTACACCCCTCCCATCTGTCATGAGGTTTCATGATGAGTAAAGTCAAACAAGCAGATATCGATCAGCTGATCGTCCTGGTGGGCGGTCGCGAAAACATCGCGACGGTCAGCCATTGTATTACCCGCCTGCGCTTCGTGCTGAACGATCCGGCCAAAGCCAATCCGAAAGCGATTGAAGCGCTTTCGATGGTGAAAGGCTGCTTCACCAACGCCGGGCAGTTCCAGGTGGTTATTGGTACCGAAGTGGGCGATTACTATCAGGCTCTGCTCGCCACTACCGGGCACAACGCGGCAGATAAAGAGCAGGCCAAAAAGGCCGCGCGCCAGAATATGAAATGGCACGAGCAGCTTATCTCCCACTTCGCAGAGATCTTCTTCCCGCTGCTGCCAGCGCTGATCAGCGGGGGCTTAATTTTAGGCTTCCGTAACGTCATCGGTGATGTGCCGATGAGCGACGGCAAAACCCTGGCGCAGATGTACCCGGCGCTGAAAACCATTTACGACTTCCTGTGGCTGATTGGCGAAGCGATCTTCTTCTATCTGCCGGTGGGGATTTGCTGGTCCGCCGTGCGTAAAATGGGCGGTACCCCGATTCTGGGTATCGTGCTCGGCGTAACGCTGGTCTCTCCGCAGTTAATGAACGCTTACTTACTTGGTCAGCAGGCGCCGGAAGTGTGGAACTTTGGCCTGTTCACCATCGCCAAAGTGGGTTATCAGGCGCAGGTTATCCCTGCATTGCTGGCGGGTCTGGCGCTGGGCTTTATTGAAACGCGCCTGAAACGCATCGTGCCAGATTACCTCTATCTGGTGGTGGTGCCGGTCTGCTCGCTGATCCTGGCGGTGTTCCTGGCGCACGCCTTTATCGGTCCGTTTGGCCGCATGATCGGCGACGGTGTGGCCTTTGCCGTCCGTCACCTGATGACCGGCAGCTTCGCGCCGATTGGTGCCGCGCTGTTCGGCTTCCTGTACGCCCCGCTGGTGATCACCGGCGTACACCAGACCACGCTGGCGATTGATATGCAGATGATCCAGAGCCTTGGCGGCACGCCGGTCTGGCCGATTATCGCGCTGTCTAACATCGCTCAGGCATCTGCCGTAACGGGCATTATTCTGGTCAGCCGTAAGCATAACGAGCGTGAAATTTCCGTTCCGGCCGCCATCTCCGCGTATCTCGGCGTCACCGAACCGGCGATGTACGGTATCAACCTGAAATACCGATTCCCGATGCTCTGCGCCATGATCGGCTCGGGTCTGGCGGGTCTGGTGTGTGGTCTCAACGGCGTGATGGCAAACGGCATCGGCGTTGGTGGCCTGCCGGGTATTCTCTCCATTCAGCCCGCCTTCTGGCAGGTGTTTGCCCTGGCGATGGCCATTGCGATCATTGTCCCTATGGCGCTCACCACCGTGGTTTACCAGCGTAAGTTCCGTCAGGGCGCGCTGCAGATTGTTTAACTTCATCTTTCGGGGCGCAGTTGCGCCCCTTCGCATTTGCAGGAACGCATTATGAATACCCTTCCTCACTGGTGGCAGAACGGAGTCATCTATCAGATTTACCCAAAAAGTTTTCAGGACACGACCGGCAGCGGCACCGGCGATTTGCGCGGCGTGACGCAGCGGCTGGACTACCTGAAAACCCTCGGTATTGACGCCATCTGGCTGACGCCGTTTTACATCTCCCCGCAGGTGGATAACGGCTACGACGTGGCGAATTACACCGCCATCGACCCGGCGTACGGCACGCTGGATGACTTTGACGAGCTGGTCGCCCGGGCGCATGAACGCGGCATTCGCATCGTGCTGGATATGGTGTTTAACCACACGTCAACCCAGCACGCCTGGTTCCGTGAATCACTGAATAAAGCCAGCCCGTACCGCCAGTTTTATATCTGGCGCGACGGCACGCCGGAGCAGCTTCCCAACAACTGGCGCTCCAAATTCGGCGGCAACGCCTGGCGCTGGCACGCCGAGAGCGAGCAGTATTATCTGCACCTCTTCGCCCCGGAGCAGGCGGATCTCAACTGGGAGAATCCGGCCGTGCGTGCTGAACTGAAAAAGGTGTGCGAGTTCTGGGCCGATCGCGGCGTGGACGGCCTGCGTCTGGATGTGATTAACCTGATTTCGAAAGATCAGGCTTTCCCGAATGACGATATTGGCGACGGTCGCCGCTTCTACACTGACGGGCCGCGCATTCATGAATATCTCCAGGAGATGAGCCGCGACGTCTTTACGCCGCGTAATCTGATGACGGTGGGCGAGATGTCCTCCACCTCGCTGGAGAACTGCCAGCAGTATGCGTCTCTCGACGGGCGCGAGCTGTCGATGACCTTTAACTTCCATCATCTGAAGGTGGATTACCCCGGCGGCGAAAAATGGACGCTGGCAAAACCGGATTTCGTGGCGCTGAAAACCCTCTTCAACCACTGGCAGCAGGGGATGCATAACAAAGCGTGGAACGCGCTGTTCTGGTGTAACCACGATCAGCCGCGCATTGTGTCGCGCTTTGGCGATGAAGGCGAATACCGCGTACCGGCGGCGAAGATGCTGGGCATGGTGCTGCACGGGATGCAGGGCACGCCGTATATCTATCAGGGTGAAGAGCTTGGCATGACCAACCCGCACTTCAGCCGCATCACCGATTACCGCGATGTGGAAAGCCTGAACATGTTCGCCGAACTGCGGGCTAACGGCCGCGATCCGAACGAACTCCTGGCGATTCTGGCGAGTAAGTCGCGCGATAACGGGCGCACGCCGATGCAGTGGGATGCCTCGCACAATGCGGGCTTTACCGAAGGTGAGCCGTGGATTGGCGTCTGCGACAACTACGAGACGGTCAACGCCCGCGCGGCGCTGGACGATCCCGATTCGGTGTTTTATACCTACCAGTCGCTGATTCGCCTGCGCAAAACCCTGCCGGTGCTGACGTGGGGCGATTATCAGGATCTGCAGCCGGAACATCCGTTCCTGTGGTGTTATCGCCGCCAGTGGCAGGGGAAAACCCTGGTGGTGGTGGCTAACCTCAGCCATCAGTCTCATGAATGGGAATCAGGCGTTCTCAGTGGTGAGTGGCAGGCCGTCATGAGTAATTACCCGGCCCCACATACCGCCACGCTACGTCCGTTTGAAGCCGTCTGGTGGCTACAGGCGTAATCTCCCGCCGGGCGTAACAGCAGCGCCCGGCTTACTTTACTGTTTTTGTTGAATAATTAATCAGATTTTTCCTTTGCGGATTTACATTCGCTCCAGCGCCCGCCGTTTGTACTCTCGTCTTTTTACTTTGTTCTGAATCAAAAAAATCGCAAACATGTTTGATGCAAATCACTATATGTAGCACTTAAAATGCTGGCCGACCCAACATCTTGTATTTATCGTCTACTATTCCAACAACAATACGGCGACTCCGCTCTCCGGGATTGTGGATAACAAGGGTCGGGAACGCGGGAAGTCATTGGGCTGGCTGATAATCCACCCGGTGCATACTTCCCCACCTCTGTGGATAACCTGTTTTTAAAATGGAGTGATCATGACACCGCATGTGATGAAACGTGATGGCTGTAAAGTGCCGTTTAAATCAGAGCGCATTCAGGAAGCCATTCTGCGTGCAGCTAAAGCAGCGGGAGTCGATGACGCAGATTACTGCGCCACCGTCGCAGACGTCGTTAGCCGCCAGATGAACGAACGCAGCCAGGTGGATATCAGCGAGATCCAGACTGCGGTTGAGAACCAGCTGATGTCTGGTCCTTACAAGCAGTTAGCGCGCGCATACATTGAGTACCGCCACGACCGCGACGTCCAGCGTGAGAAGCGCGGTCGTCTGAATCAGGAAATCCGGGGTCTGGTCGAGCAGACCAACTCCGCCCTGCTCAATGAAAACGCCAATAAAGACAGCAAGGTGATCCCGACCCAGCGCGACCTGCTGGCCGGCATCGTGGCTAAACACTACGCCCGTCAGCATCTGTTGCCGCGCGACGTGGTATCGGCGCACGAGCGCGGTGAGATCCACTACCACGATCTCGACTACTCGCCGTTCTTCCCGATGTTTAACTGCATGCTGATCGACCTCAAAGGCATGCTGACCCACGGTTTTAAAATGGGTAACGCCGAGATTGAGCCGCCGAAGTCTATCTCCACGGCGACGGCCGTCACGGCGCAGATTATCGCCCAGGTCGCGAGCCACATTTACGGCGGCACCACCATTAACCGCATTGATGAAGTGCTGGCCCCGTTTGTCACCGCCAGCTTTAAGAAGCACCGTAAAACAGCGGAAGAGTGGCAGATCCCCGATGCCGACGGCTACGCCCATTCCCGCACCGAGAAAGAGTGCTATGACGCGTTCCAGTCGCTGGAGTACGAGGTGAACACGCTGCATACCGCGAATGGTCAGACGCCGTTTGTCACGTTCGGCTTTGGTCTGGGAACCAGCTGGGAATCGCGTCTGATTCAGCAGTCCATTCTGCGTAACCGTATCTCCGGTCTTGGCAAAAACCGCAAAACGGCGGTGTTCCCGAAACTGGTGTTCGCCATCCGCGACGGTCTGAACCATAAGTTTGGTGACCCGAACTACGACATTAAACAGCTGGCGCTGGAGTGCGCGAGCAAGCGCATGTATCCGGACATTCTGAACTACGACCAGGTGGTGAAAGTCACCGGTTCGTTTAAAACCCCGATGGGCTGTCGCAGCTTCCTCGGCGTGTATGAGGACGAAAATGGTGAGCAGGTGCATGACGGCCGCAACAACCTGGGCGTGATCAGCCTGAACCTGCCGCGCATCGCGCTGGAAGCCAAAGGTAATGAAGACGTCTTCTGGGCGCTGCTGGATGAGCGTTTACAGCTGGCACGTAAAGCGCTGATGACCCGCATCGCCCGTCTGGAAGGGGTCAAGGCACGCGTGGCACCGATCCTCTATATGGAAGGGGCCTGCGGCGTGCGTCTGAAAGCGGACGACGACGTGTCTGAGATCTTCAAAAACGGTCGTGCGTCGATCTCGCTGGGCTATATAGGCATTCACGAAACCATCAACGCCCTGTTTGGCAACACGCATATGTATGACAGCGACGCGCTGCGCGAGAAAGGCATCGCCATTGTTCAGCGCCTGCGCGATGCCGTTGACCAGTGGAAAGAAGAGACCGGCTACGGCTTTAGCCTGTACAGCACGCCGAGCGAAAACCTGTGTGACCGTTTCTGCCGCCTGGACACCGCCGAGTTCGGCATTGTGGAAGGGGTGACTGATAAAGGTTACTACACCAACAGCTTCCACCTGGACGTGGAGAAAAAGGTTAACCCGTACGACAAAATTGACTTTGAAGCGGCCTATCCCCCTATCGCCAGCGGCGGCTTTATCTGCTACGGCGAATACCCGAACATCCAGCACAACCTTAAAGCGCTGGAAGACGTGTGGGATTACAGCTATCAGCACGTGCCGTATTACGGCACCAACACGCCTATCGACGAGTGCTACGAGTGCGGCTTTACCGGCGAGTTTGAGTGTACCAGTAAAGGCTTTACCTGCCCGAAATGCGGCAACCACGATGCGGCCCGCGTATCGGTGACCCGCCGCGTGTGCGGCTATCTTGGCAGCCCGGATGCGCGTCCGTTCAACGCCGGTAAGCAGGAAGAGGTGAAACGCCGCGTGAAGCATTTAGGGAATGGGCAGATCGGGTAAGTTCCGTGTTCTCCCCCTCACCCTAGCCCTCTCCCTCAAGGGAGAGGGAACCGATCGAGCACATTGCTAAGCCTGACTCCGGTTTTCTCCCTCTCCCCGTGGGA
Source organism: Enterobacter sp. 03-F-07-AD-ECC (assembly GCF_047530935.1). Lineage (NCBI taxonomy): Bacteria > Pseudomonadati > Pseudomonadota > Gammaproteobacteria > Enterobacterales > Enterobacteriaceae > Enterobacter > Enterobacter sp. 03-F-07-AD-ECC. The sequence continues at coordinate 119,509 of NZ_JBLKBZ010000008.1, read as the reverse complement.
GAGGGCCGGGGTGAGGGCATCAGGTTAACGCTATGAACTATCACCAGTACTACCCCGTCGACATCGTTAACGGCCCCGGCACCCGCTGCACTCTTTTTGTCTCAGGCTGCGTGCACGAATGCCTTGGCTGCTACAACAAAAGCACCTGGCGGCTCAATTCCGGCATGCCGTTTACCGCCGAGATGGAAGAGCGGATCATTAACGACCTCAACGACACCCGCATCAAACGCCAGGGGATTTCGCTCTCCGGCGGCGATCCGCTGCATCCGCAAAACGTGCCGGAGATCCTGAAGCTGGTGAAACGCATTCGCCGCGAGTGCGCAGGAAAAGATATCTGGGTCTGGACGGGCTATAAGCTGGACGAGCTGAACGCGCAGCAAAGGGAAGTGGTGGATCTGATTAACGTGCTGGTCGACGGCAAATTTGTACAGGATTTAAAAGACCCGGCGCTTATCTGGCGCGGCAGCAGTAACCAGGTTGTGCATCATTTGCGCTGAACGCTATAGCCGTTTGTTAGCATCGTGATACACGGCTGATTTCTCTCTTTTCCCAATAGCGATGACAACTACCGTTACCACGTTGTCCTGAACCTGATAGACCAAACGGTAACCCTGGGATCTGAGTTTTATTTTGTAGCAATCAGGCAGGGTATGCAGACGGGCCGATTCGATCCGGGGGTTTACCAACACCCCGGCAAGTTTCTTCCTGAACTGCTTTTTTACAGTCTCCCCCAGCTTGCTCCACTCTTTTTACGCCCTCGGGTCAAATTCCAGTTCATAAGTCATCCAGACTAACCTTAATTCCCTTTTGCGGATTAGCCAGTCGTTCCCGGACTGTCTGTATCAGCGCATCTTCGCTGTCGCTAATCGTGACCGTTTTCACCGGCATGCGTCCCGTCTCGGCGACATACTGAAAAAGGAGTCGCACGGCTTCTGTTGGGGTGATATTGAGTTTTTCCAGCACGGCATAAGCCTCGTTTTTGAGTTTGTCATCCAGACGGACGTTAAGCGTAGCCATTATGCCTCCAGGAGAATCGAATGTGTAATGCAGTTTAGCATTACATTCGCATTACATCGAATTCTGGATAACGCCTCTCAAAACCGGCTCAAACTCTCCATCGCCACCGCCTTAAACTCGGCAAAATCTCCGCAGTTACAGAGCCGTGACATCGCACGTTCGCGCAGGAAGGTAACGAAAATATCGTAGATCGCCATCGCCTCTTCGTATTCGCTTTTGCTGATGGCGAGCAGGAAGATAACGTGGGCGGTTTCGTCGCCCCACTGGACGCCGTGCGGGGCGAGTACGGTGTAGACCACCGTTTTCTGTGCCAGCAGGCCAAGGGAGTGCGGCAGCGCGATGCCGTCGCCGAGCATGGTGCTGACGATGGCTTCACGTTCAACGACCGAGTCGAGGAACTCAGCCCCCACAAAGCCCTCCTCTTCAAGCTGGACGCAGAGTTCGCGGAACAGCGTTTGCTGGTCCACAGGGGCGTTGAGAATACGGAAATGCGCAGCGTCGAAGTATTTGTCCAGCATCCACGGACGGGTTCTGTCCACCAGCACCAGCTTGCCGATCTGCTCCAGCTGGTAGTCCGTCGGGAACGGGGCGATCATCACCACCGGCTTAGACTTTTCACTGACGCGGGCAGTTGAGATCACAAAGTCTTCGTTAATGGATTCCGTCTGCTCGTACTCGCGAAGCGTAAGCGTGCGTGTGACCTCAATCTGCGGGTATTTGCGCTGCAGCACCGCCTCAATCATACGCACCATGGCATTACCGGCATCGCACACCAGCAGCACGCGCGGCTGGCGCTGGTAGCCAATGTTATAGTGGCGCTCCAGCCCGACGCCAATATGCAGCACCAGGAAGCCAATCTCGTTTTCGCTGATCACATATGGCGTGTATTTGCCCCAGCTTGAGACTGCCGCCAGCGTCATATCCCACGCCATTGGATAGTGCTGCTTGATGTTATCCAGCAGCGGATTCGGGATCATGATTTGATACCGCACGCGGGTGATCATGGTTTTGATATGGGTAAGCAGATCCGCATGCAGCTGCTCGTCGCTGAGCAGGTTGTAGTTATAGTGGGTGTTGATATAGCGCAGGATGTAGTTGACCAGCGCTTCGTCGTCATCCGCATTGATGGCACTCGGCGCGATATCCTGGATCTGCCGCGCGGCGATATGCACGCACAGCCAGCTCTCTTCCGAAGGGGAAAGCGCTTTGCCCGCCAGTTGCTGGATGGTCACCGCGATATCTTTCGCCGCGTCACGCACGTTCTCTTCCACATCTTCGGCGTGGAATTCCGGCAGCGGGTACCCCTCGCTGATGCGGCGAACCGACACCGCGCAGTAGAGTCGCAGGAACAGCTCGCCTTCGTCGGTCAGGCGGATGTGATGCCGCGTCAGCGCCTCGTGCAGTACGGGCACCATCTGCTCTGCTACTCCGGCATTGAGCGCCACGTCGGTCACCAGCGGGTTCAGGCTGTCCTGCTGGGCCAGTTCCCAGAGCAGATCGGTCAGACAGGCGCGGGTCGCCATCTCACTGCCAAACAGCTTCATGCCATGGCGTGGACGCGTTTCCAGCGTCAGGTTGTAGCGGTGGAACCACTCCCGCACCTCCACCATGTCGCTCTGCAGCGTGGCGCGGCTGACGAACCACTCATCGGCCAGGTCTTCCAGCTTGAGTGAAAACGCCGAGGTGAGAAAACGCACCACCAGATAATGCACGCGCTCCGGCCCGGTACGGGGAATGCGCAGCGCGCGCGGATGGGAAGCCTGTAGCTGCTGATAACGTACCGCATCGTCAATTTTGAGCTGGTAGCCATTGCCGCGGCTGAGAATAAACTGCGCGCCGTGGCTTGCCAGCAGCGCGTTCAGGGCGGAAATATCCGCCCGGACGGTTCGCGTGGAGACCGACAGCCGCTGCGCCAACTCGTCCTGCGGCAGCGTCTCGTTTTGCAACAGATCGAAAAGTTGCGCTAAACGTTGGTTCGGAAATCGCACGTCGTTGTCCTCTTACTGCTCAGGGTGAAATGACCATCTGGGATGGGCTGCCGACCGGGGTATAGTCTGACTCAAAGCTTAGCTTGCCGTCCTGACCGACGCGGAAACGGGTAATGTTGTCGCTGCGCTGGTTCATGACGTACAGCCAGCGCCCCTGTTTATCGAGCGTCAGGGTGCGCGGGTAGTCGCCACGCGTCCAGACATCGTCCTGATGCGTCAGCGTGCCCTCCGCTGTTACGGTAAAGTGCCCGATGCTGTTATGCAAACGGTTAGCCACGTACAGCTGTTTACCATCTGCACTCAGCGCCAGTCCGGCCGCAAAACTGGTGCCTTTGTAACCTTCTGGCAACGCGGAGAGCGTTTTGCCCTCTTTCAGCCTGCCGTTGCTGTCCAGCGTATAATGGGTGAGCGTAGACGCCTCTTCGTTAATCAGCCACAGCGCATCCCCCTTCGGCGTAAAGACAAAGTGCCGCGGCCCGGCCCCTTTTGAGGAGGCGCTGATAAACGGCGGATCGTTCGGCGTCAGCTTGCCGGTTCGATCGTCAAAGCGGTACTGATAGATACGATCCAACCCCAGATCGGTGGAAAACACATATTTCCCGCTCGGATCGGCGGCGATCATGTGCGCATGGGGGCCATTATGATCGCTGATAGCAAAACTGCCTTCTGCCGCCGCCTCCGGTTTCGCAGCGCCTGGCTCACCCTGATCCTGGTGCCGATCCGTGGCGTCACCCAGGCTGCCATCGGCTTTGATCGGCAGCACTGCAATCGATCCGCTTACGTAGTTTGCTACCAGCAGATGCTGACCGTTTGGCGTGAGCGAAAGATAGACCGGCCCCGCACCGCCGGAGGAGACCTGATTCAGCTCGCTCAGCTCGCCGTTAGCGCCCACGCGCAGCGCCTGTACCATGCCCTGCTCCACTTCGCTTGCCAGATACAGCGTTTTGCCATCGTGCGAGACGGCCAGCTGCGCGGCGTTCGGCAACTGACTCACCAGCGTTTTATTACCGAGCGCGCCGCTTTGCGGGTCAATGGTAAAGCGGTACAGCCCTTCCCCGTTGGGGTTATAGGTGCCCACCCAGGCGTACTGCGGCTGGGCGATAGCGGCGTTAGCCAGTAAAGAGAGTGAAGCGACAAGCAGGGTACGGGTGTGCATGGTGGCTCCTTCGGGTTTGTGCGGTGTGTTCCCCCCTCACCCTAACCCTCTCCCCAAAGGGGAGAGGGGACGATTACACCCTCTCCCCTTTGGGGAGAGGGCTGGGGTGAGGGGTAAGGTTTTGTTTTACTTCACCAGCTTCTTCGTCATCGCAAGCAGCGTACGCACATCTTCCGGACGCGTATCGCCGCTGGCCTTGTCGATAATCGAACTATAAATATGCGGAATGATTTTGCTCACGCCCGCGTCCAGGGCGATCTGCAGGATCGCCTCGTAGTTATCCAGATCGATTCCCCCGGTCGGTTCCAGCCAGAAGTCGTGACGGGCGCAGGCTTCCGCCACGGCCTGGTATTCGTCACGGCACTTCAGGCCGCCCATCGGGAAGTATTTGACTGAACTGCCGCCAAAGTCTTTCAGCAGGGCGATCGCCGTTTCAACCGGCACAATGCCGTCCGGTGCCGCGCTGCTCAGCGGGCCGGTGGAGATTTTTACCATCCCGACGGTGCCGGTCGGGGAGACCAGACCGTTGACCACCGATTCATTCTGCCCCAGCAGCGCACGGCTGGTGGCTACACCGGTGAAAACCTGGTTAACGTGCTGCGGCTGCACCTGACGGGAGATTTCACTTACCATCGCCGACTGGTTCGGGTCACCCGCCCCCAGACCTATCGAGAGTGCGTTATCAATCAGCGCCGCGTACTCGCGCATATCAGCAACCGCACTGGCCACGTCCGGGTAATTTTTGGAGAGCACGCCCACCAGCACATGACCTTCCGCCGCCTCGTAAATGGCGCTGGCGTTCGCTTTTGAGCCTGCCAGCACGTTCAGGCAGACGCGGTCACGGTAAAAATTGGGGGTCAGTTTCATGCCTTTTTCTCCTGTCCTAACACTTCGCTTATGCGGCGGTACACAATGTTCAGTTGGTCAGCGTTCACGCTGCGCACGTCCGCTTCGATAATCCCTTCGTTGGCCTTGTAGCCGCGGAAATAAATGGCGTATTCCCCCTGCTTCAGGGCATTCACCAGCTCGCCGGTGCCGATGCCGGTTACGGCTTCGTCAAACTTAATCTCGGTACGCGCGATATCGCGACCGGCGCTGTCCCAGACCACGCGCGCGGTAACGCCGTTCAGGGTGTTGAGCGCGTCGATAAACGGCGTCATCTTCGCCACCATCTCCGCCCCGCTCTCTTTAGTCGCCGTCAGGTAGTGTTCGATGGCGCAGGTCAGGCCGAGGATCCCCTCTTTACCCACCTTCATGGCGCGGCCAATGCCCGCCGTCTGGCGCTTCACCCACTCAACGTACTGGGTCTTGCCGATCACCAGGCCGCTGGTGGGCCCTTCGATCGCTTTCGCGCCGCTGTAGATCACCAGATCGGCGCCGGAGCGGTAATAGGTATGCAGATCTTCTTCCGCTGCGGCATCGACGATCAGGGGCAGATCGTGTTTGCGCGCCACAACCGCCGCCTGCTCAACGCTGAGCATGCTTTTCTGCACGCAGTGGTGCGATTTGATGTAAAGGATCGCGGCGGTGCGCGGGGTGATGGCCGCCGCCAGCTGATCGGCGGAGCATTCGTTAGCGTAGCCCGCTTCCACCAGCTTGCCGCCGCCCAGCGCCACCATGGTGCCCACCGGCGCGCCAAAGTTAACGTTGTGCCCTTTCGGCAGCACGATTTCGTTGTTCTCAATTGGGGTAACGTGCAGGTTTTCCAGCAGCCAGTCGCTGTCTTTCACCAGCACCGCCGCCACGGACTGGGCGATGCCCGCGGATGCGCAGGAGACCACCGTCGCGCCCTCCACATCCAGCAGTTTCGCGATGTATTCCCCGGTTTTATTGACCAGATCTTTCATCTCGAAATAGTGATTCATGCCGTCCATCGCCGCCTGCACCACCTCCGGGCGCGGCGTGGAGACACCCAGCGCCGTCATGCGGCCAGAGGTGTTGATGACTTGCTTTAAGTGGTACTTCTCATAAATCGAAGGCATGTTCCGTGCTCCCTTGTTCGGTCATGTAGCCCTTGCCCGCGCGGATCGCGGCAAGCGGCACCAGAATGTGTTCAGCCTGCAGGCTGTCGTTTTCAGCATCCGTCAGCACCGTCGGCTGGCGCTTAACGGTGAACAGCGTCAGGTCGGCGTCGAGACCGGGTTCGATACGCCCTTTGCGCGTCAGGCGCAGGCCGTCGGCGGCGTTGGCGGTGACGCAGTCAATCACCTGCGGCAATGACATGCCGATGGCGAGGAATTTCGACATCACGCTCGAAAGCGAGCCCACCGGGCCGTTGATGCGGTTGCGGCAGTAGATATCCGAGCTGATGGTGTGCGGCAGAATGCCCATCGCGATGGCGCGTTTCGCCACTTCAAAGCTGAAGCTCGCCGTACCGTGGCCTACGTCCAGCCGCACACCGCGTTTCAGGGCAGAGGTGATGGAGGCGCGCAGCTCGCCGGAGGGCGTCAGAATGCGGTTTGGCTTGCCGTTGTAGCAGTGGGTAATGATGTCGCCCGAGCTCAGCAGCTCGGCAATTTCGTCGAGGTTAGGCGGGTTATTGCCGATGTGCACCATCAGCGGCAGGTCGCCGTTCTCTTTCTGAATGGCTTTCGCACGCTCCAGCGGCGTAATACCGTTTTCACCCACCACGCTGCTGCTCATGCGCGCTTTCAGCCCGACGATAAAATCAGGGTGGCGTTTCACCGCCTGCTTCACGGCATCGGCATCAATATTCGCTATATTGGCCAGCTCGTTCTGGGCAATCAGCCCCACGCGGGAGATATTCAGCAGGGCAAAGACCTCGGTTGAGGCTTTGCGGGTGATTTCGTAGAAATCGTCCACGTCGTCGGCACCGGTACTGCCCGCATCCACCACGGTAGTGACGCCAGTGGCAATACCCACACTGTCCGGTTCGTCGTGGTAAATAGGGGAGTTCGGGTAGCAGTGGACGTGGGAGTCGATCCAGCCTGCGCTGACGAACACGTCACCGTTCAGCTCCACCGTTTTGCGGGCGGGAGCGTCTATGTCGCCTGTTGCGGCAATTTTCCCGTCCAGAATGGCGATATCGGTCAGGGTATCGTCGCTAAGGCGCGCACGGCGCAGGAGTAAATCAAACATGGGGTTCTCCTGATAAGGCGGGCGCCAGCGCGCCCGCAGGTATTAAAGGGCGACCGGGAACAACCAGCCTAAAATCATGGCGCCAAGGATGGCACCGCCGGTGATCGGCTTCTGCCAGATGTAGAACAGCAGCGCGCCCAGCAGGGAACCGACGCCAATCGGAATAGAAGCGGTCATGGCGCTGAGGATAATCAACGGCCCCAGAAAACGACCGGAGGCATTGCCCGCGCCCATCATCACGTCCGCCCCGTAGGTGGAGTTGCTCTGGTTGATGGTGAACTTACGCGCCAGGATGATGACGTAGCCGATCGCCAGACCAATCACCAGGCCGGTAATCAGCGAGGCAATGAAGTTGGTCACCGGGAACATGATCCCCGCGCCCAGCAGCAGTGCTGGCACACCCAGACCCACGCCGGTCTGGATAGCCCCGCCGATGTCGAGGATCCCTACCAGCGATCCTTCGATAATACGGGCGAACAGGAAGCTTGCGCCGAACGCCGCCACTGCGCCGTATACACCGGTATCAATTCCCGCTTTCAGCATCGCCACGAAGGCCACTTCGTTAAACGCGCCGATGCCGTAGAGGTAGTACATGTGCGTCCCGGCAAACACGCCGGAGGAGAGCAGGCCAACGAAGATCGGGAACGACCAGTCGGCATACCAAAAACCTTTATTCTGTTCCATGTAGAGGCTCCTGTTATTTACCGCTGAGCGAGTTGTGGATCATGTCGAGCCAGTTCGGCACGGTCAGATGGAAGGATTCAATCATCTTCATGTCGAAGCCGCGGAAGAAGCCGCTCAGCACGAAGAGCAGAACGATGGCCGCCATCATCACTTTGGTGACGTGGTTCCAGCCGCTCTCTTCCACGCCTTTACCGATCAGGATCCCCAGTACCAGGCCCGGTACGGCGTTACCCATAATCAGCTGCGCCGCGCCGCCGAAGATGGTCGCCCAGAAGCCGGATTTTTTACCCGCGTCGATGGCCGCCAGCCAGAAGATCACCGGCATCACGGTGTTCACCAGTAGGTTTGCCGCCGGTACCAGCACCTTAACGGCGGTGACCTGCAGTGCGGCCGGAACAGACGAGGCAGTCAGGTTAAGGAAGGTGACGACAATCATGCCGATGATGCCGCAGGCAATCGCCATCTTGCGGGGATCGTGCAGCGTTTCGCCGACGTTACGGTTTTTGATCATCAAGGCTGCAGCACCCCAGTTTGGGATGATGCGGTGGTCTACGTCCTGTGTGAAGGCACCTGCGGCCACGGAAGAGGCCCAGGCGTTAAAGAAGAAGCCTAACCCAAAGGAGAAGTGAGAAGCCGGATCCCCTTCGCAGGAGTTCAGTTCCCCCAACGTACGAAACGCGCCCATACCCTGAGTGGTAGGCGCATGAAACATGCGTGCAGCCCCGGCTCCAACACCGACGCCTACCAGGCCGCCAATGATGAGCGATTTTATTAATATAATTAAGAACATCAGTCTGCCCTTTTATGAATAATCAGCGTTGCGTGACGAAATCCACCTGGTCGAGATTGATGGCGGTCACGTTGACGGTCACATCCAGCTCCACGCTGTAGGTGCGTCTTTCCCGGCGCAAAAAGAAGAACAGAAACGCTTCTTTACGCACCGCTTCTTGCGCCTGAACGACCTGCACATCCTGTGGCTCAATACGCAGTAAGATATGCGGTGAGGCTTTCATCACCGCGGCCTGAACGTGGTTGAGTGCGTCGGCAAAGGCGCGCGCTTTGGCGTCGCCCTTCCCCTTCACTCTCACCGTGGTTGTGAACTGTTCTTTCATGCTTATGCGCCGTGCTTCTTCTGCCACGCCTGCACCAGACGCTCGCCCAGCTCTTCTTTATCCATAAAGCCAAAGCCCAGCACGTTGCAGCCTTCGTTGATGGCGGTCACCCCCTCATCCACGGAGCGCATGCCGTATTTCGCTTTGTAGCCATATTTGGTTTGCGCCGTGATGGCACCCGCGCCGCCGCTGCCGCAGAAGGAGATGCCGAAGGTGGCGTTTTCCGCTTTCATGACGTCGCCGAGTTTCATATCTGCCGCCATACCCGGCACGACAACCGCACGTCCACCCGCTTTTTCCACACCGGCAGCCACTTTCTGGCCTTTACCCAGGCGATCGCCAATCACGACTGTAATCTGTTCCATGTGTTGCTCCTTAAAGGTTGTCTTTCGCGACTTCAAAGTGAACGGAGAGCAGCCAGGCTTCTTCGTCAGGAAGGTTGCCAAACTGCGCTACCACTTCACGGGCGAGCCGCATTGAATCCGGTGAAATTTCGTCGAACAGTTCTGCCTCCACTTCCGGCAACGGCTCGCCGGTCACTGACCGGTGCGCCATCGCGCGGACATGGGAGGTGAGCATCTGTTCCTGTACTGCATTGGGGATGATGTTGTGCCGGGCCAGCAGGGCATAAACCTGCTGCAGCATGGTGTTCGCGAGCTTTTCTGTTTGCTCCGCCTGATCCCCAACGTCGTTCATTACCGCTCCGTTACTCACTGGTCTTACCCCGTTAATGGCTCTGGAATAAAACTAACGTTGGCGATGGCGGGTTTGTAGCGAGTTGTTTTCCACTTCGAAGTGGAAAGGCGAGCCGCAGCAGTGATCTGTGCCACATAAATAGGCTGAATCTGGATAAATCGCTGTATTTACGTGATGAATATCACGTTATCTGACGGCAAATATGGGAAGAGCGAAGCGGAAAAGATTACGAGCCGACTCGTAGAAATGTGACGTGGATAAGGTTTTCTTATGGGGATTCGCTAGAGTGGCGGCGGGTGCTTGAGACTGACCGTCTCAGGCATGGGACGGAAAGTGGAAAGCCCCGCCTGATAAAAAATCAGGGCGGGGGCTCGAAACGACACGTCGGACCGTGGAGTTCGCTACCTCGCCCGCTTTAAAGCAAGGAGGCATCCATGAAACGCCAATCCCCAATTATCCGGGTTTTGATGATTATTGCTTTGACAAAAATCATCTTAACGCTGGTGACGAGGAAAACACTGTGCGAGATCCGTTTTCGAAACGGCTCGCTTGAAGTGACAGCGCGAATGGAGTGTCGCTCCGGCCAGTAGGGAGCAAAGATGCGGGGGCGCTAACTGCGCCCCCGCATACGGGAAAGGACGTACAGCTCAGGCACCCAATTAACGATACTTTTTGTGATACGTGTTACGCGTCGCGACAAACTGGTCGGCTGCCGCCTGGGCTTCCTTCACTTTGCCTTCGTTAGCGAGCTTCAGCGCGCCGTCAATCTGACCGACCAGCACGTCAAAGCCGTGGCGATAGTCCTTCATCTCTGCGCTGTCTGCCGCTTTGCTTTCCAGCTTTGGCGGCGTCGCTTTTTGCGCGTCCAGCGCCGCTTCACGCATTTTGGTCAATGCGCTTTTCATTTCTGCCGCATTGTCCGTTTTCTGAACGACCTTCAGGTTTTGACTGAGGATGTCCATGTTGTCTTCAAGATCGGCAGCAAACGCAGAAGAGCCAAGAACCAGCGTTGAAGCCGCGACGATCGCTAACAGGTGTTTACGCATTGCTCACTTCCTTTTTTATTATTAAAACGCTTTTCGGGTATTACTGGCCGGCGATTTTCATTTCCGGCAGTAATACAGAACCACACTGTATATTGCTACGTGTTTCAATATCGTTACCGACCGTAACGATATTGCGCCACATGTCCTTCAGGTTGCCGGCGATGGTAATTTCGCTCACCGGATACTGAATCTCGCCGTTTTCGACCCAGAAGCCTGCCGCACCGCGAGAGTAGTCTCCGGTAATGCCGCTCACGCCCTGGCCCATCAGTTCTGTCACCACCAGGCCGGTGCCCATCTCTTTCAGCATCTGCTCGAAGTTCAGGCCCTGTCCGGCAATGCGCCAGTTATGGATTCCCCCCGCATGTCCGGTGCTTTTCAGCCCCAGCTTGCGCGCGGAGTAGTTGGTCAGCAGCCACTGGGTCAGAATGCCGTCTTTAACGATATCGCGGCGTTCCGTGCGCACGCCTTCGCTGTCGAACGGCGTAGAGGCCAGCCCTTTCAGCAGGTGCGGGTGCTCTTCAATGGTCAGCCATTCCGGCAGGATCTGTTTGCCCAATGAGTCGAGCAGGAAGGTCGATTTACGGTAAACTGAGCCGCCCGCGATAGCGCCCACCAGATGGCCAAACAGGCCGGTCGCCACTTCATTGGCAAAAATAACCGGGGCTTTCATGGTGGAGAGCTTACGCGGTGACAGGCGAGACAGCGTGCGTTCGGCACACGCTTTGCCCACCCACTCAGGGGACTGTAAATCCCCCAGCGCGCGGCCGATGGTGTAAGCGTAATCCCGCTCCATATCGCCGTTCTCTTCGGCGATCACGCAGCTGGAAAGCGAGTGACGGGTTGAGCAGTAGCCCTGCAGCATCCCGTGGCTGTTGCCGAAGACTTTGATGCCGTAGTGGCTGTTGAAGTTGCCGCCTTCGGTATTGGTGATGCGTTTATCCGCCTGCAAAGACGCCTGTTCGGCGCGTGCGGCCAGCTCAATGGCTTCGTCCGGGGTGACTTCCGCCGGGTGGAAAAGATCGAGATCCGGGGCATCAAAGGCCAGCAGATCTTTATCCGCAACGCCTGCATAAGGATCCGGTGAGGTGTAACGCGCAATATCCAGCGCCGCCTGCACGGTACGGGCAATGGCATCGGGGCTGAGATCGGTAGACGACGCGCTGCCTTTGCGGTTCTGGTGATAGACCGTGATCCCCAGTGCGCCATCGCTGTTAAATTCTACATTCTCCACTTCGCCATAGCGGGTGCTCACGCTAATGCCGGTGGTTTTGCTGACCGCCACTTCGGCGCCATCTGATTTACCTGAAGCGAGCGTCAGCGCGGTGGAGACGGCATCTTCCAGAATCTTACGCTGCGCTTCAACTTGTGAGGTTACTTTCATCGCAAATGCCATACTGTAAGAGAGAGTTAACTGAAGTCTAACAGAGAACCGTTTTTCAGTGCGCGTCTTAACTGGTAACATTAGCCTCTTTTTTTAAGGAGCCTGACATGACTAAGCAGCCCGAAGACTGGCTCGACGACGTTCCCGGTGATGACATCGAAGACGAAGATGATGAGATCATCTGGGTCAGTAAAAGTGAAATTAAACGCGACGCCGAAGAGTTAAAACAGCTTGGCGCAGAAATGGTGGAACTGGGTAAAAACGCGCTGGATAAGATCCCGCTCGACCAGGATCTTCGTGATGCCATTGAACTGGCACAGAAAATCAAAAAAGAAGGCCGTCGTCGCCAGCTTCAGCTTATCGGTAAAATGCTGCGTCAGCGCGACGTCGATCCGATCCGCCAGGCGCTGGATAAACTGAAAAACCGCCACAACCAGCAGGTTGCGCTGTTCCACAAGCTGGAGCAGATCCGCGACCGTCTGATTGAACAGGGTGATGATGCGGTACCGGAAGTATTGAACCTGTGGCCGGATGCCGACCGCCAGCAGCTGCGTTCACTGATCCGCAACGCGAAGAAAGAGAAAGAAGGGAATAAGCCGCCGAAGTCCGCGCGTCTGATTTTCCAGTATCTGCGCGAGCTGTCTGAGAACGAAGAGTAATATCGAACCGCCTTTTCCCCCCTCACCCCAGCCCTCTCCCCATAGGGGAGAGGGAGAAGAGTAATGTAGGCCCGGTAAGCGCTAGCGCCACCGGGCTTTTTTTACTCTGCGGCCTCAGCCTTTTTCGCCAGACCGTCCAGCAGCTTCTGATGGATCCCACCAAAACCGCCGTTACTCATCACCAGAATATGGTCACCCGGCTGAGCGGCTTTCACCACCATATCCGCCAGAGCATCAACATCCGCACTCCAGTGCGCAGGCTGAATGCAGGCATCGGCCACTTCAGCTACCTGCCACGGAATATGCTGTGGCTGCAGCAGGAAGACTTCGTCGGCACGCCCTAAGGATGGCGCGAGATCGTCTTTGCAGATGCCCATTTTCATGGTGTTAGAGCGTGGCTCCAGCACCGCCAGAATGCGCGCGGTACCGCCGACCTTGCCGCGTAACGCTGCAAGCGTCGCCAGAATAGCGGTTGGGTGGTGCGCGAAATCGTCATACACGGTTACGCCGTGGGCTTCACCGCGCAGCTCCAGACGGCGACGGGCATTGATAAACGAACCCAGTGCATTCGCTGCGTCCGCAGGCTGAACACCCACATGGCGTGCGGCAGCGATTGCCATCAGGCCGTTGTGCATGTTGTGTTCGCCAACCAGGCCCCACTTCACCTCACCCACTTTCTCGCCGTCGAGCCACACTTCCCACTCCGATGCATCCACGTTGAGTTTTCTCGCCTGCCAGTGGCCCTGCTCACCCACCAGCTCCTGCTCGCTCCAGCAGCCCATCGCCATGGTCTGCTTAAGATTGATGTCGTTCTCCGGCAGGATGATACGGCCCTGACCCGGAACGATGCGTACCAGGTGGTGGAACTGTTTCTGAATGGCTTTCAGATCGTCAAAGATATCCGCATGATCGAACTCAAGGTTGTTGAGGATCAGCGTGCGCGGGCAGTAGTGTACAAACTTGGAGCGCTTGTCGAAGAACGCACAGTCGTACTCATCGGCTTCGATCACAAAGAACGGGCTCTCCCCCAGACGCGCAGACACGTCGAAATTGCCCGGAACGCCGCCAATGACAAAGCCAGGCTTGTAACCACAGGCTTCAAGGATCCAGGTCGCCATACCGGCGGTGGTGGTTTTACCGTGCGTACCGGCCACGGCAACAACCCAACGGTCGCGCAGGACGAAATCATGCAGCCACTGTGGGCCAGACATGAACGGAATATTGCGTTCCAGTACCGCCTCAACGCACGGATTACCTCGCGTCATGGCGTTGCCAATGATCACCAGATCCGGCGCGGGATCCAGCTGGCTGGCATCATAGCCCTGAATCAGAGAGATGCCCTGCTTCTCCAGGAGCGTGCTCATCGGCGGATACACATTGGCGTCCGAACCTGTCACTTCATGGCCCAGCGAGCGCGCCAGCATTGCCAGTCCGCCCATGAAAGTGCCACAAATCCCCAATATATGAATGCGCATACGTCACTATCCTTCTTCAATGTGGCGCACATTTTACTCACATGTTAGCGGGTGTGAAACGCATTTCAGGTAAATCCGTATATTGCTGGCGCGATTCACCTCTGCGCTACTATTTGAATATTTGTTAAGATTGTTGGGCATTAGTCGTTTTAGTGAACATACAATCGCTCTACTCACAAAGATGCAGGGAAAGTGTTATGAAAACGTTAGGTGAATTTATTGTCGAAAAGCAGCACGAGTTCTCTCATGCTACCGGTGAACTCACTGCTTTGCTGTCGGCAATAAAGCTGGGCGCTAAGATCATCCACCGTGATATCAACAAGGCCGGTCTGGTCGATATCCTGGGTGCCAGCGGTGCCGAGAACGTTCAGGGCGAGGTTCAGCAGAAACTCGATCTGTTCGCAAATGAAAAACTGAAAGCTGCACTGCGCGCGCGCGACATCGTTGCGGGTATCGCCTCTGAAGAAGAAGATGAAATTGTCGTATTCGAAGGGTGTGAACACGCGAAATACGTTGTTCTGATGGATCCGCTGGACGGCTCCTCCAACATCGACGTTAACGTTTCTGTCGGTACCATTTTCTCCATCTACCGCCGCGTCACGCCTGTTGGCACGCCGGTGACAGAAGAAGATTTCCTGCAGCCTGGCAGTCAGCAGGTTGCTGCCGGTTATGTCGTGTATGGCTCCTCCACCATGCTGGTCTACACCACCGGCTGTGGCGTTCATGCCTTTACTTACGATCCGTCGCTGGGCGTGTTCTGCCTGTGTCAGGAACGTATGCGCTTCCCGGAGAAGGGCAACACCTACTCCATCAACGAAGGTAACTACATCAAGTTCCCGACTGGCGTGAAGAAGTACATCAAATTCTGCCAGGAAGAAGATAAAGCGACGCAACGCCCTTACACCTCCCGCTATATTGGTTCCCTGGTTGCGGATTTCCACCGTAACCTGCTGAAAGGCGGCATTTACCTCTACCCAAGCACCGCCAGCCACCCGGACGGGAAGCTGCGTCTGCTGTATGAATGCAACCCGATGGCGTTCCTGGCGGAACAGGCGGGCGGCAAGGCGAGCGATGGTAAAGAGCGCATTCTGGACATCGTGCCAGAAAGTCTGCACCAGCGTCGTTCCTTCTTCGTCGGCAACAACCATATGGTTGAAGACGTTGAACGTTTTATCCGTGAGTATCCGGACGCGTAATCCCTCTCCCGGGGAGCCGCTCTGGCTCCCCAATACATTTATATAATTTACCGTATAAGTGTTTATAAAAAACGCGCTTTAATATTCAGATTCGCTCCTGCATTATTTCCATAACAGTTTGACAGATATTTCCTGGAGCGTACCCGTGACGAAAAACTATTCCCGTGCCAATACCGGCATCGATTTAAATCTTATTCCTGTCTTTATTGAAGTGGTCCGCTGCGGCAGCATGGCGAAGGCCTCTGTCCGGCTGGAGATGTCACGCCCGGCCGTGAGCCTGGCGTTGAAGCGCTTTAGCCAGCTTTTTGCTGAACCGCTATTTATCCGTAAAGGGTTATATCTTGAGCCGACGGAAAAAGCGTTAACCTTAACTCACCAGCTGGAAATATTACTCGGTAATATTCACGATAATATTAGCGCGATTAATTTGTCCGAGAATAATACCCTGGTACAGAATGTACCAGGGTTGGGGAATATTATGCGACACTCTGCGTCGTCAGTTTAAATGATGACATGGCTTCCATCAGCTGGCGCGACTGCTCTTCCAGCGAGCGCGTCGCGGCAGAGGATTGCCGTACCAGCGCCGCATTCTGCTGCGCGGTTTCATCCATCTGATTTACCGCAATATTCACCTGTTCAATGCCGCGGCTCTGTTCCTGAGACGCGGTAGCAATTTCGCGCATCAGTTTGGTCATGCGCAGCACTTCGGTTGCGATCTCATCCATCGTTTCGCCCGCCTGCTGCGCCAGCTCGCTGCCCTCATTAACGTGGGTCTGCGAGTCGCTGATAAGTGAACGGATCTCTTTTGCCGCATCGGCGCTGCGGCTGGCAAGATTGCGTACCTCGCCCGCAACGACGGCAAAACCGCGCCCCTGCTCGCCCGCACGCGCCGCTTCCACGGAGGCGTTCAGCGCCAGAATATTGGTCTGGAAGGCAATGCCGTCAATAACGCTCAGAATGTCGGCAATGCGCGCCGAGCTGCCGGAGATATCGCGCATTTTCTCAATTACATAGCAGACCATTTCGCTGCCGTGATCGGCAGTATCCGAGACAGATTTCGCCAGCTGGTGCGCCTGCTCGGCGTTATCCGCGTTGAGTTTCACCGTGGCGGTGATCTCTTCCATGCTGGCGGCGGTCTGCTCCAGCGAGGTCGCGGTGGACTCCGTGCGCTCGGCAAGATCCCTGTTTCCCGCCGTCAGCTCGCGGCTGCCGGTATCAATTTGCGAGCTGGCATCGCGGACCCGCAGCACCGAGTGCATCAGCGACTGGCGCATGCCCTCGATGGCAGCGTTCAGACGGTTGAACTCCTGGCTCGCCGGGGCATTCAGCGTGTGGGTTAAATCCCCCGCGGCGACGTTTTCCAGCTGCGCAATCGACGCCGAGAGCGGCTTGAGCAGCATGTGGCGCAGCACCAGCCAGGCCAGCACAATGATGCCTGCCGTCAGCAGCGCCGCGACAACGATCAGGACCAGAACCCGCGTTTTGCTCGACTGCACGGCGCTGACTTCCGCTTTCCCGCGCGCGTCGCTCCACATCTGGAACGCCTGCATATCGTTATCAAACTGCTTTGCTACCGGAATGAGCTTACTCTCCAGCAGATCGTAATAGCTGTCTGCGCTCTGTTCGTTCAGCGCTTTCAACATTGGGTTGATCCCCTGCTGGTTATAGGCCGCCAGACTGGCCGCCACCTTATCCAGCAACTGCTGTCCCTGGGGATCGGCCACGCCTGCGTCGATCACGCCCTTCAGCGTTTTTTGCGCCAGGGCGATCTCCTGATTAATGCTTTTCACCGATTTCGCAGCATCGTCCAGCAGACCAATTTCCATCATTCTGACGGCCTGGCCCGCCTCGTTGCGCGCACGAAGGATCAGCGTATAGCCAGAATTGAGCTGCACCATCTGCTCACCCTGAAGGTGGTTGATGCGCTGAAGTGACGAAGAACTCTGTGTGAGGGCATAAATGCCAATGCCGCTGACAATCAGCAGCAGAAGGGTCATAACGGCCAGTAAAGAGAGCAAGCCGGTACGAATCGATAGCGTTTTAAGCATGATGTTATTTCCGGTAGCGAGATATTTCTGGGCATAAAAAAAGAGTATCGGCCGCTACCGGAAAATGTTTAGACTTTAAGCAAATTCAGCATGTTATCGCTCTGTTACTGATGTGTTCACGCGGGTAACAGGCGAGCTCTGGCGGTTCTCCCAGAGCACCGTCAGACCGCGCTGCAGGGCAATAAAAATAAACAGTAAAATGCCGATGGCGATTTTCGTCCACCAGGAGCTGAGCGTGCCGTCAAAGTTGATATAGGTCTGGATCAGCCCCTGGATTGCCACGCCAAACAGTGTTCCCAGCACCGTCCCCACCCCGCCGCTGAGCAGCGTGCCGCCAATCACCACAGAGGCAATCGCATCCAGTTCAACGCCAACCCCGGCCAGCGCGTAACCCGCCTGGGTGTAAATGGAGAAGACAATCCCCGCCAGCGTCGCCAGCCCGGTGGAGAGCATATAGATGCGGATGGTGGTGCTACGGGTGGAGATCCCCATCAGGTTGGCCGAGGTCGCGTTGCCGCCAATAGCGTAGACCTGATTACCAAACCGGGTGCGATGGGCAAGGAAGATACCAATGACCACCACGCCCAGCATCAGCAGCCCCATCGCGCTCAGGCGGCCCCCGCCGGGGATTTTCCACGCCAGGCTGGAGAGCGTGTCGTACACCGGATGGTTGATCGGGATCGACTCCTCAGACACCAGATAACTCACGCCGCGCAGGAAGAACATTCCGGCAAGCGTAATGATAAAGGCCGGGATCTTGAGCGCGTCAATCAGAAGCCCCATAAAGGCACCAAACGCACAGCCCATCACCAGCACCAGCGGAAACGCCACCAGCGGCGAGATGCCCCAGAAACCGATCGCTTTGGCAAGGAACACGCCGGTAAAGGCGATCACCGATCCGACGGAGAGATCAATCCCCCCGGAGAGGATCACAAAGGTCATGCCGACCGCGATGATGCCTAAAAAGGCGTTGTCCGTCAGTATGTTACAAATCACACGCGTCGAGGCGAACCCCGGGAACTGGGTCAGGCAGTAGAGATAGCCCAGCACAAACACGCCCAGCGTGATCATTAACGGTAAATTACGTTTTATCATGGCCACGGATCCCCTTAATGATGCTGACAAAGCGCGGTGACTGAACGATCAGCACGCAGAGCACGACCACCGCTTTCACCACCTGGTTGAGTTCCGGCTGGAACCCGGAAAGCAGGATCCCGGTGTTCATGCCCTGAATAATCAGCGCACCAATTACCGAGAGCAGCAGGTTAAAGCGCCCGCCCATCAGCGATCCGCCGCCAATGACCACCGCCAGGATC
The DNA here is from genome assembly GCF_047530935.1 of Enterobacter sp. 03-F-07-AD-ECC. Classification (NCBI taxonomy): domain Bacteria; kingdom Pseudomonadati; phylum Pseudomonadota; class Gammaproteobacteria; order Enterobacterales; family Enterobacteriaceae; genus Enterobacter; species Enterobacter sp. 03-F-07-AD-ECC. The sequence continues at coordinate 100,636 of NZ_JBLKBZ010000008.1, read as the reverse complement.
GCATCCAGCTCCAGCCATAACCCGGCGTTGTTGGCATCAGCCCCACGAATATCTGCCGCGACGATCACCCCAGCGATGGCGGCACACACGCCGCTCAATACGTACGTGAGCATCACCATCAGCCGCGTATTGACCCCGGCGTTGCGTGCCGCACGGATGTTGATCCCGACCGCTTCAATGAACATGCCCAGCGCCGTTTTGCGGGTAAAGATCCAGAACACCACCAGCGTCACCAGCGCAATGATCACCGGCGTGGGGAAGAAGAGCAGCTTGCCGCTCCCGAGCCACGCCAGGTTCGGCGAGTTGAAGGTAACAATCTGCCCCGAGGTGATGAGCTGTGCGACACCGCGCCCGGCCACCATCAAAATCAGCGTGGCAACAAACGGCTGGATTTTGAGCACCGCCACCAGAATGCCGTTCCACAGTCCGGCCAGCACGCCGGTGCCCAACGCCGCCAGCAGCACCACCGGCAGGCTGTGCCCGGCCACGGTCATTGAGGCTGCCGTCGCCCCGGCAATGGCCATCACCGCGCCAACAGAAAGGTCGATCCCGCCGGTGGCGATCACCAGCGTCATACCAATGGCGAGCAGCGCCACCGGCGCGGCGCGGTTTAAAATATCGATCGGGCTGCCGAACAGGCGGCCATCCTGCACGATTATCTGGAAGAAATGCGGTGCGACCAGGCTATCGACCAGCAACACCACCAGCAGCGCGGCGATTTGCGGCGTGCCGGTCGGCCAGTTGAAGCGGCGTTTTGTTTCGCCAGTTTGCGAAAGCGAACGAGACATCACGATTCACTCCTTACGCCGCGATGGCATTCATGATTGCCGGAACGGACAGTTTATCCAGCGGGATCTCTGCCACCTGCTTGCGATCGCGCATGATGATGACGCGATCGGCATAGCCCACCAGCTCCTCCAGTTCAGACGAGATGACCAGCAGCGCCAGCCCGTCCGCGCACAGGGTTTCAATAAGGCGGATAATTTCGGCGTGCGCCCCCACGTCAATGCCGCGGGTCGGTTCATCGAGGATCAGGAACTGAGGTTTGGTCAGCAGCCAGCGGGAAAGCAGTACCTTCTGCTGGTTGCCCCCGGAGAGGAACTCTATCGGCTGTTCTGCGCTCGGGGTACGGATACCGAGCTGGCGAATAAAGCGCTCGGCAATGGCGTTTTGCTCTTTCCGTGTGATCGGCCGCAGCCAGCCGCGCTGCGCCTGTAAGGCCAGAATGATATTTTCCCGCACCGAGGCGGCGGCAATAATGCCATCCGTTTTTCTGTCTTCCGGGCAGAAGCCCACACCCAGACAGGAGGCCTGATGTGGCGAGCGCAGGGTTTGCGGTTTACCTTTGATCAGCGCGGTGCCGCTGTCTGCAGGCTTGATCCCGAAGATCACCTCGGCGGTTTCGGTACGGCCCGAGCCTAACAGGCCCGCCAGACCGACAATTTCACCGGGGCGCACCTCCAGGTTAAACGGCGAGATGACCCCTTTCTTGCCGAAATCACTGAACGCGGCGACCGGTTTCTCACTCAGCAGCGTACGGCCGGCACGCTGGAGCGCATTGGATTCCAGCTCGCGGCCGAGCATCATTTTGACCAGTTCAATCTGCGGCAGCTCGCGGGTTTCGCGGCAGCCGACAAAACTGCCGTTACGCAGCACCGTAATGCGATCGCTCACCTCATACACCTGATCGAGGAAGTGGGTGACGAAGATCAGGCTCACGCCCTGATTGCGCAGCTGGCGCATCAGGGTAAAGAGCATCTCCACTTCCTGGGTATCGAGGCTGGCGGTGGGCTCATCAAGGATCAGCACTTTTGCCGAGAGGTCGATAGCGCGACAAATGGCGACAATCTGCTGCATGGCGACGGAAAAACGGTTCAGCGGCTCGCGTACGTCGAGAGAGAAGCCGTAAGACGCCATCAGTTTTGTCGCCCGCGCTTCCATCTCCTTGCGGCGCAGCAGGCCAAAGCGTCGTGGCTCCCGGCCAATAAACAGGTTATCCGCGACCGACATGTTCGGCAGCAGGTTCACCTCCTGGTAGACCGTCCCGATCCCCAGCTGCTGCGCATGGGCGGTATTTTTGGGTGATATGGCGTTACCTTCCAGCCAGATGGTGCCGCGATCGGCGTGATAAACCCCGGTCAGGGCTTTAATCAGCGTCGATTTCCCCGCACCGTTCTCGCCCAGCAACGCCATGATCTCGCCGCGTCGCAGGCTAAAATCAACGTTATCCAGCGCTTTTACGCCGGGGAAGAATTTACTCAAGCCCTCTGTGCGGAGGATTTCCTGGTGTTGTTCAGTGGTCATGGTTTTCCCCCTGCATCAAGCCGGATGGCGCTACGCTTATCCGGCCTACAAAAGAGCGTATCGTAGGCCGGGTAAGCGCAGCGTCACCCGGCATGTTCAGACAAGCTTAGTAGCCCATATTTTTCTTCTTCTCTAACTCTTCTTTCGCGGTATCCGGCAGGTAGAGAGTGGATTTGGTGACCGTCACCTTCTCAGGCATCGTGCCGTCCTTCTTGAATTTCTCCAGCGCATCGAATGCCGGACCGGCCATGTTTGGCGTGAGCTCCACGCTGGCGTTGGCTTCGCCGTCGATCATCGCTTTGTAGATGTCCGGCACGCCGTCGATAGAGCCGGTGAGAATATCTTTGCCCGGTTTCAGGCCCGCTTCTTTAATGGCCTGAATCGCCCCGATCACCATGTCATCGTTGTGGGCGTAAACCATGCAGATGTTCTTGCCGTTGTTTTCAGCCTTGATAAAGCTCTCCATGACCTCTTTACCTTTACTGCGGGTAAAGTCGCCGGACTGAGAACGGATAATTTTAATGTTTGGCGCTTTGGCGATGGCCTCAGCAAACCCCTTCTTACGGTCGATGGCCACGCTCGCGCCGACCGTACCTTGCAGCTCAACGACGTTACACGGCTTGCCATCCACCTGTTTCACCAGCCAGTCACCAATTAATTGCCCTTCAAGAACGTTGTTGGCGGTCACGGTGGTCATATAGAGAGATTTGTCTTTTACATCGATGGAACGATCGAGCAGGAAGACCGGGATCTCAGCGTCTTTCGCTTCCTTCAGGACAGGCTCCCAGCCGGTGGCCACAACGGGCGCAATAAAGATGGCATCCACACCCTGCGCAATAAACGAACGCACGGCTTTAATCTGGTTTTCCTGTTTTTGCTGACCATCGGCGATCTTCAGCGTGATGCCGCGTTTCTGGGCCTCGCTTTTCGCCACGTTGGTTTCTGCCGCACGCCAGCCTGATTCAGAGCCGACCTGCGAAAATCCTACGGTTAAAGGTGCGGCCATCGCCATAGACGACATGGCTGCCGAAACTGCTGTGACAAGAAGTAAGCGCTTCCACATATGAACGTCCTCGTAGGGTGAGTTATTGTTGGTTAAAAGATGTTCTGCGAAATGACTATAGCCAATGAAATATGTAACGAATTGCGTTACATCACACTTCAGAAAAGTGAATAAAACGTTAATCACAAGTTTGTAATCGCTTTCATTTCTCCATGAAAAATGCGGCTGAGTTTATGGATTTTTCTGTCATGGAATCGGTCTGAAAAGTGAGACGAACGCGGTGAGAAGACGAAAACAGGCGGAGACATTCAGCGCCAGTTGGCTATAATACCTGCCACTTGTTTACCATCCATTTTAAAGGACACAGACATGAGCTTACTCAACGTCCCTGCGGGTAAAGAACTGCCAGAAGACATCTACGTTGTTATCGAAATCCCGGCTAACGCAGATCCTATCAAATACGAAGTGGACAAAGAGAGCGGTGCGCTGTTTGTAGACCGTTTCATGTCTACCGCGATGTTCTATCCATGCAACTACGGTTACATCAACCACACCCTGTCTCTGGACGGTGACCCGGTTGACGTGCTGGTTCCGACGCCATACCCACTGCAGCCAGGCGCAGTCATTCGCTGCCGCCCAGTTGGCGTGCTGAAAATGACCGACGAATCCGGCGAAGATGCGAAACTGGTTGCGGTACCGCACACCAAGCTGAGCAAAGAGTACGATCACATCAAAGATGTGAACGACCTGCCAGAACTGCTGAAAGCGCAGATCACTCACTTCTTCGAGCACTACAAAGACCTCGAAAAAGGCAAGTGGGTTAAAGTTGACGGCTGGGACAACGCAGAAGCGGCGAAAGCAGAAATCATCGCCTCTTTCGAACGCGCTGCTAAGAAGTAATTCTTACCGCACATCGATAAAGCCCCGCTGGTCGGGGCTTTTTTGTACCTGGCTAACGCATCACAAGCGGATATTTAAGAAGAATCTCATTCCTTTTCATACCTATAATAAAACCATAAACGATGCACTATCATTTATGGTGGGGATAGTTGAATAGACTGGTCATTAACAACATACTGTCACGATGAACATTAATCCCCATTCATTATAGGATTCACATGTCATCCATTAACATTGATGTTGCCCGCCCAACTGGAATTTATTTTATCATTGAACGCCTGTATTCTCGCGATGGCCTGATGCCTTCTTTTGGGGAAATAAGTCCCTCTTTGACACAGGTACACCGTACTGTCATTCAGCTCAAACGTAAGCAAGATATGTTTATGGATGGTGTTAAGGTTATCCCCAAAGACATTACTCTTTGGCAACAGATAAAATATATTACGGGTTCAAAAGTCACGACCAAAGATACAGATACGTTAGTGTATACGACCGATTTTATCGGCTCCCTTGTTGCCACAACACCGTTAGGCAATATTGAACTTGAAAATATTCCTCGGTTCCTCACGACAGAGTCTATCCACTCGCTGCCACAGGCGGTGAGTTATGGCCGTGATCCCATTCCACAAGTTCTTCTGTATGGCCGTAAGGATATTGTTTTCTTTATGGACAATGGTGGAAAAGGCACGCCAACCGCTATTGCAAAATATAACCATAACACGCGCGATCTTGCCATAATCAAAGATCAGCTAGAAGCCAGTAAAACAATGAAAGAACTGCTCTCAAAAGGAGCAAAATTATGAATAAAAAAACTCATATCGTGAGTCTTTTCATCCTTATTATTGCCGCCTTTATCTTTGGCAGAAGCACATATACTGAATACCTGGCATGGTACTATGGGAGCAATAATTTAATATTTAGCGAAGTGAACAGCGCCTTATTATCCAGTTTATTCAACGGGTTCTTCTTCGTTCTTTCAGCATGTATTATTTATGCGTCGCTCACTCTATCAAAAAGAATCCCCAGAAATATCGTTGTTTCATGTCTGCTTCAGTTCTGTATTAATATCGGTCTCTATACGCTTTTCGTTGCCGTAGAGAGAGGATATAGTAAATTGCATACTTTAGGCCCGGGTGCTACTGACATTACCTACGGCTATTTTTTAGGGGCGTTGCTCACGAGCACCCTCCTGACCGTCGCGATCGTGAGCGTTATACATGCTAAGTTTCTTTCTTCAAAGCATAAAGATGGGCTACATAAAGGCGTTTGACTGTTACGGCAAAGACAGTAAATGGCAGTATCTCTGCATCCTGGCATTCCAGCTTGCCTGGTTTTTGGGGTACTTATGGATCCCTTATCGAAGTGATTATGCGATTCTGCTGTTTTTACTGTTTTTCCTGCCCGTCATTTCAAGCAATACGCGGTGCATAAACTACTATGGCCGTTCACGCGCCCTGTGCCTGTTATGGCTTATTGCCCCGTACATCATGCTGTTTGTTCCTCTGTTTTTGACCCGTCGCCGGGATACAGAAGAGAGTTGAAGGCACAAAAAACAACGCCACCTCACGGTGGCGTTGTTTTTTCAGTACTGGTCTCTGTCTAACCAGTTACCGCTTACAATCCGCGTTAACCCTTCGACCGGACGCTGGTAGACGTACATCCACGCACTTCCGTACGGCGTCTGGATCAACTGGCGCGCGTATTCACCGCCCCTGGTGCGCAAGGCATCAAGTTCGGCAAGTGTCGCGTTATCAATACGATAAACTTCACCGTGTACTGTTCCTTCGCCGGGAACCGCGCCTGGATAGTGGCCCAGGCTGTACAACTGGTAGTTTTCGATATTGTAATTCCCAAGCAACAGGGCATTGGTCATCCAGTGACTGTTGCCTTGCTTGGTTCGTAAACTGCCGTAGACAAATATTCGCATTGCTAAAACTCAAACTGATAGAGCAGATCAAGTGCCTGGTCTACGCCGGACACTGCTTCCAGATATAGCTTAGGCATCAGGCGATAGCGTAACGTGAGAGTTGCCAGCGAGTCAAAGATCCCCACGCCATATTTTACCTGCAGACCCGGCAGTACATAGCCGCTGACCACCACCTGCGAGGAGTCACCCACGCCCTGGGTGTCCAGCGCCAGATTGCTTACGCCGAACGTCTCACCGATTTTACCCACAACCTGACCACTTTGTGCAACCCCCAGACCCACTAACATTGAGGTCATCGCTGCACTGTCGCTTTGGCCGCTATCCAGGCCCTGACCACGCAGCAGGTAAGAGAGTGCTTCCTGCTGGGACATCGCCGGGTCGGAGAAGATCTCCGCCTTCGGTTCGTCGGCCGAACCGGTGACGCGCACGCCCGCAATCACGTCGTTTTCTGTCGCTTCCGGGTTACGAATCGCTTCAATGTTGAGCAGCGGCTGATCCGGCGGACCGGAGAACAGCAGTTCACCTTTACGCACAATCAAATCCTGACCATAAGCATGGAAGCGCCCTTCAGGAATGTTGATCTGCCCGTTCAGGCCAAGCCCCTGTCTGTCCTGCGCCACTTTCAGGTCACCCGTCAGGCGTGCCTTCAGCCCAAACGCGTTCAGACGAACGTTATTCCCCACATGCACGGTAAGATTGCTGTTGATCGGAATGCCCGCGCTTTGCTGATTAATCGGCTTGAGGTTATCGTCGAGCATCACTTCATCACTGGAGACGCCCACCGCGCTTTCCGGCACCTCGTGAACCACGATGCGCGCCCACGGCACGTCCACGTTCCCGTCGAGGGTAAAGAGGCTCGGCGTTGCTTCAAAGACGATATCCGGCGAGACATCCAGACGTACCATCGGCGGTACGGTGATCCTCACCTTGCTGCCTTTCGCGGCGATACGGGCGCGCCAGTTATCAAGCTGGCTCCAGTCGGCGTCACCGCTGAGGTTGATTTGCCCCTGCTGGGTCAGCACCGAGCCGTTCAGCGTTGAGCTCATCCCGTTGAAGTTCATCGTAATCTGGCTTGGCTGCATATCGAACGGCATAAAGTTGCCGTCGATATCCACACCGTTTAGCTGCATCTGACCGAACAGCTGCGGGCTTTGCGCGTTGCCCGCCAGCCGCAGGTTCGCGTTGAGCATCCCCGCCGCTTTTTCACCGCGCGAGAAAATCGGGTTAACCATCGCCAGGTTGAAGTTGCGGATAGAGACGTTCCCGCCCAGATTACGTCGCCCTTGTGGGTCGGTAATCTGCACCTTACCGTCGAACTGGCCATTATTGGTCAGGCGGATAAGCCACCCCAGCTCGGCGCGGTTTTTGTGCAGATCGGCGCTCAGGTTCAGAGTATCAAACGCCACCGGCAGCGGCGCGTTGTTGACATCCTGTGTCACCTTCACGTTGCGGCCAGAAAGCGTCACGCTGCCCTGTGGCAGCCCCTCTTTGGTGGTGTCCCAGGCCACATCAGCCTTCCCGCTAAAGACGCCGCTCGCCTGAGTGGTATCCGGCATGAACGGTTTTAACATCGCCAGATCAAAACGATTGAGGGTGATCTGCGCGCGCCCTTCCGCTCCCGCGTCGATGGTCTGCGGCACGCACAGCTCCGCATTCGGGTTGGTCCAGCAGTGTGGGCCAATGCTGATCTTTTGTTCGGCATTGCGGTAGTCCAGGGCAATAGCGCGTGACAGCACCAGTGGCCCTACCGGGGTGTTGAAACGGGTGTTGTCGAGCGTCCCTTTCCAGCGCTCCGCCTTGCGGTCGAAGCTCCCCGTCAGGTGAAGCTGCCCGGAAACCGGCTCGCCCTGCACGCGCAGCTGGAGGTCGTGCTGCTTCTCGTTGCCTTTGGCGTCCAGGGTCACCAGATTAATGTTCACGTCCGGCTGAGAAATGCGCTCCACGCGCAGGTTCAGGTTACCGCCGATCTGATCGGTGGATTTCACATCCCCGTCAACGCGCACACGGGCGATGGACAGCTCCTGCCAGCGCAGGTTACTGGCCGTGATATCCGCCAGCAACTGCGGTGCATCCACCGTGCCGCGGACCTTAAGCAGCCCCTTCGCCGTGCCGCCAAGCCCCGGAAGGGCGTTATCCAGATTCGGCGCATCGATAGTGGCGTCGAGGTTCAGATCTTTCACCCCCAGCTCGCCTTTGATATCCGCCGTGTTGCGGCCCAGCGCCACGTGCAGACCCGGGATCACCCACTGCAGGTAGCTGTTGCCTTTGAGCGAACCTTCTACGTTAACCTTGTTCTGCTTCACGTTACCGGTGAGCTTGATTTCCGGGACATCCATCTGCCACGTGCCGCCGTACAGGCTGCCGCGGGTTTTGATAAGACCGTCCAGTTTTGACGGCCAGTCCGGCACCTCTTTCGCCGTGTTAATCCCCGAGAGCTTCAGCTCACCGCGCCAGCTGATCGCCTGCTGCCAGTCGAGCAGCGCGGTCAGCTCGGTTTTGCCTTCCAGCGCCGCAACGGTCAGTTTGTCGAGATTAACCTGTTGTTCATTCCCTTTTGCATCCAGCGTGATCGTGGCGGGTGGCACGTCCTGGCCCTTCACGGCGGTACGGAACGACAGCGTGTAATCGGTCATCTTGCCGCTCAGCTTCAGCTTCAGGTCATCGGCCTGGAACTGTTTTTCGCCGGTGAACGGCCAGTACAGCTGCTTGCTGACCACCTCAAGGTTAAGTGGCAGTCCGGCTTCCGCCAGCTGGGTTTGCGCGCGCAGAACCATGTCCACCGGGCCGGAGAGATTCACCCCGACATCCAGCTTGTCGCGTAGCGCGCCGCCCACCTTAACCTTCACTTTTTCGCCTTTCAGCGGGTCGATGTTGAGCGCGCTGTTCAGGGTAATATCCACCGGCCAGTTGTCACGCAGCAGGGCATGACCCGAGGCATTGACAGAGCCCTGGTTGGTGTCGATATCCAGCGCGTCGAGCTTCATGTTGCCGTCGATGCTGCTGACCTTCAGCAACATGTTATAGACCGTGAGATCGGTGTCGCCAGTCAGACGCAACTGCTCGCCCTTGAACGCTTCGATATTCAGGTTCAGCGGCAGGTGCACGTCCGTCATCTCCGGCAGGACGGGCTTCGAGAACAGATCTTTCAGCGTTTCACCCAGCGGTTTCTCTTCCGGCTGTGGGTTCTGGATCTTCGGCTCGACGATCTCCTCTTGCGCCACGTCCGCCACCTTCGGCAGCGCGATCAGCAATCCCTGCAGGGTGGTTGGCGTCAGGGTGAGGTTTTTCTCCTGCCAGCGCAGGCCGGAGGTGAAATCCATCACCGATACGGTGGTGTCATCGATTTTGACATTGACGTTGTCCAGCGACACCCGATAAAGCGCAATCGGGTACGGCGTCGAGAGATTCAGCGGGCCGCTGTCCTCTTCTTCAACCGGCGCTGATTTCGGCATTTTCTCCGAATCAATCGCCACGTTCACATCTTTTAGCGACAGGTCGTTGACGCAGAGCTTACTGTCCCGCAGGCAACCCAGCCTGACGGCAAGGTGAAACTCGCCCGCGTTGACCGCAACGCCAGGCTGCTCGTAGCGAATATTCTTCAGACGTAGATCGCGCCAGCCGCCCGTCACCTGGCCGATTTCCAGCCCGGGTACCCAGCGGTTCGCCGCGTTAAACAGCAGATGCAGGCCGGTTGTCGTGCCCACCAGAAACGCCACCGTACCGAGCAGCAGCACGATAAAAATCAGTACTCCGAGGCTTATCTTCTTCCATAAACTCATAATTCAGGCCCAAGACCGATGTAAAACTGTAAACCGTGTTCTTCTTTGTCACCCACCGGTACGGCGAAGTCGAGCTTGATGGGCCCGACGGGCGACTGCCAGCGCACGCCCACGCCCGCGCCGGTTTTGAAATCACTGCGGCGGATATCGCTCACCGCTTCGCCGCCGTCCACAAACATGGCGCCCCACCATTTTCCGCTGACGTTGTACTGGTACTCCAGCGAGCCGGTCGCCAGCTTGGAGGCCCCGATCAGCTTGCCGTCATCATCTTTAGGCGCGATGGATTTGTATTTGTAGCCGCGGATACTGCGGTCGCCCCCGGCGAAGAAGCGCAGGTCAGGCGGGACTTTGTCGAAGTCGCCGGTTTCAATCCAGCCGAGGTTACCGCGCATCACAAAGCGGTGTTTGTCATACAGCGTGCGGATCCAGACGTTTTGCGCCTGAATTACCGAGAAATCCACATCGGAACCCCACATGGTGTTGGAGTAATCGATAGAGTAACGCTGGGAATCGCCCCAGGTCGGCATCAGGCCGCCGCGTGAGCGGGTACGGCTGATCATTACCCCCGGATAGAGCAGCATGGTGGTGTTGGTGACGTTGGCCTGGGTAAAGTGGTCAAGACTCCAGCGCAGGTTAATGGCGCGCTGCCAGCCGCTGGAGAGATCCCAGAATCGGGATACGGCAAGCGTGGTGGAATCCGACTCGGTATCGTTCAGATCGGTACGCTTAAAGCCCCCCTGGACCAGGTAATACTGCTCAAGCGGGTTCTTCAGCAGCGGAATTTTGTAGCTGAAGTCGAGCTGTTGCTCCGGGGCTGAGATACTGGCACTGGTGGTCAGGCTATGGCCGTACGAGTTCATCCACGGCTTTTTCCAGGTCGCCCTCACGCGCGGCCCCACGTCCGTTGAATAGCCAGCCCCGGTCTCAATGGTGTTTTCGGTGCGTGGCGACACCACACCGTGCAGCGGTAATACCTTGGTTTTGCGGGCCTTTTCAAACTCCGGCGCAACGACCACCGAATTAAACCACCCGGTTGCCGACAGGCGGCGGTTCAGCTCGGCCAGATCGCGTGAATGGTAGTAGTCACCCTTTTTGAACGGCACGAGGTTTTGCAGGTACTCTTCACGAATTTGCGAGCCTTCGAACGTCACGTCGCCAAAGCGGTAGCGTTCGCCGCTGTCATAGTCGATATCCCAGAAAGCCTGGCGTCTGCCCAGCGCAATGCCCAGCTGGCTTTTATTGAACTGGCTGTCGAAGTAGCCCTTGCGTAAGGAGACGCTCGTCAGCGATTTTTTGAAACTGTCGTAATCACCGTGATTCAGTACGGTACCAATTTTAGGCCGCGTACTGAGCAGATCCAGATAATCGCGATCGGTACGCGCGCCGCCGCGTAACACCACATTGGTGCCGCCTATCAGCACCGGCTCACCCGGCGAGACGCGGGCAATAAGCACCTGCCGCCCCTTTTTTGGCGGTGGGCGGAGATCGAAATCGATGGTGGGTTCGTAATATCCCAGGGCTTTTAGCCCTTCGCGTATCGCGTCATCCACGCGTGCACGAAAACGCCGGTCCGGCGTCACTTCGTCACTTTCAATCGTCGACAGCTGTGCACGCACGTTTTTTTCCAGCGCCCCGGATAACCCCTCAACCTGCAAACGGACATTCGCCGCGCTGGCAACCCCGCTTGTCAGCAAGACACTGACCAAACATAACTGGCGGATTTTTGTCACGTTCTCTCCTGAATATCCCTGTTTCCACCCTGGAAGCAAATGAAGTGCCGCTCCGCGGCAAAATACGGCCTGTTGGCCAAAAAACCCAATTCTCGGGTTGAAAAAGGGTGTAACACCCAAATATTTCTTATGATTAAATCTAGACTCATTCAGCGCATTTATTGTGTTCAATTAAACGCTTCGTGACAACCTTAACCGAAACATCGCACCCCGGGAGGCCCCATCGTGAGTTTATTCGACAAAAAGCATCTGGTTTCACAAGCAGATGCATTACCGGGACGCAACACCCCTATGCCAGTCGCAACCTTACACGCCGTGAATGGCCATTCCATGACCAACGTACCTGAAGGCATGGAAATCGCCCTGTTTGCCATGGGCTGCTTCTGGGGCGTGGAACGCCTCTACTGGCAGTTGCCTGGCGTCTACAGCACCGCGGCGGGCTACACGGGCGGATATACGCCAAACCCCACCTACCGCGAAGTCTGCTCCGGCGAGACCGGCCATGCTGAAGCCGTACGCGTGGTATACGACCCGTCCGTCATCAGCTATGAACAGCTGCTGCAGGTGTTCTGGGAAAACCACGACCCGGCGCAGGGTATGCGTCAGGGTAATGACCATGGCACCCAGTATCGTTCGGCGATTTATCCGCTCACGCCTGAGCAGGAAGCCGCCGCACTCGCCAGTAAGGAGCGTTTCCAGCAGGCCATGCGCGACGCAGGTGATACGCGCGAGGTGACAACGGAAATCACCACCGCGAAACCGTTCTACTATGCCGAGGACGACCACCAGCAGTATCTGCACAAAAATCCGTACGGCTACTGCGGAATTGGTGGCATCGGCGTGTGCCTGCCGCCGCAGCTTGCCTGATTACTGATCCAGCGCCACGCGAGCCGCGTGGCGCGTGGCATTACTGACTGAGCCGTAATCCATGACTTTGCCCTGCAACAGCAGGTTATAGACCGGCGCCTGAGGTCGGTTGAGCCGCGTTTGCAGCAGGTGTACGGCCTCAATCCCCAGCTCACGGCAGGGCACCGTGACGCCTGTGATCGGTTTTTCCAGACGGTGCGCTAAATTCCATGCAAAATCGGTCGTAATGAGCGAAATGTCTTCCGGAATGCGCAGCCCGTGGCGCGTTAACGCCCTGATCACTCCCTCCGTCATGCTGGTACTGTTCGGGAAAATCACCTCTGGCCACTGCGATCTGTCATGACTTAACAGCCATGCATCCAGCGCCCGCTCGGCCTCCTCTGCCGTAAACCACTCCGTCACCAGCAAATCACGCTGGGGATCAAAGGCCACGTGAAAATGGCGGTACGCCTCTTTAATGCCGTCCAGACGCGCATACAGCGTCTCACGCCGCAGGCAGGTGAGCGTGAGCACACGGCGGTGCCCCTGCTCAAAAAGGTACTGCATGGCGGTGAAACCAATCGCCCGGTGATCGGGTGATACGGCGTCCAGCACCCGAGCACGATCAACGGAGTTAATCAATACGCAGGGCTTATTCAGCGTGCTCGCCAGTTTAAAGATGGTGGAATCATCAGTCCCAATAATTATTATTGCGTTGATATTCTTATGGCTGGCCTTTTCCATAAACAATTTCACGTCGGCGTGCTGCTCTTCTAATCCGCAGCAACTGACCCACACGTTATGCGGGGCGCACGCTTCAGCAATGCCTTTGGTCACTTCCAGATAAAAAATGTCTCCACGCCCCTGAAAGGTTCTTTCCGGGGCAAAGACAGCGATACCGTTAATTAACAGCCTTCCGCTTGCCATTGCCTCCAGAACACCTAATTCGCGCGCGGTGCGAACGATCGCGTCACGGGCTTTATCGCTGGCATAAGACTTGCCGCTTAATACCCGCGAAACCGTGCTGACGGAATACCCCGTCAGGGTCGCAATCTCCTCCATTTTTAATCTGCCCGGCATAGTGTGACCTCGCTCTCAATCAGTTTTTGCAAATATTTGCAGAAACAGCGCTTTGATTTTAAAACCAAATTTCAGAGACCCTGGAGATTACTTAAACAGCTTGCGAGTATTCTCACAAAAACACATTGTCGCTGCGGCTCCCCTTTCCTATTTTCCGGTCATCCCTCATTTCAACTGAAATTAAGGTGTGACATGGAGAAGGTACGTTTTGGCATTATCGGAATAGGTAATATCGGTACGGTCCACGCGCGTTATTTACTGGCGGGTACGGTCAGTGACGCATGCCTGGCGGCGGTTTGTGATAATGCACCGGAAAAGCATCCGGCCATTCGCCAGCTGGTCGGCTCCCTCCCCCTTTTCAGCGATGCGCAGGAGATGCTTCAGAGCGGGCTTATCGACGCGGTGATTGTCGCAACGCCGCACTACGAGCATCCGCGTCTGTCGATGCTGGCAATGCGCCACGGCATCCACACGCTCTGCGAAAAACCGGCCGGCGTATATACGGCGCAGGTGCAGGAGATGAACGCCTGTGCCCGAACCTGCGATGTGGTGTTCGGCATCATGTACAACCAGCGCCCGAATCCGCTCTACCAGAAGGTGAAAGATCTGATCGACAGCGGCGAGCTGGGTGAGATCCGCCGCTCCAACTGGATCATTACCAACTGGTATCGCTCGCAGAGCTACTACAACTCCGGCGGCTGGCGCGCCACCTGGAAAGGAGAAGGCGGCGGCGTACTGCTCAATCAGGACCCACATCAGCTTGATCTCTGGCAGTGGCTGGTTGGTATGCCGATCCGTCTGCGCGCGTTTTGCCAGTTTGGTAAGCATCGCGACATTGAAGTGGAAGATGAGGTCACCGCCTACGCCGAGTACGCCAACGGTGCGACGGGCGTATTTATCACGACCGTGGCTGAAACGCCGGGGACCAACCGGCTGGAGATCGTCGGCGATCGCGGCAAGGTGGTCGTCGAAGAAGGGAAACTGCGTTACTGGCGGCTGCGGGAATCTGAAACCGCCTTCAACGCCCGCTGGCAAAACGGCTTTGGTGAACCGGAATGCTGGGAGGTCACGCTTCCCGTCGGCCCGGAATGCAGCGAACACCACGTCATTACCGCCAATTTCTGCGGCGCCATCCTGCGCGGCGAGCCGCTCATTGCCCCGGGGCTGGAAGGGATCCACGGGTTAACGCTCTCCAACGCCATGCACCTCTCCACCTGGACCGACGACTGGGTCGACCTCCCGCTCAATGAGAAACAGTATCTGCGCTTGCTTCAACAGCGTATCAGCACCTCAGTGGCTAAAGAGACCGCCAGCGTCACGCTGGATGCCTCCGGCACCTGGTAACTCAGGAGAAGAAACGATGTTAAATGTCGCTATCGTGGGAACAGGAAATATCTCGCATAACCATATTCAGGGTTATTTGCAGTTTGGCCAACGCTGCCGGATCGTCGCGCTGGTCGATATCTACCCGGAAAAAGCCCACGAGAAAAAAGCACGCTACAACCTGACGGACGCACGCGTGTATGAAAGCCACGAGCAGATGCTGGCGTCAGAGCCAGATATCGATATCGTCGACGTCTGCACGCCGCCCTACGTTCATGCAGAGATAAGCATTAATGCCCTCAATGCGGGTTGCCATGTGCTGTGCGAAAAACCGATGGCCGCCTCGCTGGAGGAGTGCGACGCCATGATCGCCGCGCAACAGGCCAGCGGTAAATTGCTCGCCATCATCGCTCAAAACCGCTTTACCGATGCCTTCTGGCGTTTAAAAGCGGCGCTGGATTCGGGCCTTGCTGGCAAGGTGTGCCATGCCCAGGTGGACTCGTTCTGGTGGCGCGGACACTGCTACTACGACCTGTGGTGGCGCGGCACCTGGGAAAAAGAGGGCGGCGGCTGCACCCTTAACCACGCTGTTCACCACATCGACGCCATTCAGTGGATGCTGGGCTTCCCGTCTGAAGTGGTGGCTATGATGACCAACGTGGCGCACGACAACGCTGAAGTCGAAGATCTCAGCGCGGCAATATTTAAATACCCCAGCGGCGCACTCACTCAGCTAACCGCCTCGGTCGTGCACCACGGCGAAGATCAGAAAATCATTATCCAGGGTGAAAAGGCGCGCATCTCCGCACCGTGGCAGGCCTTTGCCAGCGTCAGCGCTGATAACGGCTTTCCCCAGGAGGATCGGGACCTGCAACGGGAAGCGCAGCTTAACGCCGTTTTTCACGAGACGCCGAAGCTCGAATGGACGCTGCACACCGGGCAGATTAATGACCTGCTGTATGCCATTGAGCACGGCACGGCGCCGTTAGTGGATGGCCTGCAGGGCAAACGTTCGCTGGAGCTGATAACCGCGATCTATAAATCCGCCATCACCCGCTCCGTGGTTTCGCTGCCGATTCAACGCGACGATCCGTTTTACCGTACCGGCGGGACCAACGCCCTCGCCCCCCGTTTTTATGAAAAATCCGCAAGCGTCGCCAACTTCAGCGAAGTCGGTGCGATTCCCCTGGGCAAAGATCTGGATGAAGGAGTGACATCATGAACAAAAATGACGGCATGAACTACGCGCCAGTGGGTAAACCTCAGCCCGTTGTCAGGGAAGGAGAGTTTGTCTTTGCCGCTGCCGCGCTCGACCACGGCCATATCTACGGCATGAGTAACGGCCTGATTGAAGCGGGCGCCACGCTGAAATGGGTCTACGACCCCGATCCGGCAAAAGTGGACAAATTCATTCAGCAGTATCCGCAGGCCAGGGTTGCAGACTCCCTGGATGTCATACTCGCCGACGATGAGGTGCGTCTGGTAGCTGGCGCCGCCATTCCCGCCGAGCGCTGCGCGCTGGGGCTAAAAGCGATGGCCGCAGGCAAAGATTACTTCACCGATAAAGCCCCCCTTACCACCCTTGAACAACTGGCGGATGCCAAAGCCATGGTGGAAAAAACGGGCCGGAAATACGCAGTGTATTACAGCGAACGCCTGCATGTTGAGAGCGCGGTCTTTGCCGGACAGCTGGTGCAGCAAGGGGCCATTGGCCGCGTCGTACAAACGCTGGGGACGGGCCCGCACCGGGAAGGGACCGGCCGCCCGGACTGGTTCTACGATCGGCGCTATTTCGGCGGCATTCTATGCGATATCGGCAGCCATCAGATTGAGCAGTTCCTGTTTTATACCGGCAACAGTGACGCCATCGTGGTGGCAAGCCAGGTACGGAACGTTAAACACCCCCAGTACCCCGCCTTCGAAGATTTTGGCGATGCCATGCTGAAAGGGGAAAACGGCGCCAGCGGCTATTTCCGCTGCGACTGGTTTACCCCTGACGGGCTCTCGACCTGGGGCGATGGCCGCCTGACGCTGCTGGGCACCGAAGGCTATATCGAGATCCGCAAATATGTCGATCTCACCCGTGGTGAACAGGACGTGGTGTATCTCGTCAATAACGAGGGGGAGTTCCGTTATCCGGTCGCCGGCCAGGTCGGATTCCCGTTCTTTGGCGAACTGATCCTCGATTGTTTGCATCGTACTGAACATGCCATGACCCAGGCTCACGCCTTTAAGGCGGCGGAGCTCTGCGTGAAGGCACAGATGCTGGCCAACGCAACGGCATAACGGGAGGCGACAATGAAGCTCCTGAACACGGCGGTGATCGGCGCCGGAGCGATTCACGGTTGCCATGTGAATGCGCTGCGCCAGCTCCCCAACGTTGCGCTGCGCGCGCTGGCAGATATCGACAGCGTCAAAGGGCTGAAGCTGGCATTGGGCTATCAGTGCCGCTTCTATCAGGATTACCGGGAGATGCTGCTGGATGATGCCATCGATGTGGTCCATATCTGCACGCCGCACTTTGAGCATAAAAGCATGATTCTGGCGGCCCTCGCCGCCGGAAAGCATGTGTTCTGCGAAAAACCGGTGGGCATGAACAGCAGCGAACTGGTGGATATCACCCGCGCCGCTGACCAGGCTACGGGTCTGCTCGGCGTGTGTTATCAGAACCGGCTCAACCCCACCAGCCTGCGCATTCGCCAGGCGCTGGACGAAGGCGAGCTGGGAAAAATGCTCAGCATCAAAGCGGTGCTGACGTGGTCACGCTCGGGCGCGTACTACACCCAAAGTCCGTGGCGTGGGCGACTGGCTACGGAAGGAGGCAGCCTGCTGATCAACCAGGCCATTCATACCCTCGACCTGATGCAGTGGTTCGCCGGCGGCGTGACGCGTGTGAAAGGTGTGGTGGATAGCGGTGAACTGGCGGACGTGACGGAAGGCGAAGACAGCGCGATGGCCACGCTGCACTTTGCTAACGGCGCGCGCGGCCTGTTTTACGCCAGTAACTGCAATACCACCGATTCCCCGCTTCTGATGGAGATCCACTGCGAGCAGGGCTCGCTGCTGCTGAACGACAACACGCTCTGGCGCGTGACGCCGGGTGAGCGCGTCAGGCTCACCTGCGACGACTCCCCGGACGGTTCGGTCAAAAGCTACTGGGGGCTGGGCCACCAGCAGGCGATCCGCCGTTTTTATCAGGCTATCACTCACCCCGGTTACACGGATTACACCGATATCCGTGAAGCCGGGAAATCACTCACCCTTGTGGAGGCTATTTATCGATCATCTCAATTAAGGCAATGGATAGAAATCAATTAATAGAACGTAATTTGTATTCCAGCAGTAAATAAAAAACGACCCGACAGATCGGGTTAATCATTACCCTACACTGGATATTATTATGGTCAAACCAACTGAACGTAGAGTGGGTTATGGCGTGGCGCTCGGCTACGGTATAACCGATCTGTTTGGCGGAGGCGCTTTCGCCATTATCGGCACTTGGCTTTTATTTTTTTACACCACCTATTGCGGGCTCTCTGTCGTCGAAGCGGGTTCGATATTTGCTATTGCTCGCGTCATTGATGCGTTATTAAGCCCGATTATGGGTTATATCACGGATAATTTCGGTGATACCTGGCTCGGGCGTAAATTTGGCCGTCGCCGCTTCTTTTTATTACTCAGTTCGCCCTTAATGTTTCTGTATGCCCTGCTGTGGCTTACGGACATGGGTTACTGGTATTACCTGGGCACTTACCTCTCTATTGAGCTCTTGTCGGCGATGGTGCTGGTGCCCTGGGAAACCCTGGCCGCTGAAATGACTAACCGGTATGAAGAGCGCAGCCGTCTCTCCGGCGTGCGCATGATCTGCTCTCAGCTCGGCGGCTTTCTTGCGGTTTCCGTTCCCGGCGTCATTATGCAGTTCACGGGGAAAGATAATCCGTTTACCTATACTCTTACCGGGCTGATATTCTCCTGCGTATTCTGTATTGCGGTATTTATTACCTGGTATACCACCTGGGAAGCGAAAGATGTGCAACAGCCATCCACGTTTAAAGTGGATAAACAGCGCAGCAGCGGATTAATTAATCACCTGAAATATCTGGTGCTGGATCTCTTTTCCTCTTTCCGTATTCGCGCGTTCCGCCTGCATATTATTATTTATATCTTTTCATTTACGGCGATGGACGTATTCGGTTCGGTCTTTACCTATTATGTCGTGTATTGTCTGAGCCAGGACGCGGCAGCCGTCTCCGGCTGGCTGAGCATTGCGGCTTTCGCCTCGGTACCTGGCACATATGGATTTATGCTGTTGCTGAACAGGCTGAATGTCTCCCCTTCTGCCGCTTTGCGCCTCTCTTACGGCGGGATATTCTTCGTGCTGGTGTTCCTGTTTACGGTTTACCTGACCAAAACCCAGGTGCCCACGCTGCTGTTCACGGCGGTCTTTATCCTGCTGGGCGCCACCCGAGCAGGCCTCTATTACATACCGTGGAATATCTACAGCTTCATTCCTGATATTGACGAGATGGTGACGCAGCAGCGCCGCGAAGGGATTTTTGCCGGGGTGATGGTCCTGACCCGCAAAAGCACCGTGGCGATCGCCATCATGATTATTGGCCTGGTCCTGCAGGAGTCCGGCTTTGTGAAGGGCGGCGGCGCACAGCCTGAAAGCGCGCTGGGGGCGATTATAGGCCTGATGATCTTCGCGACGGCAGCCCTGCTGGCGGTGAGCTTCTTCACTACCTATAAATTCAAGCTCACCCGCGACACGCATAAGCTGCTTCTCAAGGAGATTGCCCGCCGTAAGCTGGGCGGTGATTACCGCGACTGCGATGCCAATACCCGCGTGGTGATAAAACAGCTCACAGGCTATGAGTACGATCAGGTGTGGGGAGGCGATGCTGCCCGTCGTGCAGTGAACAACGTCGGGTTATCGGCCGCAAAATAGCGCGTCTCGCCGGGCCGGTTCGCCGCCTGCCCGGCCTCTTTTCGCCTCAAAATGTGACCTCTGGCAGGTTTACATCTCTTTACGCTATACTACCCGCTGAAATAATCAGCTCAACGCTACGAGCTGACGTTCAATGTGTTTCCACACAAATGGTATCAACTTCCCTTCCGAGGATCTGGCGAGAAGCCGGATAAACTATGTTAAACAGTATTTTAGTAATACTTTGTCTGATAGCCGTCAGCGCATTTTTCTCGATATCCGAGATCTCGCTGGCCGCGTCCCGTAAAATCAAACTTAAGCTGCTTGCCGACGAAGGCAACATCAATGCTTCCCGTATCCTGAAGATGCAGGAAAATCCTGGAACGTTCTTCACCGTGGTACAAATTGGCCTGAACGCGGTCGCTATTCTCGGCGGTATCGTGGGGGATGCAGCGTTTTCTCCGGCCTTTTACAGCCTGTTCGTGCAGTACATGTCCGCCGAACTTGCCGAGCAGATGAGCTTTATTCTCTCCTTCTCGCTGGTCACCGGGATGTTCATCCTGTTCGCTGACCTGACCCCGAAACGCATCGGTATGATTGCGCCAGAAGCTGTGGCTTTGCGTATCATCAACCCGATGCGCTTCTGCCTGTTCGTGTTCCGTCCGCTGGTGTGGTTCTTCAACGGCCTGGCGAACGTCATCTTCCGCATCTTTAAACTGCCGATGGTGCGTAAAGATGACATCACCTCCGACGACATCTACGCCGTGGTAGAAGCCGGTGCGCTGGCCGGGGTGCTGCGCAAGCAAGAGCATGAGCTGATCGAAAATGTGTTCGAGCTGGAATCCCGTACCGTGCCCTCTTCCATGACGGGCCGTGAAAGCGTGATTTGGTTCGATCTGCATGAAGACGAGCAGAGCCTGAAGAATAAAGTCGCGGAGCACCCGCACTCTAAATTCCTGGTCTGTAATGAAGATATCGACCACATCATCGGCTATGTGGATTCCAAAGATCTGCTGAACCGCGTGCTGGCGAACCAAAGCCTGGCGCTCAACAGCGGCGTGCAGATCCGCAATACCCTGATTGTACCGGACACGTTGACGCTCTCTGAAGCGCTGGAAAGTTTCAAAACCGCCGGTGAAGACTTTGCCGTTATCATGAACGAATACGCGCTGGTGGTGGGTATCATTACCCTCAACGACGTCATGACCACGCTGATGGGTGACCTGGTCGGCCAGGGTCTGGAAGAGCAGATTGTGGCGCGTGATGAGAACTCATGGCTGATTGACGGCGCAACGCCAATCGACGACGTGATGCGCGTGCTGGATATCGACGAGTTCCCGCAGTCAGGCAACTACGAGACCATCGGCGGCTTTATGATGTTTATGCTGCGTAAAATCCCGAAGCGCACCGACTCGGTGAAGTTCTCCGGCTACAAGTTTGAAGTGGTGGATATTGATAACTACCGCATCGACCAGTTGCTGGTGACGCGTATCGATAACAAACCGACCGTGCTGGTGCCGAAACTGCCGGATGCGGAAGAGAAGGTGTCGGCGTAAGATTCCTGCCTCACAAACATCAACGGCTCCCATCGGGAGCCGTTTTTTTAACTACTGCATAGCACGTTGGTTAAGCCATCTCAGTTTGCAGACGCATAACCTGACGGTTGACTTCGGACATCACAGACAAGTGCTGTTTGTCCTTCACTTTTGGGACAAGGATCTTGCCCTTATCAAACTCAAAAGCGCCAACATCCTTGATATACAACCGTCCACGGAACAGGATCTTCACGTACTTCGCCACCTGAAGCGGGTTGTAGCGTTGGAAAATTTTCATTCTTGTATCTCCTGCGAATCATACGCTCTTGCGGCGCCACAATCGGCCCGACTGTTCTGAGCGCAAATTTTGTTGCCCAATGACTATAGACCAGAACTACGTAGTTACCCAGTGTGCATAAGTTTATTTACCGTTTGATTACAATTATTCAGAATAATCTTTTCAAACTGTGACTACAGGCAGTATAAGCCGTCGTTTTTTTATGGATATGTGCGTTCGCCCGCAAACTGGCATCGGGATTGCGGGAAAAGCCCATTGATCGCACTTATGATTAAAAGCGTAAGACCAAGTGGTCGGATCACCTGCATACAATAAGGAAACACCATGACCCTACGTAACATTCTTGCAGCCGCATGCCTGCTCCTGCCCCTGTGGGCGAGTGCCCACAACATTGAAAAAGGACAACGCGTACCGCCAGTCGGCATTGCTGACCGGGGAGAATTGATTCTCGACAATGATAAGTTTAGCTACAAACCGTGGAATAGCGCGCAGCTCGCGGGCAAAGTGAGAGTTGTACAACATATTGCCGGTCGTACATCTGCAAAAGAGAAAAACGCAAACCTGGTGGAAGCGATCAAGGCCGCAAAATTCCCGCATGACCGCTATCAGACCACCACCATTGTGAACACCGACGATGCCATCCCTGGCTCCGGGATGTTTGTACGCTCAAGCCTTGAGAGCAACAAAAAGCTCTACCCGTGGTCGCAGTTTATTGTCGACAGCAACGGCGTGACGCGCAAAGCCTGGCAGCTTGAGGAAGAGAGTTCCGCGATTATCGTGCTGGATAAAAACGGCCAGGTGCAGTGGGTAAAAGACGGGGCGTTAACCCAGGAAGAGGTGCAGCAGGTGGTTGATCTGCTGCACAAGCTGCTGGCTCAGTAAAGAGAGACCCGGAAGCCTGGATTGAGGAATGATTCGCGCGGGGTGTAGTCCAGCGGCTTGCCCTGCCAGTCATGAACATGCGCACCCGCGGCCGCGGCTACCGCGTGGCCGGCTGCCGTGTCCCAGATGTTCGTCGGCCCGAAACGGGGATAGAGCTGCGCCTGCCCCTCCGCCACCAGACAGAATTTCAGCGAGGAGCCAATCGAGGTCGTCTGATGTTCACCCAACTGTTGCAGGTACTCTTCCAACTCGCTGTCGCTGTGCGAGCGGCTGATGACCACCAGCGGAGGGCGTGCATCGCGCACCTGGATCGGCTTGCGGACACCACACTCTTCCTTCCAGGCCTTGCCTTCTGCGGCGCTGTACATCACTTTCATCACCGGCGCGTAGACCACCCCAAGCACCGCCTTGCCCTTGTCGATCAGGGCGATATTCACGGTGAATTCACCGTTACGCTTGATAAACTCTTTGGTGCCGTCCAGAGGATCGACCAGCCAGTAACGCTGCCAGTGCTGACGCTCATCCCAGCTCTGCGGCGCTTCTTCGGAAAGCACGGGGATCTCTGGCGTGAGTGCCTGTAGCCCTTTCATGATCACGCCATGCGCCGCGATATCCGCCGCCGTGACCGGGGAATCATCCGCCTTGCTGACAACGTTCATCGGTTGTGCGCCATCATACACCTGCATGATGGCATCGCCCGCATCCCGTGCGAGCTGACAAATTTTATCTAACATTCTCCACCTCTTCGTTAACGCAGTGGGTATAACTCTTTGTTTTATTTATATCGTAATGTGAACAATTCCGCTATCTGTGAAGCAATTCCGGTTTCATCGCCCTTTTTTCTGGCAGGATTCACACTTCTGTAAGCAACAAACGATAGATACATATTCTTTTGTGGCCTAGATCGAAAAAAGGACTCCTCTGATGATTAAGTTTAGCGCAACGCTCCTGGCGACGCTGATTGCAGCGAGCGTACAGGCGGCGACGGTCGATCTCCGTATTCTGGAAACCACCGACCTGCACAGCAATATGATGGACTTCGATTACTACAAAGATACCCCTACGGAAAAATTCGGACTGGTACGCACGGCAAGTTTGATCAATGCCGCCCGCAATGAAGTGAAAAATAGCGTGCTGGTCGACAACGGTGATTTGATTCAGGGGAGTCCGCTGGGTGACTACATGGCGGCAAAGGGGCTGAAAAAAGGCGAGATCCACCCGGTGTATAAAGCGATGAACACCCTGGATTATACCGTCGGCAACCTCGGTAACCACGAATTCAACTATGGTCTTAAATACCTGCACGATGCGCTGGCAGGCGCAAAATTCCCGTACGTTAACGCCAATATCATCGACGTTAAGACCAAAAAGCCGCTTTTCACCCCTTATCTGATTAAAGAGACCGAGGTTGTTGATCAGGACGGTAAAAAGCAGACGCTGAAAATTGGCTACATCGGCTTTGTACCGCCCCAGATCATGACCTGGGATAAAGCCAATCTCACCGGCAAAGTCACCGTTAACGACATCACCGAAACGGCGCGTAAATACGTACCGGAGATGCGTGAAAAAGGGGCGGATGTTGTGGTCGTTGTCGCCCACTCGGGCCTCTCTGCCGATCCGTATCAGGTGATGGCGGAAAACTCGGTTTACTACCTGAGCGAAGTGCCGGGCGTGGACGCGATCCTCTTCGGCCACGCTCATGCGGTCTTCCCGGGTAAGGATTTTGCCAGCATCAAAGGGGCAGATATCGACAAGGGAACGCTCAACGGCGTGCCGGCGGTAATGCCCGGCATGTGGGGCGACCATCTTGGCGTGGTGGATCTGGTACTCAATAACGACAGCGGCAGCTGGAAGGTGACCGGATCCAAAGCCGAAGCGCGCCCCATCTACGATGCTGCCGCCAAAAAATCACTGGCGGCTGAAGACCAAAAACTCCTCGACGTGCTCAAGCATGACCACGACGCCACCCGCGAGTTCGTCAGTAAGCCGATCGGCAAATCCGCCGACAACATGTACAGCTATCTGGCGCTGGTACAGGATGACCCAACCGTTCAGGTGGTCAACATGGCGCAGAAAGCCTATGCCGAACATTTTGTTCAGGGCGATCCGGACTTAGCCAACCTGCCAGTGCTTTCCGCCGCCGCACCGTTCAAAGTGGGCGGACGTAAAAATGACCCGGCCAGCTATGTTGAAGTGGAAAAAGGCCAGCTGACGTTCCGTAACGCCGCCGATCTCTATCTCTACCCGAACACGCTGGTCGTGGTTAAAGCAACGGGTAAAGAGGTGAAAGAGTGGCTGGAATGCTCCGCCGGGCAGTTTAACCAGATCGATCCGAAGAGCAGCAAGCCGCAGTCGTTGATTAACTGGGACGGGTTCCGCACCTATAACTTCGACGTTATCGACGGGGTGGATTATCAGATTGATGTCACCCAACCCGCGAAATATGACGGCGAGTGTCAGGCCATTAATCCGCAGGCAGAGCGCATCAAAAACCTGACCTTCAAGGGCAAGCCTGTCGATCCGGCGGCCAACTTCCTGGTGGTGACCAATAACTATCGCGCGTATGGCGGCAAATTTGCCGGCACCGGCGATAGCCACATTGCTTTTGCATCCCCGGATGAGAACCGCTCGGTGCTGGCCGCCTGGATCAGCGCTGAGTCGAAAAAGGCGGGAGAGATTCATCCGGCGGTCGATAACAACTGGCGTCTGGCCCCGATCCACAGCGATACCCCACTGGATATTCGCATTGAAACATCTCCGTCGGATAAGGCTGCGGCGTTTATTAAGGAGAAGGCGCAGTATCCTATGAAGAAGGTTGCGACGGATGATATCGGGTTCGCCATTTATCAGGTGGATTTAAGTAAGTAAAAGCAAAACGGCAACGCACGTTGCCGTTTTTGGTGTTTATTCCCTCTCCCTGTGGGCTGAGGGATCCCCAGTAATTTTTTACCGAAAGCGATGAATGTTGCTTCAGGAAAATGAATGACTTATAGCGACGCCCTGGTCCGGCTGTAAATCGCTGAGGCGTTTCCTGCAGGCCGGGGCGAGGCGCATGGATGCGCCGAGAGGGCGGCTTTACAGGGACGTTACATCCGCCCGTCCCCGATAAGCCGGAAGGAATAAGCCGAAGGCACCGCGGAGCGGCGATTTACCGCCGGGAGCCCGGGTCGCCAGGGTGGTGGCGACTGAGCCGCCCTGGAACGTTCACAAGTCATGCCGTTACAGAGTAGCAAGGAACATAAAGTGAACGGAATGACCTCTACAGCCATATGTTCCCCCTCACCCCAACCCTCTCCCTCAAGGGAGAGGGGGTCCTCCGTGCAGGCATTATTTTGTGGGGAACCCAGCCCTGTGGGAGAGGGTTAGAGTGAGGGTATCAGACCGCACATTCCCGGCTATTACGCTGCCCGCTCATCCCGGTTCGCCATTACTTTTGGCGTATTCACCTCTATCCAGTCCGCCAGCGCGGCCACTTTCTCGCTCACCTCTACGCCAAGCGGCGTCAGGCTATACTCAACGTGCGGCGGTACAACAGGATACGAAACGCGATCGACAAAACCGTCATGCTCCAGTGCCTGCAGCGACTGGGCCAGCATCTTCTCGCTCACGCCGCCCATTTTACGGCGCAGATCGCTGAAGCGGTGCGTTCCCTCACGTAGCGCCACCAGGATCAGAACCCCCCAGCGGCTGGTGACATGTTTGAGCACCTCTCTGGACGGGCACTGCTCCGCGAAGAGGTTACCATCGCGCATTTGTTCGCTGAGTGTCGGTATCGTCATTTAATACTTACCTTTTTGTACGTACTTACTAAAAGTTAGTTATGGTGCTAGTGTGCCACAACACCAGACAAACACGAAGGAGATTGATCATGATCGCGATTACCGGCGCTACCGGCCAGCTTGGCCGCCTCGTTATCGAACAGCTGTTAAAAACCGTCCCGGCAAACCAGATTGTCGCCATTGTGCGTAACCCGGCGAAAGCGGAAGCCCTGAGCCAGCAGGGTATTGTGGTTCGTCAGGGCGATTACACCGACCAGGCCGCGTTGACCACGGCGCTGAAGGGTGTGAAGAAACTGCTGCTGATCTCATCCAGCGAAGTGGGTCAGCGCGCCACGCAGCACCAGAACGTCATCAACGCTGCCAAAGCGGCTGGCGTGACATTTATCGCCTACACCAGCCTGCTGCATGCGGATAACTCACCGCTGGGCCTGCACGTTGAGCATGTTGCTACGGAAAAAGCGCTGGCAACATCCGGCATTCCTTATGCCCTGCTGCGCAACGGCTGGTATACCGAAAACTACCTGGCGAGCGCACCGCCTGCGCTGGAACACGGCGTGTTTATTGGTGCCGCAGGTGAAGGCAAAATCGCCTCAGCCACCCGTGCGGATTACGCGGCGGCGGCGGCAAAAGTGGTTTCGGAAGAGGGCCACGCTGGCAAGGTCTATGAACTGGCAGGCGACAGCGCGTGGACGCTGAGCGAACTGGCGGCTGAACTGAGCAAGCAGAGCGGTAAACCGGTGGTTTATCAGAACATGAGCGAAGCGGATTTCGCCGCTGCGCTGAAGAGTGTCGGCCTGCCTGCCGGGCTGGCGGATATGCTGGCGGACTCTGATGTGGGCGCATCTAAAGGCGGGCTCTTTGACGATAGCCATACGCTGAGCAAACTGATTGGGCGACCAACGACCTCTCTGGCGGAGAGCGTCAAGGCCATCCTGTAATTGTTACGGATTGGTTATTTTTTGTGGCATCCCCTCGGGTCATCTCTGATAATGAAGCGATGACCCACGAGGAGGCTCACCGTGCAAGGCGTACCGGAACAATTTAGCGATGAGAGAGACAGCGCGCGCTTTCGCCATCTGGCGCAGTTGCCGGGTCTGGAACTTTATCACGCGCATATCGCTGACTACGCCTTTGAGCCTCACACGCATGAAGCCTTCGGCATCGGCACCATCGAAACCGGTGCCGAGCGCTTTCGCTATCGCGGTACTCAGCACCTGGCCGCTGAAAAATCCGTTGTCACCATGAACCCGGACGAGATCCACACCGGTGAATCGGCCACCGAGGGCGGCTGGCGCTACCGGATGGTTTACATCGAACCCGCTTTACTGGAAGAGGTGACTGGCCTGCGCCACTGGTGGTTCAGCGACGTGACCCGCCACGACCCGCTGCGTTCGCAGCAAATCGGCCAGCTGATCTACGGCCTGTGGCATACCCAGGACCCGCTTGCGCAAAAAGGACTGCTGCTGGATCTGATTGAGACCTTCCAGCCGTTGGCCCATCACGCTCCAATAATTAAGGAAGGCGCGCACCGGTTCGAACGGGTACGCGAGTATCTGCACGACAACTACATGCACGCCGTGACGCTGGACGAGTTGGCCAACGTGGTTTCTCTCAGCCCTTACCATTTTCAGCGCCAGTTTAAAGCCCATTTCCACGTCACACCGCACCAGATGCTGATGGCTATTCGCCTGTGGCGCGCCAAAGGCTTCCTTACGCACGGCATGCCCGCCGCCGAAGTGGCCGCCGCGACCGGGCTGACCGACCAGTCGCATTTAACCCGCGCGTTTACCCGCCGCTACGGGATTACGCCCGTCCGCTACCAGAAACAAGTTATTGGGCGCTGATGCGCAATCTCATACAATACGCGCGCAATCCCCCCTTCTACACTGAGTACAAAGTCAATTGATGTGGATGGAATAATGATTAGTGGCGTGTTGTATGCCCTGCTGGCAGGGCTGATGTGGGGGCTGATTTTTGTCGGCCCGCTGATTGTGCCCGAGTATCCGGCGGCCCTGCAGTCAACCGGACGCTATCTGGCGCTGGGGCTGATTGCCCTGCCGCTGGCCTGGCTCGGTCGTACGCGTTTACGCCAGCTCAACCGCCAGGACTGGATGACCGCGCTGGCGCTGACCATGATGGGCAACCTTATCTATTACGTCTGCCTGGCGAGCGCCATTCAGCGTACCGGCGCGCCGGTATCGACCATGATTATCGGCACGCTGCCTGTCGTTATCCCCGTCTTTGCGAACCTGCTGTACAGCCAGCGCGATGGCAAACTGGCATGGTCAAAAATGGTACCCGCGCTGATCTGCACGGGCGTCGGGCTGGTCTGTGTGAATATTGCCGAGCTTCGCCACGGGCTCGCTGATTTCAGCGTCTGGCGTTACGGCTCGGGGATCGGTTTAGCGTTTATTTCGGTCGCCTGCTGGGCCTGGTATGCCCTGCGTAATGCGCGATGGTTACGGGAGAACCCGGATAAACATCCGATGATGTGGGCAACGGCACAGGCGCTGGTGACGCTGCCGGTCTCGCTGGTGGGCTATGCCGGGGCGTGCCTCTGGTCTGCGCAGCAACAACCGGACTTCGCCCTCCCTTTCGGGCCGCGGCCGTGGGTCTTTGTCGGGCTGATGATCGCTATCGCTGTGCTCTGTTCCTGGGTGGGCGCACTGTGCTGGAATATCGCCAGCCAGAAACTGCCAACGGTGATCTTAGGGCCGCTGATTGTCTTCGAAACGCTGGCCGGGCTGCTGTACACCTTCCTGATGCGCCAGAGCGTACCGCCGCTGTTAACGGCCTGTGGAATAGTGCTGCTGGTGATGGGTGTAGTAATGGCGGTAAGAGCGAAGCCGGAAAAACCGATGGTCGTTCCGGCGTCGGAGATATGAGGCGTTTGCAGGGCCTGCAAAAACGTAGGCCCGGTCAGGCGTAGCCGCCTCCGGGCAAGCTTTTAAAACGTTTCCCAGTTGGCTTCAGACGCAGAAGCGACGGGCTGCGCTTTTGGCGCATAGGTTTTCGCCGGAGCCGCCTTCACTGCCTGGCTGCGGGCAATTTTAAACACTGCCACCGCGTCGTTCAGGCGTGCCGCCTGGTCTTCCAGCGCGGCCGCTGCGGCCGCAGACTCTTCCACCAGCGAGGCGTTCTGTTGGGTAACACGATCCATCTCTGCCACCGCCTGGCCCACCTGGTCGATCCCGCGGCTCTGCTCATCAGACGCAGAGGCAATTTCACCCATAATGTCGGTGACGCGAGTCACGGCGTTAACAATTTCCGCCATAGTGGCCCCGGCTTCGTTCACCAGCTGCGAGCCGGCGTTAACTCGCTCACCAGAGTCATCAATCAGCGCTTTGATCTCTTTCGCCGCCTGGGCGCTGCGCTGAGCGAGCGTACGCACTTCTCCGGCTACCACCGCAAAGCCACGCCCCTGCTCACCTGCGCGCGCCGCTTCAACTGCCGCGTTAAGAGCCAGGATGTTCGTCTGGAAGGCAATGCCGTCAATGACATTGGTAATTTGCGCAATTTTGCTGGAACTGGTGGCAATTTCGTCCATGGTGCGCACCACGCCTTCTACAACGTTACCGCCCTTCTTCGCCGTTGAAGAGGCATCAAGCGCCAGACGGGAAGCCTGACGGGCATTGTCGGCGTTTTGTTTCACCGTTGCCGTCAGCTGCTCCATGCTGGCAGCCGTCTCTTCCAGCGAGGCAGCCTGCTGCTCGGTACGGGAAGAGAGATCGTTACTGCCCGCAGAGATTTCCCCCGCACCGGTGTAAATGGTATCCGCACCTTCACGAACCACGCCCACGGTGTTTGCCAGCGCGGTTTGCATCTCCTGGACGTTTTGCGCCAGTACGGCCATCTCGTTTTTACCCTCTGCATGGATCGGCTGGGTTAAATCACCGGCGGCAATGGCGCGGATATGACTTATCACATCCTGCAGCGGCAACAGCAGCACGCGGCGCATGGCAATCCAGCTGGAGATAATCACGATAATTACCAGCAGCATAACCGCAGAGAGGATCCACAGGATACGCTTGTAATCACTTTCGTTATCTTTGATCCCTTTATCCGTAAGCACGGCCTGGGCTTCACGCCATTCCCGGTAAACGTTTTGCATCGCGGTCTGTTTCTGCTCTGCATTCTGCTTGAACATCTCTTCCAGATTGCCCTGAGAGAGCAAAACGTTCATTTGGGTCAGCGTCGCGGAGTAATTGCGGTACTGCTCTTCCAGGCGATTTGCCAGGTTGGGATCCAGCCCTGGGGTATTCGGCAAAGCATAGTATTTGTCGTAATGAGACTGGGCATTGGCCAGCAGGTTTTTCGCCGTGTTTACCAGCTCATTGAGCTGTCCGCCGTTAATCTGCGAGGCCATGCTGCTTTGCAGACGCAGCATGCCGCGGTTCAGGGTGACGCGCGCCTGGTTCAGGCTGATCCATGCATCGGTAAACTCCGCCACGTTTTTGCTGGATAGCTGCGACACGGTGAAATTGTCTTTATCGTTATTCAGCGCGTTGATAAAGATACCGGCGGAAACGAGTTGCATGATGCCGAGCACAAGCAGCACCGAAATCAAAAGGGTAATGACTTTTATACGTTTAAACATGCGTTGCCTTTGTAATATGCAGGTTTGTCTGACGTGGATATATCGGCAGGCGCGGCGGGTTGTTTACTGTTTCTCCACGTTAAAAAAGTTTCTAAAGTTATTTTCTGCATTCATTCAGTGAGTTAAACACGCTAATTTTTTGTGACTTATATCTCATTTTCACCCTTGCCTCTAAAGGGTTATAGCGCCGCCTTAAAGATGCATTTAATATGCATCTTATATTCTTGATGATGAGGTAACTGCTATGGCCTTCCGCGACCAACCACTCGGCGAGCTGGCGCTCTCCATCCCTCGCGCTTCTGCGCTGTTTCGTAAATACGACATGGATTACTGCTGCGGCGGTAAGCAAACTCTGGCACGTGCGGCCTCGCGCAAAGAGCTGGATGTAGAGGTTATTGAAGCGGAGCTGGCCCTGCTGGCAGAGCAACCCATCGACAAAGAGTGGCGCACGGCCCCGCTTGCCGAAATCATCGACCACATTATCGTGCGTTACCACGATCGCCACCGCGAACAACTGCCGGAGCTGATCCTGCAGGCCAGCAAAGTTGAACGTGTGCACGCCGACAAGCCTTCCGTGCCGCGCGGCCTGGCGAAATACCTGACCATGCTGCATGAAGAACTCACCAGCCACATGATGAAAGAAGAGCAGATCCTCTTCCCGATGATTAAACAGGGAATGGGCAGCCAGGCGATGGGGCCAATTAGCGTGATGGAAAGCGAACATGACGACGCGGGTGAACTGCTGGAAGTCATCAAACACACGACCAATAACGTCACGCCGCCGCCAGAAGCCTGCACCACATGGAAAGCGATGTACAACGGCATTAACGAGATGATCGATGACCTGATGGAACACATCAGTCTTGAGAATAACGTTCTGTTCCCGCGTGCATTGGCGGGTGAATAAAAAGGCCACTGAAGCCTGATGCCCTCACCCCGGCCCTCTCCCACGGGGAGAGGGTGCAAAAACTAAAAACGGCAACCGAAGTTGCCGTTTTGCTTTTACCTTACGCCTGCCATTCGTTTCTTACCAATGAACAGCCAGCCCAATCCCAGGGCAATGAACCACAGCGGCGTGACGATCAGCGCCTGACGGGTGTCATCTTCCAGCGTCAGCAGAACCAGAACGAACGCGAAGAACGCCATGCACACCCAGCACATCAGCTTGCCCAGCGGCATTTTATAGATCGATTTCTCATGCAGATGCGGACGCTGTTTACGATACACCAGGTACGAACAAAGGATGATCGTCCAGACGAACATAAACAGGATCGCCGAAACGGTGGTGATCATGGTGAACGCACCGATAACGCTCGGGTTCACGTAGAGCATTACCACCCCACCCAACAGGCACATGCAGGAGAACGTCAGCCCTTTCGCCGGAACAGCACGCTTAGAGAGCTTCGCGAACGCGCTCGGCGCAACGCCTTCCTGCGCCAGGCCAAACAGCATGCGGCTGGTTGAGAACACACCGCTGTTTGCCGATGACGCTGCAGATGTCAGCACCACGAAGTTAATCAGGCTCGCTGCCGCAGGCAGTCCCACCAGCACGAACAGTTCGACAAATGGGCTCTTGCTTGGCACAACCGAGCTCCACGGCGTCACGGACATAATAATGATCAACGCAAAGACGTAGAACATGATGATACGAACCGGAATGGAGTTGATTGCACGCGGCAGGGATTTTTCCGGGTCTTTGGTTTCGGCAGCGGTGGTTCCGACAAGTTCAATCCCCACAAAGGCAAATACCGCAATCTGGAAGCCGGCAAAGAAGCCGCTGATGCCTTTCGGGAACCAGCCGCCGTCATTCCACAGATGGGTAAACGAAGCCTGTACGCCAGTTGGCGACTGGAAGTGCGTCAGCACCATTACCAGGCCCACCACAATCAGCGCCACAATAGCGACAATCTTGATCATCGCGAACCAGAACTCCATCTCACCGAACATCTTAACGGTGGCGAGGTTGAGGCTCAGCAGCAGAATAATCACCGCCAGCGAGGCGACCCAGTCCGACAGCCCCGGGAACCAGAACTGCGCATAGGCAGTAATGGCGACGACATCCGCCATGCCGGTTACGACCCAGCAGAACCAGTAGGTCCAGCCGGTGAAATAACCCGCCCAGGGACCGAGCAGGTCGGAAGCAAAATCGCTGAAAGATTTGTATTCGAGGTTAGAGAGCAGCAATTCACCCATTGCACGCATCACAAAAAAGAGCATAAAACCGATGATCATATAAACGAAAATGATCGACGGCCCGGCAAGACTGATGGTTTTGCCTGAGCCCATAAACAGCCCGGTACCGATGGCACCCCCGATGGCGATAAGCTGAATATGACGGTTTGTGAGATTGCGCCGTAGCGACTGTTCAGACGTCGCCTCTTCTGTCGCGGCGACTTTGACCTGATCTACCATGTAATTTTCCTGTTTATGCCTGTCTGTGTTGTTAAGGCTCTTCTGGCCTTTAAAAACGTCAAATAAATGACGGTCCCTTTGTAAGGGTTTATCGATATTAGGTAAGAATCGGCGGGATGAATACTATGATTTAGATATTATGTTAATAATATGTTGGAAGTGAGTGTCATATCACTCATACAGCGCGAAACAGCTCACAAAAATACACGCAACAGTTTCGTTTGCAAGATAAAATATTGATTCCGTCGTAACTATAGGTTTTAACACTATTTTCCTCTCCCCGGACGGAGAGAGGAAATAAGAAAAGCCGATTACAGGATTTCCAGCAGCTCGACTTCAAACACCAGGGTGCTGAATGGTGGGATGGACGCGCCAGCGCCACGCTCACCGTACGCCAGGTTGTGTGGGATAGTCAGTTCCCATTTGGAGCCGACTGGCATCAGGGTCAGAGCCTCAATCCAGCCTGCGATAACGCCGTTAACCGGGAATTCAGCCGGTTCGCCGCGTGCAACAGAGCTGTCGAACACGGTACCGTCGATCAGCTTACCGGTGTAGTGCACGCGAACGTGGTCAGTGCGTGCCGGGATAGCGCCGTCGCCCTGGTTGATCACGCGGAACTGCAGGCCAGACTCGGTGCTGTTCACGCCTTCACGCTCACGGTTCTCTTCCAGATATTTCACACCTTCTGCCGCCATCTCTTCGAAGCGCGCGCGACGCACAGCGTCCGCACGTTCGTGGATTTCACGCAGCGCACGGTGCACAACATCAACCGGAACGGCTGGCTGTTTGCCTTCCAGCGCGTCAGCGATACCCGCCACCAGCGCTTCTGGTAACAGACCTTCCAGGCCGGATTCGCTCAGTTGCTGTCCTACCTGCAAGCCGATACCGTAACTTGCCTGCGCTTCGATAGTGTCAAAAGTCGGGGTGGTCATGGGTTTTCCTTCCATCACATTTAAAGTAGCGGGCAGCATAGCAGCCATGCCCTTATGGGTAAAACTTTGTCTGAAGTTAAGGTGACAAACTGCGACGAAACAGAAACAATAGAGGTAACCAGGATTAATCCCGAATGGATGTCACGGATGTCGGGTTTGCTACGCCGTTCAGGCAGTTAGCGAACTATACTTCGGAGCACAGGATAAAAAAGACGCGGAGCAGGAGGAGAGCCATGCCCGGGCGATTTGAACTGAAACCTACCCTGGCGAAAATCTGGCATGCGCCGGACAATTTTCGCATTATGGACCCGCTACCTCCTCTGCATCGCAGAGGGATTATCATAGGCGCGCTGCTGGTGATCGTCGGTTTCCTGCTCCCTTCTGGCGGCGATGATGTCGATACCGCACCGGTCACCCGCAATGCGCAACTGGATCTTCAGTCGCAAACGCGCCCGCAGCCTGATGCGCAGCCCATGCAGACACAGCTTGTGACGCCGTCTAACGATCCGGGACAGGTTGCACCGGTTGAGCCAGAGCCTATTCAGGAAGAACAGCCGCAGGAGCAGGCCGCAGCCCCATCTGAACCCCAGACGCAGCAGCCAACCGGCATTGAGCAGCAATGGCGTTCCTACCGCGTGGAGGCGGGCAAAACACTTGCCCAGCTGTTCCGCGACCATAACCTGCCGCCAACCGATGTCTATGCGATGGCTCAGGTTGAAGGTGCGGGCAAGCCGCTCAGTAACCTGCAGAACGGCCAGATGGTGCAGATCCGCCAGAATGCCAGCGGCGTGGTCACCGGGCTAACGATTGATACGGGTAATGGCCAACAGGTGCTGTTTACCCGCCAGCCAGACGGCAGTTTTATCAGAGCACGGTAATGGCGTAGGCCGGGTAAGGCGAAGCCGCCACCCGGCACTTTTGTTCTCAGGCACTCCGTTTATTCACCCACCAGATCCCCGAGCAGACCAGCACCAGCGCAATCGCGTATTTAATCTCAAGGATGTTTTCGCCGAGGAAAATAGCGGACAGTACCGTCCCGGCGACGGGAATCACAAAGTTGAACGGGGCAATCATACTGACGCGGTTCACTTTCAGTAGCGCGCTCCACAGGGCGAAGGCGACGGATGAGAGCAACGTCAGATACCCTAATACCGCCACCGCGGTAAGGCTATGCACCTCCAGCGTCCCGCCCGTTGCATATCCCCCTGCCACCAGCGCAAGACCACCAATGCCCAGCTGCCAGCCGGTCATCACCGTGGGATCAACCGTCTGGGAAATCCGTTTGCCGTAAAGCGTGGCGGCGGAGAGGATGAACGCCGCCAGCACCACAAACCCGTCACCATTCCAGACAAATCGGAAATCACGAATACCACTGTGGAAATTCACCAGCATCACCCCGGCAAACCCCAGAATACAGCCCAGCGTTTTGTTATAGCTGAGCTTGTCGTTGTGGTAGATAAAATGCGCCAGCAGTACGCTGAAGAAGGTGCCGGTGGCGTTCATGATCGAGCCATTAACGCCCGTGGTGTATGCCAGCCCGATATAAAAGAAGGTGTACTGAATGGTGGTCTGCGTCAGTCCCAGGATCGTAAGCTGGCCAAACTGCGTGGGCGTGAGCCTGGCGATGGGTTTACGCTGTGCCAGCGCAAACAGCAGCAGCAGTGCTCCGGCAAACAGAAAACGGTATCCGGCAAAGACGACTTTTGACGGGATATCATCGGTTGCGATCTGAAAGAGTTCATAGCCACTTTTAATGGCCGGGTAAGAGCTACCCCAGAGCAGACAGCAGAGTGTGGCGCAGGCGTAAGCCACATTGCGACGGGCAAAGACAGGCGTAGACAGAGCGGTTTCCATGGCAAATCTCAAAGATAAAATTGCGTTTCATTTTATTATCAGAGAATGCGTCAGGAATCGCGACCATACAAGCTAAAAGAGAGGTTCGTCGGGCTTTAAAAAGCAAAACGCCGGCACAAGGCCGGCGCTTCGACGCGAGCAGAGTAAAAAATTACTCAGCTACAACGTTAACAACCAGTTTAGCGAACACTTCGCTGTGAACCTGGAAGTCAACTTCGTGCTCACCAGTGGTACGCAGAACGCCGTTCGGCAGACGAACTTCGCTCTTAGCCACTTTAACGCCTGCTGCAGAAACTGCATCAGCGATATCGCGGGTACCGATGGAACCGAACAGTTTACCTTCGTCGCCAGCTTTGGAAGCGATGGTAACAGTGCCCAGTGCGTTGATTGCTTCAGCGCGAGCGTTAGCAGCCGCCAGAACGTCAGCCAGTTTGGCTTCCAGTTCAGCACGACGTGCTTCGAAAAACTCTACGTTTTTCTTGGTAGCAGGAACAGCTTTGCCCTGTGGAACCAGGAAGTTACGAGCGTAGCCCGCTTTAACGTTTACCTGATCACCCAGGCTGCCCAGGTTTGCTACTTTATCAAGCAGAATAACTTGCATTACCTTATCCTCTTAAAGTCGTATTAATGGACCGTGCCCGATTACTGATGACGATCAGTGTACGGCAGCAGAGACAGGTAGCGAGCGCGTTTGATAGCGCGAGCCAGCTGACGCTGGTATTTTGCACGAGTACCGGTGATACGGCTTGGGACAATCTTACCGCTTTCGGTGATGTAGTTTTTCAGCGTTGCGATATCTTTATAGTCGATCTCTTGAACGCCTTCCGCGGTGAAACGGCAGAACTTGCGACGACGGAAATAACGTGCCATATGGCTAGTCTCCAGAATCTATCAAATCAATCTGCTCGGCATGCAGAACCATTTTGCTCAGACCGTTCTTTGCCTTGTGGCAAGAGATGAACCCCTGAACGATTACTGCACTACCGACCGTTAAACTGTGAGTAATGGCCTGGTTTTCGTGTCCGCTAATGATAACGGGCATTTGGCACCACGCCTGCCGGTGAAACCCGGCTTCCTCTTGCACAGAACGATGCTCAAGCACGAACTGGCAATGCGGAATTCCTGATGGACTGACCTTTCGAAGGGGAGCCCTGCATACGATGCCGGACAACGCCAGACGGTTGGTCATCAGAAATTACTCTTCAGAATCCCCAGCATCAGAATCATCTGCGGTTTCGTTTGCGAAATCATCGCGACGCTCACGGCGCTCGTCTTTCGCTTTAACCATCGGAGATGCTTCGGTAACTGCGTGTTTGGTACGCATAACCATGCTGCGGATAACGGCATCGTTGAAGCGGAAGGTAGTTTCCAGCTCATCGATCACTTCCTGCGGAGCTTCAACGTTCATCAGAACGTAGTGTGCTTTGTGCAGTTTGTTGATCGGGTAAGCCAGCTGACGGCGGCCCCAGTCTTCCAGACGGTGGATCGTACCTTCTGCACCAGTGATGGCAGCAGAGTAACGCTCGATCATACCCGGAACCTGTTCGCTCTGGTCAGGATGGACCATAAAAACGATTTCGTAATGACGCATCGAATTGCTCCTTACGGATTATTCAGCCTCCTGTCTGGGTCAGCCGAGGCCCGGGGAGGCAAGGAACGTGTTAAAGGTCGGCTGAAAAATTGACGCGTCATAATACTTGCGCCCCCCAGGAAACTCAAGCTGATTGCACAAATAATTCGCACAAACCGCAAAGCTGGTCTAAGTGGGTGATTTAAAATTAACCACATCAGGAAGCGTTGTTTTTTTGAACAACTGCATCAGAAATGGTCACGCATCCTCGCCGGATAAGTGATTACACTTTAATCAGAGACCATATAAATACCGGAGGGGAGCAAACAACCGTCTCACAGCACGCAGTCGTGGAGCGCATATCATGAAAAAAATCGCAATTGCCGTAATGGCTGCGCTTTTGCTCAGTGCAAACGCGATGGCAGCCATCAAGATAGACGGCCGACAGGCCAGAAACATGGATGATGTGCAGAGCTTAGGCGTTATTTACATCAATCACCATTTCGCCACAGAGAGCGAAGCAGATCAGGCGCTTAATAAAGAAACCGATGCTCAGGGGGCAAATTACTACCACGTCATTCTGATGCGTGAGCCCGGCAGCAATGGCAACATGCACGCCAGTGCAGATATTTACCGATAACGCTTTGACGCTAGCACCAGGAAAGCCAACAAAAAGAATATAGCCATCGTTTTACTTGCCCCCTGCCCGGGGGCTTTTTTTTATGAATGGCTCTGAAATACCACCGGTTACAACTGTTTTCGGTATTCCAGAGCACTTATTCACTTCTGCCCGTAATAGGCGTTTGGACCGTGCTTGCGCATGAAATGCTTGTTCATCAGGTAATCATCAATGCCCTGAAGCTGTGGGTTGATGCCGCGAGCGATCCACGCCATGCGTGCCACCTCCTCCATGACTACCGCGTTATGGACAGCGTCATGCGCATCTTTTCCCCAGGCGAACGGACCGTGCTGATAGACCACAATGCCCGGCGTATGCAGCGGTTCGCTCTCACCCAGCGTTTCGATAATGACGTTGCCGGTGTTGAGCTCATACTCGCCTTCCACTTCTGTCTGCGTGAGTGCCCGCGTGCACGGAATGTCACCAAAGAAGTAGTCCGCATGCGTGGTTCCAAGAGCCGGAATGGCCCGCCCCGCCTGCGCCCAGGCTGTGGCATGCGTAGAGTGCGTATGAACTACGCCGCCAAGAGAAGGGTAACGCCGGTAGAGCGCCAGATGGGTGGCTGTATCTGAAGAAGGGCGCCATTTGCCGTCGACAACGTTACCCTCAAGATCAACCACCACCATATCGTCAGGGCTCATGGCGTCATATGCCACGCCGCTAGGCTTAATCACCACGAGTCCCTGCTCTCGGTCGATAGCACTGACGTTTCCCCAGGTGAAGGTCACCAGCCCATAGCGAGGGAGATCCATATTAGCGTCAAAGACCTGCTGCTTAAGCTTAAGCATATTCAGCCTCCAGTAAGCCGGCCCGTGCCATACGTTCCCGTACCCAGTCGCGAGCATTAGTCACTTCACCTGCCGGGTCATCTGACGTTTCGCTCCACATCTCAATCAGGTAAGGTCCGCAATACCCCGCCTGTTTGAGCGTCTGGAAGCACCGTTCGAAATCCACCACCCCGGTGCCGAACGGAACGTTTTTGAATACCCCAGGACGCGTATCTTTGACATGAACCGCGACGATATGGCCCATCCCCGCCAGCAGTTCCATTTGTACGTCGTTATCCCACGCCGACAGGTTGCCGATATCAGGATAGAGCTGGAACCACGGATTGTTCAGGTAATGTGCGTAGCCCAACGCCTTGCTGATCGAGTTCATTAACGGATAGTCCATGATCTCCATCGCCAGCGTCACCTGCGCGCGGCTAGCCATTTCAACGCTCTCTTTCAGGCCATCACGAAAACGACGACGCGTTTCGTCATTGGCTTCCTGATAGTAAACGTCATACCCGGCAAGCTGTATCACGCGAATACCCACATCCTGCGCAAAACGAATGGCTTTACGCATGATCTCCAGCCCCTGCGCGCGCACCGTATCATCTTCACTGCCAAGCGGAAAACGACGGTGGGCACTGAGGCACATAGACGGCACGCGTACGCCCGTTTCGGCGACCGCACTCACCAGCGCCAGACGCAGCTCCTGGCTCCAGTCGAGGCGAGAAAGACGTTCATCGGTCTCATCCACGGACATTTCGACAAAATCGAAGCCCAACTGTTTCGCCAGTTTCAGCCGCTCCAGCCAGCACTCCCCCGCGGGGAGTGCCTTTTCATAGATGCCAAGCGGGACCTGTTTAGACAACATACCCGCTCCTTAGCCCCAAAGCTGAGCGATTGAACGTTTGAACTGACGTGCCGCTTCCACCGGAGACGCGGCATCACGAATGCTGCGACCCGCGATAAAGACGTGAATAGGGATACCTTTAAACAGCGGCAGATCTTCCAGTGCCAGGCCACCGGTAACGGTCACTTTAAAGCCCATGTCAGCAAGACGTTTAATGGCGCTGATATCCGCGTCTCCCCACGCCACGCCGGCGGCCTGCGCATCACGGCTGCGGTGATAAACGACCTGCTGAATGCCAGCATCGCGCCACGCCTGGGCCTGTTCCCAGGTCCAGAAACCGGTCAGTTCAATCTGCACATCGCCGTTGAACTCTTTCGCCACATCCAGCGCGCCTTTCGCGGTGTTGATATCTGCACAGCAGATCACAGTGACCCAGTCGGCATTGGCTTCAAAACACATGCGGGAGAGAATTTTGCCTGCATCGGCAATCTTGGCATCGGCCAGCACGATTTTATGCGGGTAGAGCGCTTTCAGATCGCGAACGGCGCGCACGCCTTCGCCTACGCACAGAATGGTGCCAACTTCGATAATATCCACCTCTTCCGCAATCAAGCGGGTGGTTTCATACGCATCGGACAGAGTCTGGTTATCCAGCGCAACCTGCAACATTGGTAATGACATTTTCAATTCCTTCTTAAACTGCCGCCGCTGTGGCGTTATCAATTAAATCCAGCACTTCCTGCTCAGTGCGGCAGGCGCGTAAACGATCAAAATTCGCTTCGTCATCAAACAGGTTAACGATCTGCATGATGCCAACCTCCTGATGGGTATTGGCATCGACGGCCGCCATGGTGATCAGGATGTCGACCGGGTCGTTATCTTCATGGTTAAACACCAAAGGCGTTTTCAGCGTTACCAGCGCGAAGCCGGTTTTCTTCACGCCCTCTTCCGGGCGACCGTGCGGCATTGCAAGGCCTGGCGCGATGACAAAATAAGGACCATGCTGCGCCACACCATCAAGAATGGCCTGGTAATACCGCGGCTCGACAACATCAGCCTTAACCAGCAGGTCCACGCTCAGCTTGACCGCCTCCTGCCAGGTGCTGGCCTCGGCCTGTAAAAGGATGGAGTTATTCTCTGCCAGCGAATCACGTAGTTTCATGTGGCGTCCTTACTTCACGTCCTGGGGGAAGTGCGCTTTGATCACTTCCAGCAGTTTTGGGCCGAAATCCGCAGGGGAGAGCATGTTGCGTACCCCCACGACATACTTGTTGCCAGAAACGCTAATTTCACCGGCGATATGGGTAGACGCGATGATGATATCGGCGCCGTTCAGTTCACTTTTGTATTCACCCACCGCGCAGCTGTTCACCGTGTGGTCAATGTTTGACTGGGTTAAAAACTGGTCCACTTTCATCTTCATGATCATGGAGCTACCTTGCCCATTGCCACACACAGCCAGGATACGTACGGTCATAATCGAAACTCCTTAGTGAGCAGAAACTTCTGCTGTTTGTTTTTCCGCATCTTCTTCAGCTCGCAGAGAACGGCCAGCGAAGAACATATAAGCCAGAGCAATCAGGATGATGACGGCCATAAAGACCAGCCCGACGGACGCAAAGCCCTGCATCATTGGCGGTGCCAGGATTGACCAGTCCGCCATGCCCATCCAGGCGCTCATACCGGTGAGCTTGACCGCCCACACGCAACCGAAGATCTCCACCATGCCCATCACCAGACAGATCTTGAGCGCCGCGCGCCAGCCGCCAAAGTGGTTAGCAAAGACGCCAATGGTGGCGTTGGAGAAGAACATTGGGATAAAGCCAGGAATAATCAGAATGGATGAGCCGCAGCCGACCAGAATGCCTACCGCAATCAACTGGCCGATGGTGCCCCACATGAAGCCCCAGACCACCGCGTTTGGCGCAAAGCTGTAGATAGCCGCACAGTCAATGGCCAGCACCGCACCAGGAATCAGGCGTTGGGAGATCCCATTAAAGGCTTCAGACAGTTCGGCAACAAACATACGGACGCCCTGGGTAATGATGAAAATGGCTACCGCGAAGGAGAAACCGGTCTGCAGGATATAAACCGTCCAGTGCGTTTTCCCCGCCATCGCCTGTACTACATCAATCCCGAAGGAGAGCAGAATGGCGCCGAAGAAGATAGTCATCACAATGGCGGTTGAAACGATGTTGTCGTGGAAGATATTCAGCCAGCCCGGCAGCTTGAGATCTTCTACGCTGTCCTCTTTTTTACCCAGGTACGGTGCGACCTTGTAAGCGAGCCAGGCGGCGAATTGCTGCTGATGGCCGATGGAGAAACCGCAGCCGTCGGTGACCTCCTGCGTCGGCTTGTACATCATGTTGGAGGTGATACCCCAGTAGAGCGATACCAGCACGGCGGTGCAGATAATCGTGGTCCACATGGGGTAGCCGAAGATATAGAGAGACACCGCAATCAGCCCGGCCTGCTGGAACATAATGTGGCCAGTCAGCATGATGGTGCGGATGCCGGTAATGCGGCGCAGCAGAACGTAAATGATG
Organism: Enterobacter sp. 03-F-07-AD-ECC; assembly: GCF_047530935.1. Lineage (NCBI taxonomy): Bacteria > Pseudomonadati > Pseudomonadota > Gammaproteobacteria > Enterobacterales > Enterobacteriaceae > Enterobacter > Enterobacter sp. 03-F-07-AD-ECC. Next base: position 58,113 of record NZ_JBLKBZ010000008.1, on the reverse strand, counting down.
TTCAACGCCAGCGCGAGCAGTACCGCGTAACCCACCCAACTGTAGGCATCTCCCATGCGGTCAATAGTGGCCATCATCGACGCGTAGGTGTCAGAGATGGCGCCGTTGATGCCATACACCTCCGACATCTTCGCAACCACAGGCTTAAACGTGCTGGTCAGAATGCCTGAACCCGCCTGCAGCAGCATGAAACCGATGATGGTTTTGATTGTGCCTTTGATGATGACGCTGACGCTTTTGCGCAGAAGGATGTAGCCCAGGCACGTCACGATACCCAGCAAAAGCGGGGCGTTAGTCATTACCTGATTAAAGAACACGGTAAAGACGTTGTAGAGGATCTCCATAACTCTCTCCAGAAATGAGAACACGAGGGGGTAATCCCTGTTCGGTTGGTGCCATCACTCTATTAATCACAAATAATCACCACAAGATTGCATTTGATTATTTGTGACGTATCACGCAAATTATTTCCATGGTGTTAGTAATGATTTTCACTACCGATTCTCACGTATAAATTATTTCTTATAATTCATACAATTAATCATTGATAGCGGATATTCTAACAACGTAGAAATGGATTATCTGTGACATGGCGAAGATAAATTCCCTCAATTTACTCGTTGCAAACCGATTCAAAGAGTGCCAGCATTAATCACAACAAATCACCAAATGATTACTTTTGATTAAACCAGGAGTCAAAACGATGAGTAAAGTGAACACCATCACCCGTGAATCATGGATTCTGAGCACCTTCCCGGAATGGGGCAGCTGGCTGAATGAAGAGATTGAGCAGGAACAGGTTGCTCCTGGTACGTTTGCAATGTGGTGGCTGGGTTGCACCGGCATCTGGCTGAAATCCGAGGGTGGCGCCAATATTTGCGTTGATTTCTGGTGCGGTACCGGCAAACAGAGCCACGGCAATCCACTGATGAAAAAAGGTCATCAGATGCAGCGCATGGCAGGTGTAGAAAAATTGCAGCCGAACCTGCGTACCACGCCGTTTGTTCTTGATCCTTTTGCCATTCGCCAGATCGACGCCGTCCTTTCCACCCACGATCATAACGATCACATCGATGTAAACGTGGCGGCAGCGGTGATGCAAAACTGCGCGGACGACGTGCCGTTTATCGGGCCGCAGACCTGCGTGGATCTCTGGATTGGCTGGGGCGTGCCGAAAGAGCGCTGCATCGTCATGAAGCCAGGCGACGTGGTGAAAATTAAAGACATTGAAATCCACGCGCTGGACGCCTTTGACCGCACCGCGCTGATCACCCTGCCTGCTGACCAGAAAGCCGCAGGCGTCCTGCCAGACGGCATGGATGAGCGAGCAGTGAACTATCTGTTTAAAACCCCTGGCGGTTCCCTCTACCACAGCGGTGATTCTCACTACTCCAACTACTATGCGAAGCATGGTAACGAGCATCAGATTGACGTGGCGCTGGGCTCCTACGGCGAGAACCCACGCGGCATCACCGACAAAATGACCAGCGCCGATATGCTGCGCATGGCGGAAGCACTGAACACCAAAGTGGTGATTCCTTTCCACCACGATATCTGGTCAAACTTCCAGGCCGATCCGCAGGAAATCCGCGTATTGTGGGAGATGAAAAAAGACCGTCTGAAGTATGGCTTCAAGCCATTTATCTGGCAGGTAGGCGGCAAGTTCACCTGGCCGCTGGACAAAGACAATCTCGAGTATCACTACCCACGCGGTTTCGATGATTGCTTCACCATAGAGCCAGACCTGCCGTTCAAGTCATTCCTCTGATTGTGAACCCCCATCGCCAGACCTTGCGTCTGGCGATTTCATATTTATTTTAGTAATTTCACGCTATTTCAAATATCATCTTTTCAAATCAATTCTTATCGGAATAGCTCATGACGGAAGCGCAACGGCATCAAATATTACTGGAACTCCTGGCGCAAACAGGGTTTATCACCGTCGAGAAAGTGATCGAACGTTTAGGGATTTCCCCCGCGACGGCACGACGAGATATCAACAAACTGGATGAGAGCGGTAAGCTGAAAAAAGTCCGTAACGGCGCGGAAGCCATCAGCCAGCAGCGCCCCCGCTGGACGCCGATGAACATCCATCAGGCGCAAAACCACGATGAAAAAGTGCGCATTGCCAGAGCCGCATCACAGCTGGTCAACCCGGGTGAGAGCGTGGTGATCAACTGCGGCTCCACGGCATTTCTGCTGGGCCGCGAGATGTGCGGTAAACCGGTGCAAATCATCACCAACTATCTGCCGCTGGCTAACTATCTTATCGATCAGGAACATGAAAGCGTGGTGATCATGGGCGGCCAGTATAATAAGAGCCAGTCCATTACCCTCAGTCCCCAGGATAGCGAAAACAGCCTCTACGCCGGGCACTGGATGTTTACCAGCGGCAAAGGCCTGACCGCGGACGGGCTCTACAAAACCGACATGTTAACCGCGATGGCAGAGCAAAATATGCTTAACGTCGTGGGCAAGCTCGTCGTACTGGTCGACAGCAGTAAAGTCGGCGAGCGAGCTGGCATGTTGTTCAGCCGCGCCGAACAGATTGACATGGTGATCACCGGCAAACATGCCAATCCAGAGATCCTCCAGAAGCTGGAAGATCAGGGCGTCAAAATTCTGCGCGTTTAAAGATGCTGGCGGAAAAAGTCCACCGTCGCGTCCAGCGCCGCTGGCGTGATACGGTGGCGAACCCCCGCTTCCCACAGGCAGGTCAGGTTGCCGTCCAGCCCTTCGCGCTGTAGTGCCTGCTGGAGACGGAAGGTTTCGCCAGGGGGCACCACATCATCCGCGTCACCATGCCACAACAGCAACGGGCGATCGGCCAGACGCGGTAACGCCCGGGTCACTTCCCATTCGGCCAGCAACGCATCAATCTCCGTCGCGTCTTGCGGTGGAAACAGCGTTTTTGACAATGACGTAAAATAGCCCGAGCCCATCAGGCACGCCACGGAGGTCACCTCAGGGTGACGAGCCATTATCCCGAGCGCCGTCATTCCCCCCATCGATGCGCCGGCCACCGACAGCCGTTGATCCGCCACCAGCCCCGCCTGGTAAAGCGCATCGCGCAGCCCGGCAAATTCGGTAAGGCTACCGTGCAAAATCTGCCAGAACTGCCCCAGTCGCACCTGTTCATCACCGGTAAAACGTGCACCGTGATCGGGCGCATCCGGCATCACAACCCGAAAACCGGCCTGCGCCAGCGCCACCGCAAAGTAGCTGTACACCAGCTTCGATGAAGTAAAGCCATGATAAAAAACCACAACAGGCAGCGGGTGTGCACTTTTTCCCGCAGGGATAGCGTGTAATATTTCATGATTGCCGAGGCGGCGAGTTTCAATTTCAATCATTGTCGACCCTGTGCTGATGAATGATTCATAATGTTGAGAACTGGATTACGCTTTCACGATATTTTCATTCGAAATATACGTACCAGATAACACTTCGGGAACATTCCCCCAAAACTAAATTCGCAGACAACTACACTATGGCTATCAGGAAACGAGATATGGTTATGCGCAGGTTTGCTACTTTATTGTTGCTGTTACTGCTCAGTGGCTGTAGTGCGCTACAGGGGACACCGCAACCCGCTCCCCCGGTCGCCGACCATCCGCAGGAGATTCGTCGTAATCAGACGGAAGGATTACAACGAATGGGTACCGTCTCCGCGCTGGTTCGCGGATCCCCGGATGACGCAGAGGAGTCAATAAAGGCGCAAGCTGCCGCCGCCAAAGCAGATTATTACGTCATCATTATGATCGATGAAACCATCATTACGGGACAGTGGTATTCACAGGCTATTTTGTACCGTAAATAACGATCTTCATTTGAACGACATTTACACTGCTTTGCGTCCATAGACATTTTCCTGTCCACAATAAACTCCATGCCCGCGACAATGGAAGTGAGTTTATTTGCGAAGGAGTGCCCGGCGGATACCGGAGAAATGTGAAATGGAGCTGACAATGAAACGAACTCTTGCTTTGACCTCTCTGTTGCTCTCAGTAGGCCTTGTGAGCACGACTGCACAGTCAGCAGAATTCGCCAGTGCTGATTGCGTCACTGGCCTTAATGAAATTGGCCAGATCTCCGTCAATAACATTTCGGGGAGCCCGCAAGATGTTGAACGTGTCGTGGCACTAAAAGCCGATGAACAGGGCGCTTCCTGGTATCGAATTATTCAGATGCAGGAAGATAACCGCAGCGATCATTGGCGCGTACAGGCTATTCTCTACGTCTAATCACCTCCGATAAAAGCCACTTATTTTTAGTGGCTTTTCGTTTTTGCAAATTTTTTATCTTCTTTCAACCCCATTAAAAACAATTTGATAACATTTTGTTACATTATTTAAGTAAATGTTAGCTCTGTCCTGCCGTTGAAAAGCCATACCTTTTCAATAATGAGCAATTTATGATCACCTTTTTTCGCCGTGCGGGTCTGGGCGCAAAGCTATCGCTTCTTACCGGCGTGAGTGTCGCCACGCTGTTTCTGCTTTTCACTTTTCTGCTCAGCCATAAAGCCAGCCAGCAGCTTGAAGCCCTTGCGGTAGAAGACCTGCATAACCAGTCCACCGGTATGGTTGATATGGTACAGATGTTTAACACCAGTCTGAGCGAAGAGGTCGAGAGCTATACCCGGCTGTTCACCACCTTTTTACCGCAGCCTTTGAGCGTCGACAGCAGTCAACTCCAGACCATTAACGGGCTTAGCGTTCCCCTTCTGAAAGGGAGTGAAACGGGCCTGCATGAAAACAATGCACTTTCTGACGACTTCCTGACGCGTACAGGGGCAATCTCGACCCTGTTTGTGCGTAGCGGTAATGACTTTGTCCGTGTCGCCACCTCCCTGCGCAAAGAGAACGGCGATCGGGCAATGGGTACCGTTCTGGACACAGCCAGTCCGGCCTATGCGGCCGTCACCAAAGGCGAGGTCTATCGCGGTCTGGCGTTGCTGTTCGGCAAGCGCTATATCACCCAGTATCAGCCGTTCAAAAACGCAGAAGGCCAGGTCATTGGGATCATTTTTGTTGGTGTGGATATCACCCACTCCTGGAACGTGATGCGCGAAAAAATCCTCAATCGTCGTTTAGGTGACAGCGGACACTTCTTCGTGCTGGATCGCAGCAACGGTAAAACGCGCGGACAGTTCCTTTTCCACTCGAACCGGGAAGGCCAGCTTCCTGAGTGGGACAGCGCCACCCAGCAGCAGTTGCTGAGCAATACCCCGGGCACGCTGGAACGCACAAGTGAGGATGGTCGCATACTGAAAATGGCCTATACGCCGCTGCCAGGCTGGAACTGGACCATTGTGGGGGAAGTGGATAAATCGGTCCTGCTTTCAAGCGTCACCACGATGCGGGATCGCTTCCTGCTGGCAGGCGTGGTGCTGTCAGTCCTGTTTGCCGCGCTGTTTGTCATCATCATTCGTCGCATGCTGACGCGCCCGTTGCGTAACGTCATTCATCTTGCCCGACAATATGCGGCAGGCGATCTGCGTGCCAGCCTGTCCGTTACCCGCCAGGATGAGGTTGGCCAGCTTATCGACGCCATCAACGGGATCGGCGGCGGTCTGCAAAAGATTGTCCTGCAGGTACGCGAAGCCGCAGGCGAGATCCATCTGGGCACTAACGCCCTGGCCTCTGATACCGGTGAGATCTCAGAGCAGATCAACAAACAGGCCAGTAGCGTTGAAGAGACCTCCGCGAGTATGGAACAACTCGCCGCAACCGTGCAGCAAAACGCGGCCAATATGGAACAGACGCAGCAGCTGGTGGGGGAAACCTCACGCGCGGTGCATCAGGGGGGCGAGACGGTGACGAACGCAGTCTCCACCATGGACGATATTCGCGACGCCTCAAAGCGCATCGAGGACATCACGCGCGTGATTGAGTCGATTGCTTTCCAGACTAACATTCTGGCGCTTAATGCAGCGGTTGAAGCAGCACGCGCCGGCGAACACGGAAAAGGGTTTGCTGTGGTCGCGCAGGAAGTGCGCGCCCTGGCGGCACGCAGCGCTAATGCGGTGAAAGAGATTGAGCAGCTGATTGGCGACACGCTGAACAAGGTGAGTGAAGGCCATGCGCTCTCAGAGCAGACGCGTCTGGCGATGGATGCCATCATCGCGCACATCGATAACATCAACCAACTGGTGACCGAGATTAACCATGCATCCCGCGAACAGTCGGCGGGGATCCGTCAGGTGAATCTGGCCATGACCCATATTGGTGAAGCCTCCCACATCAACGCCGATCGCGTCTCGCGCAGCGAGCAAACCGCACAATCACTGCGCGAGAAAGGGTCGCACCTCACTCAACTGGTGAGCCTGTTCCAGCTTAAAAACTAGCCTACCCTGCCCGTGGCGCGTAGCAGAAGATCGCTTTGAACCTGCTCTGTCATCAGCGTGCCGCCACGGGTATCCAGCATCATGCGGCACCACGCCTGCGCGACGGGCGGAGAGGCGTGCCGCAGCATCTGGCTTCCGGCGCCCAGCAGGAATAGCTGATGCGCAATCTCCCGCCCCTGCGCCTCCTGCGGTTTACGCAGTTTTTGCTGCAACTGCCGCCAGCTGCGATCGAAGTGTCTGTCCTGACCTTTCACCTGCGCAAAATCCTCTGCCAGCAGATCGAACATACCCGGCTGCTTCGCCAGAACGCGCAGAACATCCAGACACATGATGTTCCCTGAGCCTTCCCAGATGCTATTCACCGGCATCTCGCGATACAGGCGGGGGAGTTCACTCTCCTCACAGTACCCGATGCCGCCCAACACCTCCATCGCCTCTGCCACGAACGGGATACCCGCTTTGCAGACGCTGAATTTCGCGGCTGGTGTGAAAAGCCGCGCCCAGGCCGCCTCCTGCGGATCGGCGCGTTTATCCCACGCCCGGGCAAGGCGAAACAGCAGCGCCGTTTGCCCCTCCAGCACCAGCGCCATGCGGCTCAGGACGTCGCGCATCAGCGGCTGATCGATGAGGTTTTTCCCGAACGTCTGCCGCTGATGGGCGTGGTACAGCGCCACGGATAATGCCCGACGCATCAACCCATGGCTGCCCAGAGCACAGTCAAAACGCGTTAACCCGCCCATGCGGAGGATCTGTCGTACCCCTTCCCCCTCTTCCCCTAACAGCCAGCCGGACGCATCCAGAAACTCCGCTTCACTGCTGGCGTTAGAGCGGTTGCCGAGCTTGTCTTTCAGCCGCTCCAGGCGCACGGCGTTGCGCTGCCCGTCAGGCAAAAAGCGAGGAACAAAAAAGCAGGACAACCCGCCTTTCGCCTGCGCCAGCACCAGATGCGCATCGCTTTGTGGCACGGAGAAAAACCATTTATGACCCACCAGCCGGTAGCTGCCGTCGCTGCACTTTTCTGCTTTGGTAGTGTTGCTGAGCACGTCCGATCCGCCCTGTTTTTCCGTCATCCCCATGCCGATCAGCAGGCCGCGCTTTTGGGCTCCAGGGGCAAGGTGAGGATCATAACGATCGCTCAGTAGCGGCGTGAGCCAGTTCTGAAAAGGTTCAGGGAGCGCCTGTTGCAGCAGCGGCGTGGCGGCAAACGTCATGGTCACGGGGCACAGCGTTCCGGCCTCAACCTGAGCATGCAACACGAAGCGCGCGGCGCGAGCGACAAAGGAGCCTTTACGCGCCTCCTCTTCCCACGCCAGGTTATGCACCCGGTTAGCGCACAGCCCCTGCATCAGAAGATGCCAGGCGGGGTGAAAACGGACATCATCCAGCCGCTCACCGGTGGGGTCATAGCGAAGTAACTCCGGCGGATTGACGTTCGCCAGCCTGCCAAGCTCCAGCGACTCCGCCGTACCTAACTGCTGGCCGATACTAGCCAGCAACTCGCTATCCCACTCCGCGCCTTCGCGGGCCACCGCGTCACGCAGGGCACAATCAGAGAGAAAAAGGTTGCTGTTCGAAAGCGGTGCGGGTTGGTTAAAAACGGTATGTGTTTGCCAGTGCATGCTGTCTCCCTCCTTCAGTGGCAATGAAGATAAGTATGGACAGACCCTGTGCACGCTGCATGGGAGTAAGGTCACACGGTAGCGATCCCGCTGATATCATTCGTGAAATAGCTCACAGAACATAAGAATAAACTATTTCATCACTTCACTTTTATTGAATAATTTATTCTTACCCCTTTCAGTGAGGAAAGTTATGCAACCGAATGCGCATAAGCGTGCGTTAATTGCAGGCTCCATTGGTAATTTCATCGAGTGGTATGAGTTTGCGGTCTACGGCTTTCTGGCCACCGTGATTGCAAAAAACTTCTTCCAGCTTGAAGGCGAGTCGGGGCTGACCAGCCTGATCCTCACCTACGCCTCGTTTGCCATCGCTTTCTTTTTCCGCCCACTGGGGGCGGTGGTGTTTGGCCGCATCGGCGACCGGATTGGCCGCAAACCGACGCTGATTATTGTGCTGGTGCTGATGACGCTCGCCACCGCCGCCATCGGTGTTGTGCCAGTCTATGCCAGCATCAGTATCGCTGCGCCGCTGATCGTTACGTTGCTGCGCATCCTGCAGGGATTGTTCGCGGGGGGTGAGTACGGTGGTGCGGTTTCCTTGATGACGGAATTTGCACCACGCGGTAAACGTGGTCTGTATGGCGCATGGCAATCGTTCACGGTGGCGCTGGGGCTATTAGCGGGCGCGGGTATTGTCGCCTTGCTTTCTGCCTTACTGACACCGGAAGCCCTGCACGACTGGGGCTGGCGTATCCCATTTTTCCTGGCCCTGCCTATGGGGGTGGTGGCGCTCTGGTTGCGGGTGAGTATGGAAGAGACGCCGAGCTTCGTGCAGCAGCAGGAAAAACCGCTGATCGCGCAGGCCAGTACCGTCGCCACAATTAAAGCGATCGTGATGGGAATTGGCCGGGTGATGGTCTGGTCGGCGGCGGGATATACCTATCTGGTGATTATGCCAACCTATCTGCAATCGGCACTGCACACCGGATTTAACCAGGCACTGTTGATAGCCGTGATTTCGAATGTCGGCTTTGCGCTCACCATTATTCCGTCGGGGATCCTGAGCGACAGGATTGGCCGCCGCACGGTGATGATTATCGCCACCGCGTTACTGCTGATCCTCGCCCTGCCGCTGCTGAAAATTCTGCAGGCGGAGTCCAGTACCCTCGCGGTAAAAGCGATCGTGGTATTGATAGCTGGCGGTCTGGTGGGCATGCTGGCAGGTCCAGGGCCGGCAATGCTCTCAGAGATGTTCCCGACGCGTGTACGCTATACCGGGCTTGGTCTGGCGTATTCCTTGTCGAATGCCATTTTCTCGGGGTGTGCGGGGCTTATTATTACCGGGTTGATTAAGGAGACGGGAAACCTCGACATTCCGGCATATTACGTGATGGCGACGGCGGTCGTGAGTATTGTGGCGCTGATGACGCTCAGGAAGGATGACCATTTGCGGGCGTTAGAGGAGTAAGGTTGTCACCGTCTGGTGCCCTCACCCACCGGGAGAGAGATAAAACACAAAAGGCCGTCCACAGGACGGCCTTGCTGTTTATTCGCCGCGCTGACGTACCGCTTCAAACAGGCAAATACCCGTTGCAACAGAAACGTTCAGGGACGACACGCTGCCCGCCATCGGGATGCTTATCAGCTCGTCGCAGTGCTCACGCGTCAGGCGACGCATGCCTTCACCTTCCGCACCCATTACCAGCGCCAGACGGCCGGTCATTTTGCTCTGATACAGAGTATGATCTGCTTCACCGGCGGTACCGACGATCCAGATATTCTCTTCCTGCAGCATACGCATGGTGCGCGCCAGGTTGGTGACGCGGATCAGCGGAACGTTTTCCGCTGCACCGCAGGCCACTTTCTTCGCCGTTGCGTTCAGTTGTGCAGAACGATCTTTCGGTACGATCACCGCGTGCACGCCCGCCGCATCGGCGCTGCGCAGGCACGCGCCGAGGTTGTGCGGATCGGTCACGCCATCAAGGATCAGGAAGAACGGGTTATCCAGTGCGGCGATCAGATCCGGCAGATCGTTTTCCTGATACTGACGGCCTGGCTTCACGCGGGCAATAATCCCCTGGTGAACCGCGCCTTCACTTTTCTCATCCAGGAACTGGCGGTTGGCCAGCTGGATCACCACGCCCTGCGCTTCCAGTGCGTGGATCAGCGGCATCAGACGTTTGTCTTCACGCCCTTTCAGAATGAACACTTCCTGAAAACGCTCCGGTGCGCGCTCCAGCAGGGCCTGCACCGCGTGGATGCCGTAAATCATTTCACTCATTGATGATTCTCATAAAAGGTATTTCCCCCTCTCCCCAGTGGGGAGAGGGTCAGGGTGAGGGGAGAATTTACTCCGCCTGCTGTTTCTTCGCTGCGCGCTTCGCTTTGGTCGCAGCAGCAATTTTCTGTGTTTTCGCGGACGGCTTTTTCGCCTTGCGAGCCTCTTTCTTCGCCGCTTTTGGCTTCTGCTTTTTCTCACCGCGGAAGGCGCTGTCTGGCTCGAAGTTCACTTTCTTACCCGCCTGACGACGTTTGCCGCTCGCGTTGCCGTTACCGCCTTTTTTCGCCTTCTCACGCGCGGTTTTACCTACGTTGCGCGGCGCGCGCTCGCTGGAGATCAGACTGAAGTCAATCTTACGCTCGTCCATGTTGACGGCTTCGACTTTGACTTCCACCCGATCGCCAAGGCGATAGGTCTGTCCACCCGATTCACCAATCAGGCGCTGTCCAACCTGGTCGAAACGATAATAGTCGTTATCGAGGCTGGAGACATGCACCAGACCGTCGATAAACAGCTCGTCAAGGCGAACAAAGAAACCAAACCCGGTCACGCTGGCGATAACACCTTTGAAAATGTTACCGACCTGATCCAGCATAAAGTCGCATTTCAGCCAGTCAGAGACTTCGCGCGTCGCTTCATCGGCACGGCGTTCGGTCATGGAACAGTGCTGGCCAAGCTGCAGCATCTCTTCCATTGAATAGTGGTACCCGCCGGTTTCAGTCGTGTTTCCTTTATGGCCCTGCTCCTGCGCCAGCAGATACTTGATCGCACGGTGCAAAGACAGGTCCGGATAACGGCGGATCGGCGATGTAAAGTGCGCGTAAGACTGCAGCGCCAGACCGAAGTGACCCCGGTTTTCCGGGTCGTAAATCGCCTGCTTCATGGAGCGCAGCAGCATGGTCTGCAGCATTTCTGCATCCGGACGATCGCCAATGGATTCCAGCAGCTCGGCATAATCGCGCGGCTCTGGCTTGTTACCGCCAGGCAGCTCCAGACCGAGTTCAGCCAGTACGGAGCGGAACGCGGTAATGGCTTCCGTCGACGGTTTATCGTGGATACGGAACAGCGCCGGCTCTTTAGCTTTCTCGACAAAACGGGCCGCCGAGATGTTCGCCAGGATCATACACTCTTCGATCAGCTTATGCGCATCGTTACGCTGGGTCTGTTCAATACGCTCAATGCGGCGTTCAGCGTTGAAAATGAACTTCGCCTCTTCGCTCTCAAACGAGATCCCGCCGCGTTCTTCACGTGCCTGATCCAGCGTTTTGTAGAGGTTATGCAACTCTTCGATGTGCTTCACCAGCGGCGCATACTGTTCACGCAGATCCTGATCGCCCTGCAGCATATGCCAGACCTTGGTATAGGTCAGACGCGCATGGGAGCTCATTACCGCTTCGTAGAATTTATAACCGGTTAAGCGACCTTTACTGGAGATGGTCATCTCGCAAACCATACACAGGCGATCAACCTGCGGGTTCAGGGAACAGAGGCCGTTGGAAAGCACTTCCGGCAGCATCGGTACCACCTGAGACGGGAAGTAAACCGACGTACCACGGCTGCGCGCTTCGTTATCGAGCGGCGTATGGGGACGAACGTAATAGCTCACGTCGGCGATAGCAACCCACAGACGCCAGCCGCCGCCACGTTTTTTCTCGCAGTATACGGCGTCATCGAAGTCGCGGGCATCTTCACCATCAATGGTGACCAGCGGCAAACTGCGGAGATCCACGCGCCCCGCTTTGGACTCTTCCGGCACCTCTTCCTTCAGACCCACAATCTGCTCTTCAACCGCTTTTGGCCAGATGTAAGGGATCTCATGCGTACGCAGGGCCATATCAACAGCCATGCCGGTACCCATGTTATCGCCCAGCACTTCGACGATTTTACCTACCGCTTTGGTGCGACGCGTTGGACGTTGGGTAAGTTCCACTACTACCACAAAGCCCATGCGCGCGCCCATCACCTCTTCAGGCGGGATCAGGATATCGAAGCTCAGACGGCTGTCATCCGGTACCACAAAGCCTACACCGGCATCGGTAAAGTAGCGGCCAACGATCTGGCTGGTTTTTGGCACCAGCACGCGAACCACGCGTGCTTCGCGACGGCCTTTACGATCGGCACCCAACGGTTGCGCCAGGATCTGGTCGCCGTGAATACACATCTTCATCTGTTCGGATGAGAGGTAGAGGTCGTCTTTGCGGCCCTCTATGCGCAAAAAACCGTAACCGTCGCGGTGACCAATGACGGTCCCTTTCAACAGGTCGAGGCGTTCTGGCAGCGCATAGCACTGGCGGCGGGTAAAGACCAGTTGCCCGTCGCGCTCCATGGCGCGCAGGCGGCGGCGAAGGGCTTCAGTTTGCTCTTCACCTTCAATGTTTAATTCAACAGCAAGTTCTTCACGATTGGCGGGTTTTTCGCGTTTTGTTAAGTGTTCAATGATGAACTCGCGGCTGGGGATAGGATTCGCGTATTTTTCAGCTTCGCGTTCCTGGAAAGGATCATGTGACATATCGGTTCCTCCGTTGTCAGCTCCGGTGGAAATTTTCTTCATTCCACCAGCAATAATTTATAAAGCGGTTGATTCTCTTCAACCAAATCGGCCAGCGTGTAGTTATCCAGTTCCTTAAGAAAACTTTGCACGGCCAGAGAAAGCGCCTGTTTCAGGCGACAAGCGGGGGTAATGTGGCAGAACTCACTGCTGCAGTTCACCAGAGACAAGGGTTCCAGTTCACGCACCACATCCCCAATACGAATACTTTGCGCCGGTTTACCGAGACGGATCCCACCATTTTTCCCGCGGACGGCAGCAACGTATCCGGCACGACTAAGTTGATTGATTATTTTGACCATATGATTACGGGACACGCCGTAGACCTCTGTCACTTCAGAGATACTGGTCATTTTCCCATCGGGTAACGACGCCATGTAGATTAGCGCGCGTAAGCCGTAATCGGTGAAACTTGTTAACTGCACATCAACCTCAGGAAAAAAGGGAAAACGCGGTAAAACCGCAGAGATATTCATTAATGATGATAAACCAGCCAGATAGTTAGGGGCTAATTTATTTGACAGACGGGGCGAAAAAGCGGATATCCAGGAGCGGTCGCCGGATGGCGCTACGCTTATCCGGCCTACGGGTTTTCCCGCAGGCCAGCAGTCACGAAGATTATGCGTCGAACGGGTCGCGCAGGATCATCGTTTCAGTACGATCCGGGCCGGTAGAGATAATGTCGATCGGCACTTCGGTCAGTTCTTCAATGCGCTTGATGTAATCCAGCGCTGCCTGTGGCAGGCCGCTACGCTCTTTCACACCGAAAGTGGTCTCAGACCAGCCTGGCATGGTTTCGTAGATTGGCTCGATACCTTCCCAGTCATCAGCAGCCAGCGGAGTGGTGGTCACTTCACGGCCATCCGGCATGCGGTAACCGACGCAGATTTTCACCTCTTTCAGGCCGTCCAGGACGTCCAGTTTGGTCAGGCAGAAGCCAGACAGGGAGTTGATCTGCACTGCACGACGCACAGCCACTGCATCCAGCCAGCCGGTACGACGACGACGACCGGTGGTCGCGCCAAACTCGTTACCTTGCTTGCACAGGAACTCGCCGGTTTCATCAAACAGCTCGGTCGGGAATGGACCCGCACCCACGCGAGTGGAGTACGCTTTGATGATGCCCAGAACGTAATCCACATAACGTGGACCCAGGCCAGAGCCGGTCGCCACGCCACCTGCGGTGGTGTTAGAGGAGGTTACGTACGGATAGGTACCGTGGTCGATATCCAGCAGCGTACCCTGCGCACCTTCGAACATGACGAAATCGCCACGCTTGCGCGCCTGGTCCAGCAGATCGGACACATCAACTACCATGCCGGTCAGAATGTCTGCAATCGCCATGACATCATCCAGCACTTTCTGGTAGTCAACAGCGTCTGCTTTGTAGAAGTTCACCAACTGGAAGTTGTGATATTCCATCACTTCTTTCAGTTTTTCAGCGAAGGTGGCTTTATCGAACAGGTCGCCCACGCGCAGACCGCGACGAGCCACTTTGTCTTCATAAGCCGGGCCGATACCACGACCGGTGGTGCCGATCGCTTTCGCGCCACGCGCTTTTTCACGCTCAACGTCCAGCGCCACGTGATAATCAAGGATCAGCGGGCAGGCTTCGGAGAGCAGCAGACGCTCGCGAACCGGGATACCACGGTCTTCCAGACCTTTCATCTCTTTCATCAGCGCAGCCGGAGACAGCACTACGCCGTTACCGATGATGCTGGTGACGTTTTCGCGGAGAATGCCTGATGGAATAAGATGGAGGACGGTTTTTTCACCGTTGATTACGAGAGTATGGCCTGCGTTGTGACCGCCCTGGTAGCGTACAACATATTTAGCCCGTTCAGTCAGAAGATCAACAATCTTCCCTTTACCTTCGTCACCCCATTGGGTGCCCAGTACGACGACGTTGTTACCCATTTTTTTCAAAATCACCGTTTGCTTAAAAATGGATTCTACCATCGCTTTTTCAGATATACAGCACTTTTTGACCCCAAAATATGCCAAAACCGATCACTTTTTGATCAGCCAATCGTTTTCCTCAACATGTAGTAGATAACAATGCCAGCAACCACAAGACCGCCGCCGAATCGGCGCAAAATATTATCCGGCAACTGGCTCAGGGTGGCGATCATGCGACGCCAGGCGCGCGGATAGAGCATCGGGCCCAGACCTTCCAGGACTAAAACCAGCGCCAGTGCCAGCCAGATCGTTGAATTCATTTTTAATCCTTATAAAAGAAAACCACCGCTCCGTTAAGAGCGGTGGTTTGAATACTCAAACGAGACTGAGTTTATCGCGTTGCGTTAGTCGGCGTCTTCATATAACGGAAGAAATCGCTGTCCGGGCTGAGCACCATCACATCCTGGTTGCTCTGGAAGCTATTCTCGTAAGCGCGCAGGCTACGGATAAAGGCGTAGAAGTCTGGATCCTGGCTAAACGCATCGGCGAACAGTTTCGCGGCTTCCGCATCACCTTCACCACGCAGGATACGGCCCTGACGCTCAGATTCCGCCAGCGTCTTGGTCACTTCGTAGTCCGCGGCTGCACGCAGTTTTTCCGCTTCTTCCTGACCCTGTGAACGGTGACGACGGGCTACCGCTTCACGCTCGGCGCGCATACGGTTGTAAATCGCCTCAGACACTTCCGCCGGCAGGTTGATCTGCTTAATACGCACATCCACCACTTCGATACCCAGCGCAGCCATACTGTTCGGGTTGATTACAGGCACTTTACCATTGGTTTCAGCCTGAACACGTTCCGCCGCTTTAGCAATTGCATCGTCCGCTGCTGGCGTTTCAACTTCGTCTTCCGTACCCGCGGTGCCGGAGTTCAGCGCATCGCGCACTTCCAGCGTCAGACGACCACGAGAGTCGGTCACGATGTCTTTCACATCCAGACGACCAATTTCAGAACGCAGACGGTCAGAGAATTTACGTTTCAACAGCACTTCCGCCTGAGAAACATCACCGCCGCCCGTTGCCAGGAAGTAACGGCTGAAATCACTGATACGCCACTTGATATAAGAGTCAACGATCAGGTCTTTCTTCTCTTTAGTCACGAAACGGTCGGCCTGGTTATCCATGGTCTGGATACGCGCATCAAGCGTCTTCACTGACTGGATAAAAGGAACCTTGAAGTGCAGACCCGGCTCATAAATCACCGGACGCTTGTCACTGTCACGGACGACGCTGCTGAACTGGAACTTAATCCCGCGCTCGCCCTCTTTCACCACAAAGATAGAGGTATAAAGTACGACCAGTACGATGACGATGATCGCAATAACTGACTTACGCATCCTTATTCCCCCTGACGCTGGTAGTCGTTACGCTGCGCGTTAGCACGGCGTTGGTCCATAATGTCACCATCGTTCGAAGAAGGCGTGGTTGTTGCGCTGGAGCTACCGGACGATGCAGGTGGCAGACGCAGCAGGTTATTCGCACCGCTGTTATCTTTTGCTGCCGGTGCAGAACCGCCTTTCAGCATCTGATCCAGCGGCAGTACCATCAGGTTTCCACCTTTGCTGTCGTTAACCAGCACTTTACGTGTATGGCTCAGCACTTTTTCCATGGTTTCGATATAGAGACGCTCGCGGGTAATTTCCGGAGCCGCTTTATATTCCGGCAGAATTTTCGCGAAACGAGCCACCTCACCCTGCGCTTCCAGGATGGTCTGGGTCTTATACGCGCGTGCTTCTTCAAGAATACGCTGCGCCTGACCGTTAGCACGTGGCTGAACTTCGTTGGCGTACGCTTCCGCTTCACGGATGTACTGCTGTTCGTTCTCACGCGCGGCAATCGCGTCATCAAACGCGGCTTTCACCTCTTCCGGCGGACGAGCAGCCTGGAAGTTGACGTCCAGCAGGGTGATACCCATGTTGTACGGACGAATGGTCTCTTCCAGCTCACGCTGGGTATCGCTACGAATAACGGTACGACCTTCAGTCAGAATGCGGTCCATGGTGTATTTACCGATCACGCCACGCAAGGCGCTGTCGGTCGCCTGACGCAGGCTGTCATCGGCACTGGTCACGCTAAACAGATAACGTTCTGGGTCCGTAACACGATATTGCACGTTCATCTCAACGCGCACTACGTTCTCATCAGAGGTAAGCATCACGCCGGAAGCGGCCAGCTCACGCACCGACTCCACGTTCACAGCAGTGACGTCGTCAATGAAGGTCGGTTTCCAGTTCAGGCCCGGCTCAACCAGATGGCTGAACTTACCAAAACGGGTGACCACGCCGCGCTCGGCTTCTTTAATGGTGTAGAACCCGCTGGCAGCCCAGATGATGACCACGGCAGCGGCCACAATGCCCACGATGCGACCACCCATTTGCGGGCGCGGGCCCTGGGTAGAATTGCCACCCGAGCCAGACCCTTTTCCTCCACCAAGCCCACCAAGCTTCTTGCTTAGCTTGCGGAAGATATCATCCAGATCCGGCGGCCCCTGATCGCGACCACCTTTGTTGCCATTTCCCCCAGAGTTGCCGCCTTGATTATTGCTGCTTCCCCACGGGTCGCGGTCCTGTCCGTTATTACCGGGCTGATTCCACGCCATGTATATGCTCCATATTTGTTATGCAAGGGCGAATTATTCAGGCATCCCCTTTCCGATCAGACGATATAGTCGACCAGCGCAGGTTCTTGTTTACAGAGGCGACGCCAGTCAACGATCGGCATACGCACCTGCATCCCCACGCTGCCGTCATCCTCCATCCACTCTTTTTCTATCGCCTGAAGCTGATAAAACCGGCTGCGCAGCCTGCCTTCCTGTGGTGGCAGTCGCAGCGTGTGCTGGGCTACCTCACCGGAAAGACGTTCTGTCAAAGCCTGGAAAAGCAGTGGCACGCCAATACCGGTCTGGGCGGAAAGCCAGACCCGAATTGGTTTGTTCTCTTCATCACGATCGATACGCGGCTCAAAATCATCCAGCATGTCGATCTTGTTCATCACCAACAGCGTTGGGATCTCGTGGGCCTCGATCTCTTCGAGCACCACATTCACCGCGTCGATGTTTTCCTGCACGCGGACATCTGCAGCATCAATCACGTGCAGCAGCAGGGTCGCCTGACGCGTCTCCTGCAGGGTGGCATTAAACGCGGCCACCAGATCATGCGGCAGGTGGCGGATAAACCCTACGGTATCCGCCAGCACGGTTTCACCCACATCCGCCACATCGATACGACGCAACGTTGGGTCCAGGGTCGCAAACAGCTGGTCTGCGGCATAGACCTGGGCCTCGGTAATCTGGTTAAACAGGGTGGATTTACCGGCGTTGGTATACCCCACCAGCGACACCGTCGGGATGTCGGCTTTCGTACGCGCCCGACGTCCCTGCTCACGCTGTTTCTCGACTCTTTCCAGACGAGAGAGGATCTGGGTAATACGGCCGCGCAGCAAACGGCGGTCGGTTTCGAGCTGGGTTTCACCCGGACCGCGCAAACCAATCCCGCCTTTTTGTCGTTCAAGGTGGGTCCAGCCACGTACAAGACGCGTGGCCAGATGGCGCAACTGCGCCAGCTCAACCTGCAGCTTACCCTCGTGGGTACGTGCACGCTGAGCAAAAATATCTAAAATCAACCCCGTGCGATCGATAACACGGCATTCGCAAAGCGCTTCCAGGTTACGCTCCTGAGCCGGAGACAGCGCATGATCAAACAACACGACTGACGCACCGGTTGCTTTTACGGCATCCGCAATTTCTACTGCTTTACCTTCACCAACAAAATACTTTGGGTGCGGCGCTTTACGGCTACCGGTAATCACCTGCATTGCTTCGACACCGGCGGAAGAGACCAGAGATTCAAACTCCTGGAGGTCTTCCATATCTTTGTCTTGCGAAAAATAGATGTGTACCAGCACCGCCTGCTCACCGGCATCATAACGGTCAAACAAGCGTAAAACCCTCTAAAAATATCAGCGGGGAACGCAGGATCCCTGGCTCCCCGTGTGGATAACAGTGCGAAACCTTATTCGGTCTCGTCGCTGTCCTGCGCAGGAGCAGAAGAACCCTGCGCGTTGCTGCCATGATGGTAGTTACTACCAGTGCCGCCGCCAGCGTTATTGCTGTGATGAGATACCGGACGGGACGGAACAACAGTAGAAATAGCGTGCTTGTAGACCATCTGGCTGACCGTGTTTTTCAACAGGATCACGAACTGATCGAAAGACTCAATCTGACCTTGCAGCTTAATACCATTCACCAAATAAATAGAAACTGGAACACGTTCCCGACGCAATGCGTTCAGGAACGGATCTTGTAAAGATTGCCCCTTAGCCATTCTATCTTTTCCTTATATGCTTGTTTTGTACTTAGAACCTTGCGATTCTGAAAAATTGCGCACGATACGTCTCAATTGTACACATTCAGTGAGCGATATCACCAATAACCTCAATCACTTCGTTTAGCGCCTGTTGCGGTTTTTCGCTGTCTAACCAGTGAACCCCTTCCCAACCGCGCAACCAGGTGATCTGGCGCTTCGCTAACTGTCTCGTGGCGCAAACACCTCTATAAACCATTTCATCATATGAAATCTCGCCTTCAAGATATGACCACATCTGGCGGTATCCCACACAACGAACGGAAGGCATGTCCGTATGCAAATCTCCACGGGCAAATAACGCCCGCACTTCTGCTTCAAAATCTGAAGCCAACATCTGATGAAAACGCTGCTCAATTCGTTGATGGAGCAGTTCACGGCTCGCCGGGGCGATAGCGAACTGATGCACCTGATACGGCAGAGCGTCTCCTGACGTTTGCGTCAGTTCCGTTAAAGTTTTACCCGAAATGAAAAAAACTTCCAGTGCCCGGGAAAGCCTTTGCGGATCATTTGGATGGATCCGTGCCGCGGCAACCGGGTCAATCTCTGCCAGTTGCTGATGCAAAACGTCCCATCCCTGCTCTGCCGCCTGCTGTTCGATTTTTGCTCTTATTTCAGGGTCCGCCGATGGCAGAGGAGAGAGCCCCTCCAGCAACGCCTTGAAATAGAGCATGGTGCCGCCAACCAACAGCGGTATACGTCCCGCCGCCGTTATCTCGGCCATCTCGGCTAAGGCATCGCGGCGAAAATCCGCTGCGGAGTAGGCCTGCGCCGGGTCGAGAATGTCCAGCAAACGATGCGGAGCCGCGCGCAGTTCGTCTGCGTCGGGCTTCGCCGTGCCGATGTCCATTCCTCGGTAGATGAGGGCAGAATCGACACTAATCAACTCTACGGGCAAAACTTTACGTAGCTCAATGGCCAACGCCGTTTTGCCGGAGGCCGTAGGGCCCATCAAAAAAATCGCCTTAGGCAGGCTCGCCTTACTGACATCAATCATCTTTAAGGGCAGTCATCGCCGTTTGTAAATCAACAGGTTGTAATAATCCACCCGGCGGTGCTTTCACCAGATGCGGGCAAAGGCGTTCCACCTCTGCCAGCACGCTAATCGCCTGCGCCATACTCCACGGCGTATGTTCGCTGGCCAAATGGCGGGCGATCCACTGCGCGGTGTTGGCGGCATCAAACGTTGTTTGTTGCGCCAGGTAGCCTATCAGTTCAGGAATCAAGTTTTGTAAATTTTGTTGGCGTAAGGGTAAAGGCACTGCGCGAATTGTCACATGCTGTGATTCCAGTACCATTTCAATCCCCATCTGCGCCAGTTGGGCCTCTGCGCGCTGCAGTACCCTTGTTTCTTCAGTGGATATTTTTAGTCGAACCGGGATCAAAAGCGGTTGCGCACAAGCCGCGTTTTCTCCTGGGGTCAGTTGCACCTGTTTTAGCCAGCGTTCTGCAACCGGCAGGGCCAGGAGCATGAGCTTGCCCTCGCGTTCGAGTAACGCCATATCCGGCGCAATAATCGTCAGCACCCGGCCAAAGCTCTGACTATGCCCTTCCAGCGAAGGCGTTTGTACCTCACTGTGCTCTTTACGCGTAACTGCGGGGGTTTCCAGCAGTTTGCGGTACAACGCCCCCTGCTGCTTTTGATAGCCGGGCTGAGCGTTGGGATAGTTCGCACCGGTGGGTCGCGGCGCGCTTCCTGCCGACGAGAAACGTGGCGCTTCCGGTTCACGCGCGACAGCGGGCTCGGCAAAATGGTTACGCCCCGCCGCAACACGGTTTTCCGGTATTGGACGCGGAGCGGGCTCTTCTTTTTCCAGCGGCAGCGTGGGTTCAACCTGCTGCTGCAAAACGCTCAACACGCCCTGATAGATGAAATCGTGCACCAGCCGCGACTGATGGAACCGAACTTCATGCTTGGCAGGATGGACGTTAACATCAACCTGATGCGGGTCGATTTCCAGATAAAGCACAAACGCAGGCTGCTGATCCGCGCCGAGCTTATCTTCACAGGCCTGACGAATGGCGTGGTTGATCAGACGGTCGCGCATCATGCGGCCGTTAACGTAGCAATACTGGATCTCCGCGAAGGCGGCGCTGCTGGCGTTCGGGTCGGCAACCCAACCGCGTAAGGCCAAATCACCGTGCTGCCATTCAATGGCCAGCGCCTGTTCCAGAAACGGCGTACCGCAGATTGCCCCCAGACGACGCTCTTTCTGCCCGCCCTCCGCTACCGCGCGGTACTGACGCATCACCTTGCCGTTGTGGCTGAGGTTGATGGTGACATCGAAACGCGCCAGCGCGATACGGCGGATAATCTCATCGATATGGCCGAATTCGGTCTTCTCGGTGCGCATAAACTTACGGCGGGCGGGAGTGTTGTAGAAGAGATCCAATACTTCGAGCGTCGTGCCAACAGGATGCGCCGCAGGTTTAATCGTGACGTCCATATCGCGCCCTTCGGCATAGGCTTGCCAGGCTTCCTGCTGTTCGGCCGTTCGGGAGGTCAGCGTTAAACGGGAAACCGAGCTGATACTGGCCAGCGCCTCGCCGCGAAACCCGAGGCTGATGATCGCTTCCAGGTCGTCCAGAGAGGCGATTTTACTGGTCGCGTGACGCGCCAGCGCCAGCGCCAGCTCCTCTTTTTTGATACCGCACCCGTTGTCCCGAATGCGAATCAGCTTTGCGCCACCACGTTCGATATCAATATCGATGCGGGTGGCTCCCGCATCAAGACTGTTTTCGACCAGCTCCTTCACCACCGACGCAGGGCGCTCCACCACCTCACCGGCGGCGATTTGGTTCGCAAGCTGCGGCGGTAGAACCTGAATCGGCATGAATTCTCCTTAGTTGGTCGCGGTAATTTCACCCGGCAGCACGGCGCTGGCCGTCTGGGCTGCACCGCCCTGCGGCGCAGACTGCAGCGGATGAGCCTCAAAATATTTACGCAGACCGTTATAAATCGCTTCGGCAATTTGCTGCTGATAGCTGTCGCTGCCCAGCAAACGCTCTTCGCTGTTATTACTGATAAAGCCAGTTTCCACGAGGATCGATGGAATGTCCGGCGAACGCAGAACCCCAAGGCTCGCATGCTCCGGACGGCGTTTATGCAATGCCCCGATGCCTTGCAGCTGATTCAGTACGTTGGTGGCGACATCATACCCGACGCGCTGAGAATGACCGAACTGTAAATCGAGCACCGCCTGGCTGAGATACGGGTCAGACTGGCTGTTGGCCAGCACATCGCCCGCACCACCCAACAGTTCGGACTGCTTCTCATGCTCTTCAAGCCAGTTAGCCATTTCACTGTTCGCCCGACGGTTTGACAGCACCCACACCGATGCCCCCGTGGCGTTACGGTTTGGTGCGGCATCCGCATGAATGGAGACCAGGAAGTTAGCATTTTGTTTACGCGCCACGTCTGAGCGTCCCATCACGGAGATAAAATAATCGCCGTCACGGGTCAATACGCCTTTAAACATCGGGTCATCGTTCAACAGCGTCCGTAGCTTACGGGCAATGGCGATGGTCACGTTTTTTTCGCGCGTACCACCTGGACCAATTGCACCAGGATCCTGCCCGCCATGACCGGCATCAATGGCGATAATCACTTTATCACCGCTGACCACCCGACGCGCGCTGGCCGCCGGGCGCGTCACGGTATTACTGCTGGTGACGCCGGTGATGCGATCGTTGTCGGTTTTAAACGGATTACGCGCAGGTTCAGACGGGCGCGGGGTATAAACCGGCTCTTCCACCCGTTTCGCCACAACCGGCGGCGGTGGCGGTGGCGGAGGCGCATCGGCATTGATGGTAAAGACCACCGTATAATTCGCGCCGTTTTGCTGCTTCACCGCCCGCGTTTTACCCTTTTCGGTCAGATCGACCACCAGGCGCAATGACTGACTATCTTTTGGCGTACCGGAACGAATACTTTTGACCAGGTTGTTACCGCTGAACTGTAAGGGCAACCCCTGGATCACACCCGTCTGTTTGATATCCAGCGCCACGCTGCGGCTGTCTGGTTGAGAAAAAGCATATTCAGGGTCGCCCATAAAACTGAACGTGATCCGGGCCTGACTCTCCCCGTTCGACACCTGAATATCCGAGAGGCTTGCTGCACCAGCCTGCGCGCACAGCAGCACTGTGGCAGCCAATAACCAACCTTTAACGCGATTTATCATCCCGTCATCCCTACGCTCAACCGGCTAAACGCGCCAGTAAGGAACTGCCTGATGAGGAAACAGCACTGATGCGCGCCTCACGCCCTTGTGCCTGGTAATCTAAGTGAATTTCGACATCCGGGTCAGGCAACACACCCGCACCTTGTTGCGGCCACTCCACCAGGCAGATGGCATCATTGGCAAAATAATCACGGATCCCCATAAATTCCAGCTCCTCAGGATCCGCAAGTCGGTATAAATCGAAGTGATACACCATGAGATTTTCAAGAGTGTACGGTTCTACCAGCGTGTAGGTTGGGCTTTTCACATTCCCGTTATGGCCTAACGCCTGCAAAAAACCCCGGCTGAAGGTGGTTTTACCCGCACCTAAATCACCATAAAGATAAATGACAGTCGCCCCCTGACAGGCCTGCGCCACGCGCTTGCCGAGTTCTAAAGTGGCTTGTTCATCAGGTAAAGGAATCGCTCGATTAGTCATTTTCTACGTCAATCACATCCGGGTTAACAACACGCCGCAGCGTGCAAAAAAGATCGGTGGCCAGCATACCGCGTGTGCCATACCGTGCAGCCAGGCTGTCAGCCGCCGCACCGTGAGCCACGCAGCCGGCACAGGCTGCATCATAAAGGGGAAGTTTCTGCCCGAGCAATGCGCCGATGATGCCTGAAAGCACATCGCCCATTCCGCCACTCGCCATGCCCGCATTTCCGGCATCAAGAATGCCCAGTGCCTCATCGCTTGCGATGACGGTTCCCGCCCCTTTAAGAACGGCAACACCTCCGTAACGTTTTACCAGACGGCGAGCAGAAAGTAAGCGATCGCTTTCAATTTCTGCCACGCTGCAGTTAAGCAGCCGCGCGGCTTCGCCGGGGTGTGGCGTCAGGATGCGATTGTGACGCTTATCCGGGTTGATTGCCAGAAGGTTCAGCGCATCGGCATCCCAGAGCATCGGTTTACGAAAATTCTCGACCTTTTGCAGCGCCTGCTTACCCCAGGCCTGTTGCCCGAGTCCCGGGCCAATCACCACCACATCCGCCCACTCAAGACTCTCTTCAAGGGTCTGCGGCGTAAGCTCATGCACCATCAGCTCTGGTCGGGCCGTAATAATG
Organism: Enterobacter sp. 03-F-07-AD-ECC; assembly: GCF_047530935.1. Taxonomy (NCBI): domain Bacteria; kingdom Pseudomonadati; phylum Pseudomonadota; class Gammaproteobacteria; order Enterobacterales; family Enterobacteriaceae; genus Enterobacter; species Enterobacter sp. 03-F-07-AD-ECC. The sequence continues at coordinate 33,712 of NZ_JBLKBZ010000008.1, read as the reverse complement.
GGCGGGATATTTTCACTGCGTGTCAGCACCCGGACCAGCCCCGCCCCGCTGCGCAACGCAGCTTCCCCCGTCATCCGGATTGCGCCAGCCGTACCGTGATCGCCGCCAATGATGACCAGCCTGCCGTGGTCGCCCTTGTGCGACGTTGGCCGACGCGGCGGCAGCCAGTGGCTAAGTTGAGTAGCATCAAAGCGGGAAAGGTGTGTCTCCTGCCCGGCAAGCCAGCTCTCCAGCCCCAGGGCGTTATGGTGCAACGAGCCCACCACATCCCTCGCTTTCCCGGTGAGTAACCCGGGCTTCAGGGCAATAAACGTGACGGTATGCGCGGCCTGGATCACCGCTCCCGGTGTCGCACCGGTTTCCGCCAACAGACCAGAGGGAATATCCAGTGCCACCACCGGCGCGGTATGGGCATTGGCGCGCGCAATCAGAGCGGCTACGTTATCACGGGGCGCACTACGTAACCCGGTGCCCAGCAGACCATCAACAATCAGATCAACATCCTCTGGCCAGACGATATCGGATGCATGAATCACTCCGCCTGCATTCAGCCAGGCTTCCCGCGCGGCGCTGGCTTCTTCCGGCAGCGGCTTATCGCTCTCCAGCGCCAGTAACGTAACGCGGAGACCTGCCGCGACCGCCAGCCGGGCGACAACGTAACCATCGCCACCGTTATTGCCGTGTCCGCATAAAATGAGCCAGTGGCCGGATTGCGGATACGCACTGCGGGCAATGTTGAATGCCGCCTCGCCCGCCCGCTGCATGAGCTCATAAAGGGTAATGCCAAGACTGTCCGCGGCCTCTTTTTCGGCGCGTCTGAGGTCATCCGCATGCCAGATGGAATGTGGTATACTTGCGGGGTTTTTCTTCACAGTATGGTCCGTCATGTCACAGCCCCTCGATCTCAATCAGTTAGCGCAAAAAATAAAACAGTGGGGTGCTGAACTGGGCTTCCAGAAGGTGGGGATCACCGACACCGATCTCTCCGCCAGCGAGCCAAAACTGCAGGCCTGGCTGGATAAACAATACCACGGCGAAATGGAGTGGATGGCGCGTCACGGCATGATGCGGGCCCGTCCACACGAGCTGTTGCCGGGTACGTTACGCGTTATCAGCGTACGCATGAATTATCTTCCCGCCAACGCGGCTTTTGCGCGTACGTTAAAAAATCCCTCTCTCGGTTACGTTAGCCGGTATGCCCTGGGGCGTGATTACCATAAGCTTCTGCGTAACCGACTAAAAAAACTCGGCGAAACTATTCAGCAGCACTGTGTTTCGCTGAATTTTAGACCGTTTGTCGACTCCGCGCCTGTTCTTGAGCGCCCTATCGCTGAAAAAGCCGGGCTTGGCTGGACTGGTAAGCACTCACTTATTCTGAGCCGCGACGCCGGATCGTTCTTTTTCCTTGGTGAACTGCTGATTGATTTACCACTGCCGGTAGACGGCCCGGTAGAAGAAGGTTGTGGGCGCTGCGTGGCCTGTATGACTATCTGCCCGACTGGCGCTATCGTTGAGCCCTATACGGTGGATGCCCGACGCTGCATCTCTTACCTCACCATCGAACTGGAAGGGGCGATCCCTGAAGAATTCCGACCACTTATTGGCAATCGCATCTACGGCTGCGACGACTGCCAGTTAATTTGCCCGTGGAACCGTTATTCGCAGCTCACAGACGAAGAGGATTTTAGCCCGCGTAAGGCGCTGCATGCGCCACAGCTCATTGAACTGTTCGCCTGGAGTGAAGCCTGGTTCCTGAAAGTGACGGAAGGTTCGGCCATTCGCCGTATTGGCCATCTGCGCTGGCTGCGTAATGTCGCCGTTGCGCTGGGGAATGCCCCGTGGGATGAAGCGAATATCCGGGCGCTTGAGAGCCGTAGAGGTGAGCACCCACTTCTCGATGAACACATAGAGTGGGCGATTGCGCAGCAAATCGAGAAGCGAAATGCCTGCGTGGTTGAGGTGCAACCACCGCAAAAACAACGCCTGGTGAGGGTGATAGAAAAAGGGCTTCCGCGGGATGCGTGAACTATTCACAGCCTGTGAATAAAATTACAAACTCAAGCAGCATCAGGGCTGGAGATGAGGTCAAGTGATCTCAATAACATTTTGAAATCAAATTTTCTCAAGCATATACAGTAAGTTACAGAGATACTATTCACCCTGCTAACTTTTTACACGGTTTCGGCTACACCCAAAATCTGTGGATAACTCTGTTTACAAGAGTATTTCGGAAGTAATAGAAAACGTCCCCAACGAATCTTATCGCTGTGGATATTTTTGATATCAAGAAGAATTTGGAGCGGGAAACGAGACTCGAACTCGCGACCCCGACCTTGGCAAGGTCGTGCTCTACCAACTGAGCTATTCCCGCTTGGGTGTTCTGAAGCTGTGCGTATCTTGCGATACTTTCAAATTTTGGAGCGGGAAACGAGACTCGAACTCGCGACCCCGACCTTGGCAAGGTCGTGCTCTACCAACTGAGCTATTCCCGCTTGGGTGTTCTGGTGCTGGCGTATCTTGCGATACTTTTCAAATTTTGGAGCGGGAAACGAGACTCGAACTCGCGACCCCGACCTTGGCAAGGTCGTGCTCTACCAACTGAGCTATTCCCGCAAATTTGTACTGCTTTTGTTGCTGTCGTAACGCGTATTTCTCTGTCGTTACGGGAGGCGCATTATACGAGAAATCCTTTTAGCTGCAACCCCCCTCAACGCGATTTTTTCGAAAATCAGTTCAAGTGCTTATTTAATCGGCAAGCTGAACAATTTAACGACAAAAACCCGGCCACGCAAGGCGCCAGGTCTCAAAATCACAGCTTAATAAAGTTTTCGCGATAGTACGCCAGCTCCGCGACGGACTCACGGATATCGTCCATCGCCTGATGCGTACCCTGCTTTTTAAAGCCATCGAGGATTTCGGGTTTCCAGCGGCGCGCCAGCTCTTTAAGGGTGCTCACGTCCAGATAACGGTAGTGGAAGTAAGATTCCAGCTCCGGCATGTACTTAAACAGGAAACGACGATCCTGGCCAATGCTATTACCACAGATAGGGGATTTGCCCGCCGGGACCCACTGTTTCAGAAACTCAAGCGTCGCCAGCTCCGCCTCGCGGTCGCCCATCGTGCTCGCCTTCACCCGTTCAACCAGCCCGCTGCCGGTGTGGGTACGCACGTTCCACTCATCCATCAACGCAAGCTGATCGTCGGACTGGTGCACCGCAATGGTTGGCCCTTCCGCCAGAATATTCAGGTTTGCATCGGTGACCAGCGTGGCAATCTCAATAATGCGATCGCGCTCGGGATCCAGCCCGGTCATTTCAAGATCGATCCAAATCAGGTTGTTTTCATCCGCGCTCATGTTATTTTCCACCCTTCTCGCATAACCGGCTGTAGCAGGTTAACTAGTATTAATTAGAGTGTATCATAGAGGTTTTGCCCCTTACGGGCGACCAGGAGCCAGCGCGATTGAGTAAAAATAAACTCTCCAAAGGGCAGCAGCGCCGCGTGAATGCCAATCACCAGCGCCGTCTTAAAACCACTTCGGAGAAGGTCGATTACGACGACAACCTGTTTGGTGAGCCGACGGAAGGCGTCGTCATCAGCCGTTTCGGTATGCATGCCGACGTGGAATCCGCCGACGGTGAGATCCACCGTTGCAACATTCGACGGACTATTCGTTCGCTGGTTACCGGCGATCGCGTTGTCTGGCGTCCAGGTAAAGAGGCGGCGGAAGGCGTAACGGTCAAAGGTATCGTTGAAGCGGTTCACGAGCGCACGTCGGTACTTACCCGTCCCGATTTCTACGACGGGGTAAAACCCATTGCCGCCAATATCAACCAGATCGTCATCGTCTCGGCGATTTTGCCCGAGCTGTCGCTCAATATTATCGACCGCTACCTTGTTGCCTGCGAAACGTTACAGGTTGAGCCAATCATTGTTCTGAACAAGATCGATCTGCTGGATGATGAAGGTATGGACTTCGTGAATGAGCAGATGGATATCTACCGCAAGATCGGTTATCGCGTGCTGATGGTCTCCAGCTACACCAAAGATGGCCTGAAACCCTTAGAAGAAGCGCTGACCGGGCGCATCAGTATCTTTGCGGGTCAGTCCGGCGTGGGGAAATCCAGCCTGCTGAATAATCTTCTCGGTCTCCAGCAAGAAATTCTGACTAACGATGTCTCTGATGTCTCGGGCCTGGGCCAGCACACCACTACCGCTTCTCGTCTCTACCACTTCCCGCATGGCGGCGATGTGATTGACTCTCCGGGCGTGCGTGAATTCGGTTTGTGGCACCTTGAGCCGGAACAAATCTTCAACGGATTTGTCGAATTCCATGATTATTTAGGGGCTTGCAAATACCGGGACTGTAAACACGATAACGACCCGGGCTGTGCCATCCGCGAAGCGGTCGAGAAAGGTGAGATTGCGGAGACCCGCTTTGATAACTACCACCGCATTCTTGAGAGCATGGATCAGGTAAAAACGCGTAAAAACTTTTCTGATTCTGATAACTGACAACTAAGCTAAGCATCGCTAAAATCGTCCCCTTTTTTCAGGTTCCGGCTGATTACAGCCGGATCAGGAACGACAAAAAATGGCCTGGAGGCTACCTTGTTAAACGCATTTAAACTTTCGCTTCAATACATTCTGCCAAAACTGTGGCTCACTCGCCTGGCGGGCTGGGGCGCGAGCAAACGAGCGGGCTGGCTGACCAAACTGGTCATCGACCTTTTCGTAAAATATTACAAGGTCGACATGAAAGAGGCGCAGAAGCCAGATACCGCCAGCTATCGCACCTTCAACGAATTCTTCGTGCGCCCACTGCGCGACGAAGTCCGCCCGGTTGATACCGATCCTAACGTGCTGGTCATGCCTGCGGATGGCGTGATTAGCCAGCTGGGTAACATCGAAGACGATAAAATCCTGCAGGCAAAAGGCCACAACTACAGCCTGGAAGCGCTGCTGGCGGGTAACTATCTGATGGCGGATCTGTTCCGCAACGGTACCTTCGCCACCACCTATCTCTCTCCGCGTGACTATCACCGCGTGCACATGCCGTGCAACGGGATCCTGCGTGAAATGATCTACGTGCCGGGCGATCTGTTCTCCGTGAACCACCTGACCGCGCAAAACGTTCCCAACCTGTTCGCGCGTAACGAACGCGTCATCTGCCTGTTTGATACTGAGTTTGGCCCAATGGCGCAGATTCTGGTGGGTGCAACGATTGTCGGCAGCATCGAAACGGTCTGGGCTGGAACCATCACCCCACCACGTGAAGGCGTGATCAAACGCTGGACCTGGCCTGCTGGTGAAGAAGAAGGCGCAGTCGCTCTGCTGAAAGGCCAGGAGATGGGTCGCTTCAAGCTGGGTTCCACGGTTATCAACCTCTTTGCCCCTGGCAAAGTGAAGCTGGCTGAACAGCTCCAGAGCCTGTCAGTCACCAAACTCGGCCAGCCGCTGGCGGTCTCGACTGAACCTTTCGTGACGCCGGACGCAGAGCCTGCACCGCTCCCGGAAGAAGAGATCAAGGCCGAACTTGACGCCAGCCCGCTGGTTGACGACAAAAAAGACGAAGGCTAACAACAGAAGGAACGCTGACGTGCGCCCGATTATCGTACTACTGATGGCCTGGTGCCTCAGCATGGGGGCGTACGCAGCGACAGCCCCCGACGCAAAACAGATAACCCAGGAACTGGAGCAGGCGAAAGCGGCAAAACCCGCTCAGCCAGAGACCGTGGAGTCGCTCCAGTCTGCACTGAATGCGCTTGAGGAGCGGAAAGGCTCCCTTGAGCGCGCTCAGCAATATCAGCAGGTTATCGACAACTTCCCCAAACTCTCGCAAACGCTACGCAATCAGTTGAGCAATCTGCGCGATGAACCGCGCGATGTGCCTGCTGGCATGACCTCTGACGCGTTGAATCAGGAGATCCTGCAGGTTAGCAGTCAGCTTCTGGAAAAGAGTCGTCTGGCACAGCAGGAGCAGGAACGCGCACGTGAAATCGCCGACTCGCTGAGCCAGCTTCCGCAACAGCAAACCGATGCCCGCCGTCAGCTCAACGAGGTTGAGCGCCGTATCGGTACCCAAACGGGTAACACGCCGCAGAACCAGGCGCAAAATCTGTCGCTTCAGGCTGAATCAGCCAGACTTAAAGCACTGGTCGATGAACTGGAGCTGGCGCAGCTCTCGGCAAACAACCGCCAGGAGCTGTCGCGGATGCGCTCCGAACTGGCGCAAAAGCAGAGCGAACAGCTCGATGCTTACCTGCAGGCTTTACGTAATCAACTTAACAGCCAGCGCCAGCGTGAAGCTGAGCGCGCGCTGGAAAGCACCGAGCTGCTGGCAGAAAACAGCGATAACCTGCCAGCGGGCATCGTTGACCAGTTTAAGGTTAACCGTGAGCTCTCTGCTGCACTGAATCAGCAGGCGCAGCGTATGGATCTGGTGGCGTCCCAGCAACGTCAGGCCACCAATCAAACCCTTCAGGTTCGCCAGGCGCTCAACACCCTGCGCGAGCAGTCTCAGTGGCTGGGCTCGTCCAACCTGCTGGGAGAGGCATTACGCGCCCAGGTTTCACGCCTGCCGGAGATGCCAAAACCGCAGCAGCTGGATACCGAGATGGCGCAACTGCGTGTTCAACGCCTGCACTATGAAGACCTTCTCAATAAACAGCCGCAAATCCGCCAGATCCGTCAGGCCGATGGGCAGCCTCTCACCAGCGAGCAAAACCGTATTCTGGAAGCCCAGTTGCGGACCCAGCGCGAGCTGCTGAACTCCCTGTTACAGGGCGGGGATACGCTGATTCTGGAGCTGACCAAGCTGAAGGTCTCCAACAGTCAGCTGGAAGATGCGCTGAAAGAGGTGAACGAGGCAACGCACCGTTATCTCTTCTGGACCTCTGACGTGCGCCCAATGACCTTCTCATGGCCAATCGAGATCGTTCAGGATCTGCGCCGTTTGATCTCGCTGGATACCTTTAGCCAGCTTGGAAAAGCCAGCGTGATGATGCTCACCAGCAAAGAGACCATTTTCCCTCTTCTGGGCGCGTTGATTCTGGTGGGCTTTAGCATTTACTCACGCAGACACTTCACCCGCTTCCTGGAACGCTCCAGCGCCCGGGTGGGTAAGGTTACGCAGGATCACTTCTGGCTGACGCTGCGTACCGTGTTCTGGTCAATACTTGTCGCCTCGCCGCTGCCGGTCCTGTGGATGACGCTCGGTTATGGCCTGCGGGAGGCCTGGCCCTACCCGCTCGCGGTCGCCATTGGCGATGGCGTGACCGCTACCGTCCCCCTGCTGTGGGTAGTGATGATTTGCGCCACGTTTGCGCGACCGAATGGTCTGTTCATTGCTCACTTTGGCTGGCCGCGTAACCGCGTGGCGCGCGCCATGCGTTACTACCTGATGAGCATCGGGCTGATTGTGCCGCTGATTATGGCGCTGATCATGTTTGATAATCTCAATGACCGGGAGTTTTCGGGCTCGCTGGGCCGTCTCTGCTTTATGTTGATATGCGGTGCGCTGGCCATCGTCACGCTCAGCCTGAAACGGGCTGGTATACCGCTCTATCTGGATAAAACCGGCAGCGGCGACAACATGTTCAACCGCATGCTCTGGAACCTGCTGCTGTGCGCCCCCCTGGTTGCCATGCTGGCAGCGGCGGTGGGTTACCTGGCGACCTCGCAGGCACTGCTGGCGCGACTGGAAACCTCCGTTGCCATCTGGTTCCTGCTGCTGGTGATCTATCACGTCATCCGCCGGGGGATGTTGATCCAGCGACGCCGTCTGGCGTTTGACCGCGCCAAGCATCGCCGGGCGGAGATCCTCGCCCAGCGTGCGCGAGGCGAGGATGAGCCAAACCACGTCAACAGCACCGAAGGCACGATAGATGCGGACGAGGTTGAGCTGGATCTCGACGCTATCAGCACCCAGTCTCTGCGTCTGGTACGCTCCATCCTGATGCTGATTGCGCTGCTGTCGGTGATCTTCCTGTGGTCAGAAATCCACTCCGCGTTTGGTTTCCTGGAGAACATCTCGCTGTGGGATGTGACGTCCACGGTGCAGGGTGTGGAGAGCCTGGAGCCCATAACCTTAGGTGCGGTGCTGATTGCCATTCTGGTGTTGATCATCACCACGCAGCTGGTGCGTAATTTCCCGGCACTGCTGGAGCTGGCGCTGTTGCAGCACCTGGATTTAACCCCCGGTACGGGCTATGCCATTACCACCATCACCAAATACCTGATTCTGCTCTTTGGCGGGATGGTTGGATTCTCCATGATTGGTATTGAGTGGTCTAAATTGCAGTGGCTGGTTGCCGCGCTGACGTTTGGTCTGGGCTTTGGCATGCAGGAGATTTTCGCTAACTTTGTGTCCGGCCTGATTATCCTGTTTGAAAAACCGATTCGTATTGGCGATACGGTGACGATCCGCGATCTGACAGGCAGCATCACCAAAATCAACACCCGCGCCACCACGATCAGCGACTGGGATCGCAAAGAGATCATCGTGCCCAACAAGGCGTTTATCACCGAGCAGTTTATCAACTGGTCGCTGTCAGACTCTGTCACGCGTGTGGTGCTGACGGTACCAGCGCCCTCGGATGCCAACAGTGAAGAGGTCACACAGATCCTCTACACCGCCGCCGAACGCTGCACGCTGGTCCTTGATAACCCGGCGCCGGAAGTGTTCCTGGTCGATCTCCAGCAGGGTATCCAGATTTTCGAATTGCGTATTTACGCCGCCGAAATGGGGCACCGTATGCCGCTGCGCCATGAGATCCACCAGCTGATTCTGGCTGGCTTCCGTGAGCACGGTATTGATATGCCGTTCCCACCGTTCCAGATGCGTCTGGAAAGCCTGGACGGACTTAAGACAGGAAAAACATTAACCTCTGCGGCGCGTAAACGCCCGGCGGGGAGTTTGTAAGCCAGCCAGTACCCCCTCTCCCGTGGGAGAGGGGGTACTGCCGTCAGGCTCGATCGACGGTAAAAGCAATCACATCGCCCAGCTGTTCTGCGCCCAGCGCCAGCATCACCAGACGATCCACACCCAACGCCACGCCAGAACAATCCGGCAGACCCGCTTTCAGGGCCTCCAGCAGGTTAGTATCAATAGGCTGCTGCGGCAGACCGCGCGCGGCGCGCTTGCGGTTATCCTGCTCAAAACGCTGCTGCTGTTCGCGGGCGTCGGTCAGTTCGTGGAAACCATTCGCCAGCTCAATGCCCTTGTAATAGACCTCAAAACGCTCCGCCACGCGGTGATCTTCAGTGCTGATCTGCGCCAGAGAAGCCTGGCTTGCCGGGAAGTGGTAGACGAAAGTCGGACGATCTTTGCCAATCTGCGGTTCAACCCCAAAGGTGAAGAGCAGTTGCAGCAGCGTGTCGCGATCTTCTTCAGTATCCGCCACGTTGCTCAGATCCAGTTTTGCCGCAACTTCGCGCAGCTGGGTTTTGTCCGCTGACAGTGGATCAATTTCCAGATAACGCTGGAAAGCCTGCTGATAAGAGAGCGTTTCCGCTTCTGAGCAGTCGAGAACCTGCTGCAGCAGATCGTCTACCTCGTTCATCAGGCGGTACATATCGTAATGTGGACGGTACCACTCCAGCATGGTGAATTCCGGATTATGGTGACGCCCCATCTCTTCATTACGGAAACTGCGGCACAACTGATACACCGGGCCACACCCTGCCGCCAGCAGGCGTTTCATGTGGTATTCCGGGCTGGTCATCAGCCAGAGGTTCATGCCCTGAGAATGACCGGGGCCAACAAAACGGGTTTCAAACGGCACCAGATGTATATCCGTTACCGTAGCCTGACTCATGCACGGCGTTTCCACCTCAAGGACTCCGCGGTCGGCAAAGAAGCGGCGGATCTCCGCCATAATTGCAGCGCGTTTCAGCAGATTGGGGATGGATGCGCTCGGCTGCCAGGTGGCCGTTTCGCTCATGGGTAATTCTCCGATTTCAGACAAGGGCACGAAGTCTACTCGTTAGCACGGACAGAGACAAATTTTGCGCAATAAAAATCGCATTTCATTTAGGGCAACTATCACGTGACGGAATTCATCATTCACGATGATAAATCACCGCACAGAACAGCAAAAAAATCGAACACGTCAAATTTCCCTGCCGTTCGCGCGGTTATACTTCTTTACCCATAAAGGAGCAGTGGAAACGCTTTCGCAATCGTCCTTGCGGACAGGTGGGCTACCTTTAGTTTATCGCGTTGCGAAATAACAAAAATCTGGAGGAATGTCGTGCAAACTTTTCAAGCCGATCTTGCCGTAATAGGCGCTGGCGGAGCGGGATTACGTGCTGCGATTGCTGCAGCACAGGCTAATCCCAACGCTAAAATCGCACTGATTTCAAAAGTCTATCCGATGCGCAGCCACACGGTTGCCGCAGAAGGAGGATCCGCCGCCGTTGCGCAGGATCATGACAGCTTCGAATACCATTTCCACGACACGGTTGCAGGGGGCGACTGGCTTTGCGAACAGGATGTCGTTGACTACTTTGTACACCACTGTCCAACGGAAATGACCCAGCTTGAACAGTGGGGCTGCCCGTGGAGCCGCCGTCCGGACGGCAGCGTCAACGTTCGTCGCTTCGGCGGAATGAAAATTGAACGCACCTGGTTTGCCGCCGATAAGACTGGCTTCCACATGCTGCACACCCTGTTCCAGACCTCCCTTCAGTTCCCACAAATCCAGCGTTTTGACGAACATTTTGTCCTCGATATTCTGGTCGATGACGGTCACGCGCGCGGTCTGGTGGCGATGAACATGATGGAAGGCACGCTCGTGCAGATCCGCGCTAACGCGGTAGTGATGGCAACGGGCGGCGCGGGCCGGGTTTACCGCTACAACACCAACGGCGGCATCGTCACCGGTGACGGTATGGGCATGGCGCTCAGCCACGGCGTGCCGCTGCGCGATATGGAATTTGTCCAGTATCACCCTACCGGCCTGCCGGGTTCCGGCATTCTGATGACGGAAGGTTGCCGTGGCGAAGGCGGTATTCTGGTCAACAAGAATGGCTACCGTTATCTGCAGGATTACGGCATGGGCCCGGAAACGCCGCTCGGTGAGCCGAAAAACAAATACATGGAGCTCGGCCCGCGCGACAAAGTGTCTCAGGCCTTCTGGCATGAGTGGCGCAAAGGCAACACGATCTCCACGCCGCGTGGCGATGTGGTCTACCTCGATCTGCGTCACCTCGGCGAGAAGAAACTGCTGGAACGTCTGCCGTTCATCTGCGAGCTCGCAAAAGCCTACGTAGGTGTCGACCCGGTGAAAGAGCCGATTCCGGTACGCCCAACAGCGCACTACACCATGGGTGGGATCGAAACCGACCAGCAGTGTGAAACGCGCATCAAAGGGTTGTTCGCCGTCGGCGAATGCTCCTCTGTCGGCCTGCACGGTGCCAACCGTCTCGGGTCAAACTCGCTGGCGGAGCTGGTTGTCTTTGGCCGCATGGCGGGCGAACGCGCGATGGAGCGTGCCGCAACGGCGGGCGAAGCCAACGGCGCAGCACTGGACGCGCAGGTCGCTGACGTAGAGAAACGGCTGAAGGATCTGGTCAATCAGGAAGGCAACGAAAACTGGTCGAAAATCCGCGACGAAATGGGCATGTCGATGGAAGAGGGCTGCGGTATCTACCGTACACCAGAGCTGATGCAGAAAACTGTCGATAAGCTGGCGGAACTGCAGGAGCGTTTCAAACGCGTGCGCATCACCGACACCTCCAGCGTGTTCAACACCGACCTGCTTTATACCATCGAGCTCGGTCACGGCCTGAACGTCGCGGAATGTATGGCGCACTCTGCGCTGGCACGCAAAGAGTCACGCGGGGCACATCAGCGTCTTGATGAGGGCTGCACCGAGCGTGACGACGTCAATTTCCTGAAACACACCCTCGCCTGGCGCGACGCGGATGGCACCACTCGTCTGGACTACAGCGACGTGAAGATCACAACGCTGCCACCGGCTAAACGCGTTTACGGCGCAGAAGCAGAAGCCGCCGAGAAGAAGGAGAAGGCGAATGGCTGAGATGCAAACACTGAAAGTTGAAGTGGTGCGCTACAACCCGGAAGTGGACACCGCGCCACACAGCGCTTTCTATGAAGTGCCCTATGACGAGCAAACCTCTCTGCTGGATGCGCTCGGCTATATCAAGGATAACCTGGCACCGGACCTGAGCTATCGCTGGTCCTGCCGCATGGCCATCTGCGGCTCCTGCGGCATGATGGTGAACAAAGTACCGAAACTGGCCTGTAAAACCTTCCTGCGTGATTACACCAAAGGCATCAAGGTTGAAGCGCTGGGCAACTTCCCGATTGAGCGCGATCTGGTGGTCGATATGACCCACTTTATCGAAAGCCTGGAAGCCATTAAGCCGTACATCATTGGCAACCCGCGCACGCCGGATCAGGGACCGAATACCCAGACGCCCGCCCAGATGGCGAAATACCATCAGTTCTCCGGGTGCATCAACTGCGGTCTTTGCTACGCCGCGTGTCCACAGTTTGGTCTGAACCCTGAGTTCATCGGCCCGGCGGCGATCACGCTGGCGCACCGCTACAACGAGGATAGCCGCGACCACGGTAAAAAAGAACGTATGCCGCAGCTTAACAGCCAGAACGGCGTCTGGAGCTGTACTTTTGTGGGCTACTGCTCCGAAGTCTGTCCGAAGCACGTCGACCCGGCCGCCGCTATTCAGCAGGGTAAAGTGGAAAGCTCGAAAGACTTTCTTATCGCCACCCTGAAACCACGCTAAGGAGTGCATGATGACGACTAAACGCAAAGCCTACGTGCGGCCGATGCCGTCCACCTGGTGGAAGAAACTGCCGTTTTATCGCTTCTATATGCTGCGTGAAGGCACTGCGGTGCCTGCGGTCTGGTTCAGCCTTGAACTGATGTATGGCGTCTTTGCCCTCAAACATGGCCCTGAAACCTGGGCCAGTTTTGTCGGGTTCCTGCAAAACCCGATCATCGTGATCCTGAACCTGATTGTGCTCGCGGCCGCCCTGCTTCATACCAAAACCTGGTTTGAACTGGCGCCAAAAGCGGCGAATATTATCGTAAAAGGCGAGAAAATGGGGCCAGAGCCGGTCATTAAAGGGCTTTGGGCAGTGACGGCAGTGGTCTCTGTGGTCATTCTGTTTGTCGCACTGTTCTGGTAAGGAGACTATTGTGATCAATCCAAATCCAAAACGTTCAGACGAGCCGGTCTTCTGGGGCCTCTTTGGCGCAGGCGGCATGTGGAGTGCCATCATTGCGCCTGTCATTATCCTGCTGGTCGGCATTATGCTGCCGCTGGGTCTGTTCCCCGGTGATGCGCTGAGCTATGAGCGCGTCCTGGCATTTGCAGGTAGCTTTATTGGCCGGGTATTCATCTTCCTGATGATTGTCCTGCCGCTGTGGTGCGGCCTGCACCGTATCCATCATGCGATGCATGATCTTAAGATCCACGTACCGAGCGGTAAATGGGTGTTCTACGGTCTGGCAACCATCCTGACCGTGGTAACACTGATTGCCGTAGTCACTATCTGACACACCAGGCCCGCCCTCCGGCGGGCCTGTTATTTCTGCATCTTCCCCACCAGCCACTGAGCAAATTCACGCATTGCCGGGGTTTGGGCGCGTGACTGCAGCCGCGTTAGCCAGTAACTGCCAAGATCAATCTGCGTCGTAAACGGCTGCACAATGCGCTCGCTGTTCAGCAGATGGGTAAACATATCGACAGGGGCGATAGCAATGCCTGTGCCTGTCTGTGCGGCCTCCAGCATAGTGACCGACGAATCAAACACCATCACCCGATGCGTGGGTGAAGGCGGGTTTTCTCCGGCGGCCTGCATCCAGGCTGTCCACTCATCGCGCCGGTAAGAGCGCAGCAGGGTAAACTTCAGGATATCGGCAGGGGTGTGCAGCGCGGCTGCAATGTCCGGCGTGCAAAGTGGTGCCAGCGGCGCTGAACAGAGGAACGTCGCCTCCGTGCCGTGCCACGCCCCCCCACCGTAGCGAATGGTGTAATCAAGCCCCTCAGCTGCCGGATCGACGCGATTGTTGTGCGTGGAAAGCTGAAGATCGATATGCGGATAACTGCGACGGAAATCATCCAGCTGTGAGAATAACACCCCAGTGGCAAAGGTCCCCACCACGCCAATTTTCAGCTTCTCCTGCGCCCGATGGTTAGCAAAGCGATCCAGCATGCCTGCGATACGATCGAAGGAGTCATTCAGCACCGGCAGCAGATTCTCGCCTTCGGTGGTTAACATCAACCCGCGCGAAACGCGGACAAACAGCTGGCAGTTAAGGTGTTGCTCCAGCGCCTTCACGTGCTGGCTAATCGCGGAATGGGTCACATTCAGCTCAATCGCAGCATGAGTAAAACTGAGATGCCTGGCGGCGGCTTCGAACGCCCGAAGCGAATTAAGAGGGAGATAGCTGCGTGTCATGGTCCCTTCCGTTAGAAAAATTAACAGCTAATGCTAAATTTAACCGTTTGTCAGCCTCAGTCAAATCACCCAGACTACGAACGTCTGACGGGCCCGGACATCCCCTTGATTCGCTATTACGGAAGATAACTGATGATGAAAAAATCCCTAAGCTGCGCCCTGCTGCTCAGCGTTGCTTGCTCTGCTTTTGCCGCGCCGATGTCAGAAAAACAGCTGGCTGACGTCGTGGAACGTACTATTACGACCCTGATGAAGGCGCAGGCCATACCCGGAATGGCCGTGGCCGTCATTTATCAGGGCCAGCCACACTATTTTACTTTCGGTAAAGCAGACGTCGCGGCGAATAAGCCCGTCACGCCGCAAACCTTATTTGAGCTGGGCTCCGTCAGCAAAACCTTCACCGGCGTGCTGGGTGGCGATGCCATTGCCCGCAAAGAGATTTCGCTGGCCGACCCGGTCACGAAATATTGGCCTGAATTGACGGGCAAGCAGTGGCAAGGCATTCGCCTGCTCGACCTGGCAACCTATACCGAAGGCGGATTGCCGTTGCAGGTACCGGATGATGTCACCGATAATGCCTCTCTGCTGCGTTTCTACCAGTCCTGGCAGCCAAAGTGGGCCCCGGGTACCACGCGTCTGTACGCCAACACCAGCATCGGCCTGTTTGGCTCACTGGCCGTTAAACCTTCCGGCATGCGCTTCGAGCAGGCCATGGTGGAGCGGGTCTTTAAGCCCCTGAAACTCAACCATACGTGGATAAACGTTCCACACGCTGAAGAGCCGTACTACGCATGGGGTTATCGTGAGGGAAAAGCGGTCCACGTTTCGCCTGGAATGCTGGATGCAGAAGCCTATGGCGTGAAATCTAACGTCAAAGATATGGCGAGCTGGTTGATGGCCAATATGGCACCTGAGACACTCCCGCAGTCCACTCTGCAGCAGGGTATTGCGCTGGCGCAGTCTCGCTACTGGCGCGTGGGTGCCATGTATCAAGGGTTAGGCTGGGAGATGCTCAACTGGCCGGTCGACGTCAAAACCGTGGTGGATGGCAGCGACAATAAGGTCGCACTGGCGCCGTTGCCGGTCGCAGAAGTGAATCCTCCGGCTCCGCCAGTAAAAGCCTCCTGGGTGCATAAAACGGGCTCTACGGGTGGGTTTGGCAGCTACGTGGCGTTTATTCCTGAAAAGCAGATCGGTATTGTGATGCTCGCAAATAAAAGCTATCCGAACCCGGTACGGGTGGAAACGGCTTACCGTATCCTCGACGCGCTACAGTAAACCTTTGCCGGGTGGTGGCTTCGCCTTACCCGGCCTACAAAATTTACGCGTTGTGTAGGCCGGGTAAGCGCAGCGCCACCCGGCGAAACACGCTGCACAATCTTCCGCAATTTCCCTGCTGTCATCTACACTTAACAAAAAACAGTAAGGAAACTCCTATGCGCATTCTGCCTGTTATCGCCGCGGTGACAGCCGCGTTTTTAGTGGTTGCCTGCAGTTCCCCTACCCCTCCCTCCGGCGTCACTGTTGTAAGTAATTTCGACGCTCAACGTTTCCTCGGAACCTGGTATGAAATCGCCCGGCTCGACCATCGGTTTGAGCGGGGGTTAGAGAAAGTCACAGCACATTACAGTTCGATGGACGACGGGGGTATTCAGGTGATCAACCGTGGATACAATCCGGATCGGCAGATGTGGCAACAGTCGACGGGAAAAGCGTACTTTACCGGCGACCCGCGCCGGGCCGCGCTAAAAGTCTCGTTCTTTGGCCCGTTCTATGGCGGGTACAATGTCATCGCCCTCGACAGAGAGTACCGCCATGCGCTGGTCTGCGGGCCGGATCGCGACTATTTATGGATACTCTCCCGCACGCCGACCATTTCGTCAGAGATGAAACAGCAGATGCTGGACGTTGCGACCCGGCAAGGGTTTGATGTGTCAAAACTCATCTGGGTAGAACAACCGCATTAGTGGGCGCTGAGTTTCAGCCCAATGATACCGCACACAATCAACGCGAGGCTGGCGATACGCGCCAGACTCGCCGACTCTCCCAGCAGCAAAATCCCGGTAATCGCCGCGCCCACTGCACCAATGCCCGTCCAGACAGCATAGGCCGTCCCCACCGGCAAAGAGCGCATCGCCCAGGAGAGCAGCACAATACTCACAATCATGGCGGTAACGGTAATCACGCTGGGTGTCAGGCGGGTAAATCCGTGGGTGTACTTCAGACCAATTGCCCAAACTACTTCGAGCAGACCGGCGATAACAAGAATAATCCAGGACATTTCAGGCTCCTTAACTTAACTGCAAGTTGGGGCCGTCCCCGGTGAACGAAACGCTTACGGGTCGTCCCGTAAGGCATAGATTAGGTCACTTATTTTGGTTAACGAACGATTTTTTTTCAATCCCTTTGTGCTGAACCTGTTAAGGCAAGAAATAGCCTCAGTATGGCGCGTAGTTCAGGCATTTATCACTCATCCGACTTCTCTATCATGATGTGCTTTCTGATGGCAGGAAGCCAAACCACTAGCCGACTGCGAATCTATTATGTTCAAAATTCTTTTGATTGACCGTTGTCACTTCACCCGCGCGGGGTTTGAAGCATGGCTCAATCATTCCGGTTTGTTTCCCGGGCACTTCGTCGTGACCGGGCTGAATAATCTCATCCTCGCCAGAGAGCATATTCTGCAGTGGGATCCATCGGTAGTTATCGCCGATCTGCACGGCTTTATGCAGGACATTCACCATTTCCAGCAGCTTTCTTCCCTGCTGAACGCCAGTGAAAAAGTGCCTTTCATTTTGCTGCAGTCGGGGGAAGATAAAGAGATGGCAGGCTTTCTGTCCCAATTTCCGATATGGGCTTCGCTTACCAAAAATGTCGGACTGGAGACGCTGGCGACGGTCATCAACGACGCCCTGACGACTCGCGCAAGCGTTGAGATCCCTGCGGTCGCAGCCCCTCTGCTCACTCGCCAGGAGGAGAAGGTGTTGACGCTGTGGATGGATGGCGCAAGCAATCAGAAGATTGCCACTCACCTGAGTATCAATGGAAAAACGGTCTATACCTATAAGCGAAATATCCGCATGAAATTGCATATGGATACGCGCTTTTCCCCGTTTTTATCTCTGCAGGAATCAGAAAACTGACGGTACGAAACCCGTCCGGGCCCGTACCGTTTTTAAATTACTGCTGAGCTTTTGTTGCCGCGCCGGAGATTGCACTACCGCCTTCAGAAATGTCCTGACCAACGCCGCGCGTGGTATTACAGGCCGTTAATACTGAAGAAAGTACCAGAACTGAAAAGATCGCTGCAATTGTCTTCTTAACCATAATATCTTCCTTTTATAGCCAGAGTTGTTTTGTGTATAGCAACTTAAGAATAGACAAGATCCCGCCAGTTGACGGAAAAGGAAGCATTTTTAGGAAAATTAGACGGGATTAGCTGGCGGCGTGAGAAATGATATGGCCGAGATCCTGGATATCCTCCCCCATTCCACGTGTGGTATTACAGCCGGAAAGCAACGCGCTGGACAGCGCTAACAGAAGCAGAATTTTAACGGTGCGTTTCATCATCCCTGCCTGCAAAAATCAGGCGCAGCAACGCTGCGCCTTAACACTTACTTCACGCGAGATACGTATTCGCCGGAGCGGGTATCCACTTTGATCACTTCGCCAGTCTGTACGAACAGTGGCACTTTAACCACGGCACCGGTAGACAGTTTCGCTGGCTTACCACCTGTACCGGCGGTGTCACCTTTCAGACCTGGGTCAGTTTCAACGATTTCCAGTTCAACGAAGTTCGGTGGGGTAACCGCGATAGGCTGGCCGTTCCACAGGGTCACGATGCACTCAGCCTGATCCAGCAGCCATTTGTCGCTATCGCCAATGGCTTTAGCGTCAGCAGACAGCTGTTCGAACGTTTCGTTGTTCATGAAGTGCCAGAACTCACCGTCGTTGTACAGGTAAGTCAGGTTCATATCGACAACATCAGCGCCTTCAGCGGAGTCAGTAGACTTGAAGGTTTTTTCGACACGGGTACCGGTCAGCAGGCGGCGCAGCTTAACGCGTGCAAATGCCTGGCCTTTACCTGGTTTAACGAATTCGCTGGCTTCAACCGCATACGGTTCGCCGTCCAACATGATTTTAAGACCAGCACGAAAATCGTTGCTATAGTACGTTGCCATAAGGCCCTCTAAATTTGTTAACTGGTAGCTTAGCCACAAAATGGCGCATATTGTAACCCTAAACACCCCGTCCAGAGAAGATTGGTTATCGCAACTTGCCGATGTAATCACCAGTCCTGATGAATTACTGCGTCTTCTTGAGCTCGAACAGCATACCGATTTGCTGGCCGGCCGGGAGGCGAAGCGGCTTTTCGCCCTGCGCGTTCCCCGCGCGTTTGTTGCCCGTATGGAGAAAGGCAATCCTGACGATCCATTATTAAAACAGACGCTTACCGCACAGGAAGAGTTCATTACGGCACCCGGCTATAGCACCGATCCGCTGGAAGAGCAGAACAGCGTGGTACCCGGTTTGCTGCACAAGTATCTGAACCGTGCGCTGCTGCTGGTGAAAGGTGGCTGTGCGGTAAATTGCCGTTATTGCTTCCGTCGACACTTCCCGTATGCCGAAAATCAGGGCAATAAACGCAACTGGCAGGTCGCGCTGGACTATATCGCCGCCCATTCTGAGCTGGATGAGATCATTTTTTCCGGTGGCGATCCGCTGATGGCGAAAGATCATGAGCTGGACTGGCTGCTGACCCAGCTTGAAGCCATTCCGCATATTAAGCGCCTGCGCATACACAGCCGTCTGCCGATTGTTATTCCGGCACGTATCACCGACGGACTGGTCTCACGCCTTGAGCAGTCCCGCCTGCAGGTGCTGCTGGTGAACCATATCAATCACGCCAATGAAATTGATGATGCATTTCGTGCGGCAATGGTGCGTTTACGCAAGGCAGGCGTGACGCTTCTTAACCAGAGCGTGCTGCTGCGCGGCGTAAATGATAATGCCCGCGTGCTGGCGGACCTCAGCAATGCGCTGTTTGATGCGGGAGTGATGCCCTATTACCTGCACGTGCTGGATCGCGTTCAGGGTGCGGCCCATTTCATGGTGACGGATGAAGAAGCCCGGCAGATCGTGCGTGAACTGTTAACGCTGGTGTCAGGCTATATGGTGCCGAAGCTGGCGCGTGAGATTGGCGGTGAACCGAGCAAGACGCCGCTGGATTTGCAGCTAAGACAGAGCTAGTTTCCCCTCAGCCTAACCCTCTCCCGGTGGGAGAGGGAAAAAGGCAATCAGTTCGGGCACTTATAGACCTGGCCATTCATCTGGCTGGCGGTTGGCACGAAGCTGGATAACATTCCCTGCGTCGGGCTGCTTACCCCGTAAATCACGTTGCCACCCATCGCCGCGGCCTGGTTACGCAGGGCATTGGCCGCGCCACGCATAGAGCCGCCCTCTTCGCCGTGCTGACCCGACATCCAGTTGCTTTGCTCACCGGTTGCCGTGCCTAAAAACTGGCACTCGTTACCCGGCTTATCTTCCACAAAGCGAACGCCCTGACCCGCTGCAGTCAGCTCATTGCTGGAGCTACAACCCGCCAGCAGCAATGCTGCTCCTACAATCCCTGCACAGACTTTTACGCGCATGTTATTCCTCGTTTTCAATAAGCTGGACAGTAGTTGTCCGTGTGTAAACCTTATACTAAAAAGATGACCAAAAGAAAAACCTCCGTGCGTTTCTGCGAGATATCAAGCACGAATGGTGCCTTCGCCTCCCCTAAATGAATTCTGATAATCACCCCGCGGATATCGTTTTTTTATGCTTTTTCGTTTTTAGTGACAGGCCACCGGCTTATTTTTTGCGCGTGTGGTGACAGGGAAACATAAAAACAGGAGGCAACATGAGTGAAGTATCCCCGAATCAGGGGAAAGTGACGTGGGTAGGGTATCTCGCTTTCTTTCTAACCATCATTTTCTTTTCTGGCTTTTTCGCCAAAGCCACCGAATGGTGGCGAGTCTTTGATTTCACCGTACTGAACGGCACATTTGGCCAGGTTAATGGCGAAGGCGCCGTAAGCGTCTCTTTTCGCGGCACAGGCGGTACCGGCGCAAAAGATGGCTTTCTGTTTGCGCTGGAACTGGCACCGTCTGTTATTTTGTCGCTGGGCATCATTTCAGTGACTGAAGGGCTGGGCGGGCTGCGGGCGGCACAGCAATTGATGACGCCCGTTTTGAAACCGTTGCTGGGCATTCCAGGCATTTGTTCTCTGGCGCTTATCGCCAATTTGCAAAACACCGATGCGGCAGCAGGTATGACCAAAGAGCTCGCCGATGAAGGCGTTATCAGCGACAGGGAACGAGCGATTTTCGCCACCTTTCAGACCAGCGGTAGCGCAATTATCACCAATTACTTCTCGTCCGGCGCGGCGCTGTTCACCAGCATCACTGTGCCGGTTATCACCCCGCTGGCAGTGATTCTTGTCTTTAAATTTATAGGTGCCAATTTTCTCAGAGCATGGATTGCGCACCTGCAAACCCGTCAGATCAAGGAGAGAGAAGATGACCGCCGAAGTGCGTAAAAACCTGATGGATCTCTTTATCGACGGCGCTCGCCGTGGCTTTACCATCGCCACCACCAGCCTGCTGCCAAACGTCGTAATGGCCTTCGTGATCATCCAGGCGCTGAAGGTAACAGGATTGCTGGATATCGTTGGCCGCGTTTGCGAGCCGATTATGGCGCTGTGGGGGCTGCCCGGAGAAGCCGCCACCGTGTTGCTGGCGTCGGTGATGAGCATGGGCGGCGGCGTGGGCGTCTGCGCAAGCCTGGTGGTGGCAGGGTCGCTCAGCGGGCATGACGCCACCGTACTGCTTCCGGCTATCTATCTGATGGGTAATCCGGTGCAAAACACCGGCCGCTGTCTCGGTACGGCAGGGGTAAACCCTAAATACTATCCGCATATTATTGGCGTCTGCGTAATCAACGCTCTGCTCTCTATGTGGGTCATGCAACTGCTGTTCTAAAACAAAAAACCCCGGACAGCGATGCCCGGGGTTTTTTATTAAGAGGTAGCGCCCAACGCCTGATGGCTGCCGGGCGAAGGGGGCAATTACATCATGCCGCCCATACCACCCATGCCTCCCATACCACCAGCAGCACCTAAGTCAGGTGCGTCGCCTTTAGGCAGGTCGGTTACCATGCACTCGGTAGTGATCATCAGGCCAGCTACAGATGCCGCATACTGCAGAGCAGAACGGGTCACTTTAGTTGGATCCAGGATACCGAAGTCGATCATGTTGCCGTATTCTTCTGTTGCCGCGTTGTAACCGTAGTTACCTTCGCCCGCTTTCACGTTGTTGGTAACAACAGATGGCTCTTCACCGGCGTTGGAAACGATCTGACGCAGAGGCGCTTCCATCGCGCGCAGCGCAACTTTGATACCCACGTTCTGGTCTTCGTTCTGACCGGACAGGCCAGCCAGTTTGGCGGCAACACGCACCAGCGCAACACCACCACCAGCAACCACGCCTTCTTCTACCGCAGCACGGGTCGCGTGCAGGGCATCGTCAACGCGTGCTTTTTTCTCTTTCATTTCAACTTCGGTAGCCGCACCGACTTTGATTACCGCAACGCCGCCTGCCAGTTTCGCTACGCGCTCCTGCAGTTTTTCACGGTCGTAATCAGACGTTGCTTCTTCAATTTGCTTACGGATCTGAGCAACACGGCCCTGAATAGCGGACTCTTCACCCACGCCATCGATGATGGTGGTGGTGTCTTTGTTGATCACAACACGTTTCGCCTGGCCGAGGTCTTCCAGGGTCGCTTTTTCCAGTTCCATACCGATCTCTTCAGAGATTACAGTACCACCGGTCAGGGTAGCGATGTCCTGCAGCATAGCTTTACGACGGTCGCCGAAGCCAGGTGCTTTAACCGCAGCCACTTTCACGATGCCACGCATGGTGTTAACCACCAGGGTCGCCAGCGCTTCGCCTTCAACGTCTTCAGCGATGATAACCAGTGGCTTGCCTGCTTTCGCAACGGCTTCCAGCACTGGCAGCATTTCGCGGATGTTGGAAACTTTCTTATCAGCCAGCAGGATGAATGGGCTTTCCAGCTCAACAGCGCCAGTTTCTGGCTTGTTGATGAAGTATGGGGACAGGTAACCGCGGTCGAACTGCATACCTTCAACCACGTCCAGTTCGTCTTCCAGACCGGTACCGTCTTCAACGGTGATCACGCCTTCTTTACCGACTTTGTCCATCGCTTCAGCGATCAGTTTACCTACGGTTTCGTCGGAGTTAGCGGAGATGGTACCTACCTGAGCAATCGCTTTAGAGTCAGAGCATGGTACGGACAGCGCTTTCAGTTCTTCAACAGCGGACGCGACAGCTTTGTCGATACCACGTTTCAGATCCATTGGGTTCATGCCCGCAGCAACGGCTTTCAGGCCTTCAGTGATGATTGCCTGCGCCAGTACGGTCGCGGTGGTGGTACCGTCGCCCGCAGCGTCGTTCGCTTTAGAGGCCACTTCTTTCACCATCTGCGCGCCCATGTTTTCGAACTTGTCTTCCAGCTCGATTTCACGTGCAACGGAAACACCATCTTTGGTGATGGTTGGCGCGCCGAAGGATTTATCCAGCACTACGTTACGGCCTTTCGGGCCCAGGGTGACTTTCACTGCGTCTGCCAGTACGTTTACGCCGCGGAGCATTTTTACACGAGCGTCGTTACCGAATTTTACGTCTTTAGCTGCCATGTTCTTATTTCCTCAAATTCGTACAGTTTCGTGCGTTAATTACGCTTCAACAATTGCCAGAATGTCGCTCTCGGACATGATCAACACTTCTTCATTGTCGATCTTCTCGGATTTCACGCCGTAGCCATCGTTGAAAATGACGATGTCACCAACTTTAACGTCCAGTGGCTGCACAGTTCCGTTTTCCAGGATGCGGCCCTTACCGACAGCGATGATTTCGCCACGCGTTGATTTTGCTGCTGCAGAACCCGTCAGAACGATGCCGCCAGCAGACTTGGTTTCAACTTCTTTACGTTTGACGATCACACGATCATGTAACGGACGAATACTCATTGATAGCTCTCCTTTGAGAAAGTCATTATCAGTTATGGATGACGCCGGGCCGCACACGGTTTTCCGGCTAGTGCCCTGAGAGATGGGGATAGCTTTTTACCCCTTCAAGGGGGAGTCGAAAAAAAATTTGCGAAAGTGTTACCATCGGCTCTCTTTGAATGGTGGCGGGACGATGTCAATGAGTGGACTCAAACAGGAGTTGGGGCTGGCGCAGGGGGTCGGCCTGCTCTCAACCTCCTTGTTAGGAACAGGGGTGTTTGCGGTGCCCGCACTGGCGGCGTTGGTTGCCGGTAATAACAGCCTGTGGGCGTGGCCGGTGCTGATTGTGCTGGTGTTCCCGGTTGCGATCGTGTTCGCCATTCTGGGAAGGCATTTTCCCAGCGCGGGCGGCGTGGCGCACTTTGTCGGCATGGCGTTTGGCCCACGACTGGAGCGCGTCACCGGCTGGCTGTTCCTTTCCGTCATTCCGGTTGGTCTGCCTGCGGCGTTGCATATCGCAACCGGCTTTGGGCAAGCGCTCTTCGGCTGGCATGACGAAGCACTGCTGCTGGCTGAGCTGGGTACGCTGGCTATCGTCTGGTGGGTGGGCTCACGCGGGGCCAGTTCCAGCGCTAACCTGCAGACGATCGTCGCGGTGCTGATTGTCGCGCTCATCGCCGCTATCTGGTGGGCGGGAGATATTCGCGTCGAGGAGATCCCCTTCCCGACCATCACCGATATCGATCATGCGCAGCTCTTCGCTGCCCTGTCAGTCATGTTCTGGTGTTTTGTCGGTCTGGAAGCGTTCGCCCATCTGGCGTCGGAGTTTAAGCATCCCGAGCGCGATTTTCCGCGAGCCCTGATGATTGGCCTGTTGGTCGCAGGCACGGTTTACTGGGCCTGTACTGTGCTGGTGCTGCACTTCGACGCTTTTGGCGCAGATAAAGCAGCCGCCGCTTCGCTGCCGGGTATCGTGGTGCAGCTGTTCGGCGTAAAAGCGCTGTGGGTGGCCTGTGTGATTGGCTATCTGGCCTGTTTTGCCAGCCTCAATATTTACATCCAGAGCTTTGCGCGGCTGGTGTGGTCTCAGGCGCGCAATAAACCGCAGAGCCGTCTTGCGCAGTTGTCTAAGCGTCAGCTGCCGTTGAATGCGCTGAATCTCGTGCTGGGAAGTTGCGTTGTGAGCACGTTGTGTATTTACGCGCTAAAGATCAATCTGGATGCACTAATCATTTATGCCAACGGCATATTTATTATGATCTACCTGCTATGCATGCTGGCGGGTTGTCGTCTGTTGAAGGGTCGCTATAAAGCACTGGCCGTTGTCGGGGGAGTGCTTTGCCTGCTGTTGCTGATGATGGTGGGATGGAAGAGTATGTACGCCGTCGTCATGCTGGCAGGGCTGTGGGTGGCGCTTTAGTCGCGCCCGGTAAGCGAAGCGTCACCGGGCAAAGACATTACCGATCGTCTTTATGATCCAAACGGTCGTGTTGGTCATCCTTACGCTGGTATTCCCCTTCAAACGTATCACCCGGGCCGGTGCTGAACCCGCCGCCCGGCATCCGGCTAAAGCGCAGATGCGGCAGCAGCTTCATGGTCAGGTGTTTTTGCACCGGCGGCAACAGCAGCAGCAGTCCGAGGAAGTCGGTGAAGAAGCCCGGCAGGATCAGCAGCAGACCGGCAATAATCAGCGATACGCTTTTGATCATCTCGGCCGCCGGGCTCTCGCCTGCGGCCATCTTCTGCTGCATTAACAGGAAATTTTTGAAACCCTGATTACGCACCAGCGACATGCCGATGACGGAGGTGAAGATCACCAGAATCAGCGTCAGCAGGACGCCCAGCACATGGGCGACCTGGATAAAAATTGAAATCTCAATGTAAACATAGAGAAAGAAAGCAATAAACGGTATCCAGCGCACTGGCATCTCCTGTGTGGCAGGTGCCTTTTGGCCCCTGTCTGAATGTGTTCGCGACACGCGTCTGTAAGAGATGAGGACGGTTAGCTAAAATTCAATCGGTTTGCACGGATATTTTTTTTGGAAATATTAAAGCGGTGACCCATTTCACAGATTAATAATTATCATGGAATCGGGTCGATAATAAGTGATCCAGCTTACGGCAATTCGCTATCATCAGCATATGATCTCGAGCAATTGGCCGATTGAGGGAATAATCGTCGGTCAGAAAATATTCAAAACCACATAAATACTGTGTGTTTAGTACAATCCATCGGCAGCTTGAAAAGAAGGTTCACATGTTAAACAACATTCGTATCGAAGAAGACTTGTTGGGTACCAGGGAAGTTCCAGCGGATGCCTACTACGGTGTCCACACTCTGAGAGCGATTGAAAACTTCTACATCAGCAACAGCAAAATCAGCGACATTCCTGAGTTTGTCCGTGGCATGGTGATGGTGAAGAAAGCGGCAGCGCTGGCAAACAAAGAGCTGCAAACCATTCCTAAAAGCGCGGCAAATGCGATTATCGCGGCCTGCGATGAAGTGCTGAACAACGGCAAATGCATGGACCAGTTCCCGGTTGACGTCTATCAGGGCGGCGCGGGCACCTCCGTCAACATGAACACCAACGAAGTACTGGCAAATATCGGCCTGGAGCTGATGGGCCACCAGAAAGGTGAATACCAGTACCTGAACCCGAACGATCACGTCAACAAATGTCAGTCCACTAACGACGCCTACCCAACCGGCTTCCGCATCGCGGTTTATGCCTCCGTTGTGAAACTGGTCGACGCCATTAACCAGCTGGGCGACGGTTTCCAGCGCAAAGCGGTTGAGTTCCAGGACATTCTGAAAATGGGTCGTACCCAGCTGCAGGACGCGGTACCAATGACCCTCGGTCAGGAATTCCACGCGTTTAACGTGCTGCTGAATGAAGAAACCAAAAACCTGCTGCGCACTTCCGAGCTGCTGCTGGAAGTGAACCTGGGCGCCACCGCCATCGGTACACGTCTGAACACACCGGACGGTTATCAGCAGCTGGCGGTTCAGAAACTGGCTGAAGTCTCTAACCTGCCAGTCGTACCTGCAGAAGATCTGATTGAAGCCACCTCCGACTGCGGCGCCTACGTCATGGTACACAGCGCCCTGAAACGTCTGGCGGTGAAACTGTCCAAAATCTGTAACGACCTGCGTCTGCTCTCTTCCGGCCCACGCGCTGGCCTGAACGAAATCAACCTGCCAGAACTGCAGGCCGGTTCGTCCATCATGCCAGCGAAAGTGAACCCGGTAGTGCCTGAAGTGGTGAACCAGGTTTGCTTCAAGGTTATTGGTAACGATACGACCGTAACCATGGCCTCTGAAGCCGGTCAGCTGCAGCTGAACGTCATGGAGCCCGTGATTGGCCAGGCGATGTTCGAATCTATCCACATCCTGACTAACGCCTGCTATAACCTGCTGGAAAAATGCATCAACGGCATTACCGCGAATAAAGAAGTCTGCGAAGGTTACGTGTACAACTCCATCGGGATCGTCACCTACCTCAACCCGTTCATTGGCCACCATAACGGCGACATCGTCGGTAAGATTTGCGCCGAAACCGGTAAGAGCGTGCGTGAAGTCGTACTGGAGCGCGGACTGTTGACCGAAGCCGAGCTGGACGATATCTTCTCCGCCCAGAACCTGATGCACCCGGCATATAAAGCGAAACGATACACCGATGAAAGCGAACAGTAACCGTTCAGGCTAAGCTTCCGAAAGGCACGTCACTTGTGACGTGCCTTTTTTCTTTTTAGGCGTTACCAAAATACAACAATTCAATATCAACTTGTTAATAAGCAAGGCAGGTCCTTATGTTTGGAGCAGAACTCGTCATCGTCCTGTTGGCGATTTATTTGGGAGCAAGACTCGGGGGTATCGGCATCGGTTTTGCCGGCGGTCTCGGGGTGCTCGTTCTTACCCTTATCTTTCAGATTAAACCCGGCGCAATCCCGTTTGACGTTATCGAAATCATCATGGCAGTTATTGCCGCTATCGCCGCCATGCAGGTGGCTGGCGGTATGGACTACCTGGTGAGTCTGGCGGAGCGTATGCTGCGCCGTCATCCTAAATACATTACCTTCCTTGCCCCGCTGGTGACCTGGTTCATGACCATTCTCGCCGGTACCGGTCACACTGCCTTTTCCACGCTGCCGGTGATTACCGAAGTGGCGAAAGAACAGGGTATCCGTCCATCTCGCCCGCTCTCTATTGCGGTAGTGGCGTCCCAAATTGCGATTACCGCCTCGCCTATCTCAGCGGCAGTAGTGTTCTTCGCCGGAATCCTGGAACCCATGGGTGTGAGCTATCTGACGCTGCTGGCGATCTGTATTCCGGTAACGTTGATTGCAGTCATGATCACCGCCGTGCTGTGTAACTTCCTCGGCGCTGAACTGAAAGACGATCCGGTTTATCAGGAACGTCTGGCCAAGGGCGAAGTGAGCTTGCGCGGTAGCCAGGTCTTCAAACTGAAGCCGCATGCGAAACGCTCCGTGGTGCTGTTCCTGATCGGTATCGTGGCGGTGATGTTCTACGCGACGGCCATCAGTGACACAGTAGGCCTCATCCAGAACCCGGTTCTGCCGCGTAACGAAGCGATTGTGGTATTCATGCTGACCATCGCAACCCTGATCAGCATCACCTGTAAAATCGATACCAGCGAAGTGCTGAATGCCAGCACCTTTAAATCCGGTATGAGCGCCTGCGTGTGCGTGCTGGGTGTGGCATGGCTCGGTGATACCTTCGTAAAAGCGCACATCAGCGATATCCAGACCGTTGCGGGTGACCTGCTGCACAACTACCCATGGCTGCTGGCGGTGGTACTGTTCTTTGCAGCTACCCTGCTTTATTCTCAGGCTGCCACGACCAAGGCGCTGATGCCTGCGGCTCTGATGCTGGGCGTAACGCCACTGACGGCCATTGCCTCGTTTGCTGCCGTTTCTGCCCTGTTCGTTCTGCCCACTTATCCAACCCTGCTGGCGGCGGTAGAAATGGATGACACCGGTTCAACCCGCATCGGTAAGTATGTGTTTAACCATGCGTTCCTGATCCCGGGTGTGGTCGCGATTACGCTGTGCGTGATCCTCGGCTTTATCATCGGCGGCGTCGTGCTGTAAACCATTTCGGGTTGTAAAAATAGTTAAAATCGGGCCGCTCTGCGGCCCGTTTCATTAATGACCAATCGCCTTGCGTGATATAGTGACCACTTTCGTGATGAGGAGGTCGACTTGTGAACACGCCTGATGCTGTTGTCGTATTGTGTACCGCCCCTGATGAAGCTTCCGCCCAGGATCTCGCCGCCAAAGTATTGGCCGAAAAACTGGCTGCCTGTGTAACCCTCCTCCCCGGAGCGACCTCCCTCTATTACTGGGAAGGCAAACTGGAGCAGGAGTACGAAGTCCAGATGTTGCTCAAAACCAACCTGGCAAACCAGCAGGCGCTTCTTGACTGCCTCAAATCTCATCATCCTTACCAAACTCCGGAACTGCTGGTATTGCCAGTGCTCCACGGTGATAACGATTATCTCTCATGGCTCAACGTTTCCTTACGCTGATCCTGCTGCTGTGCAGCACGTCAGTCTTTGCCGGGTTGTTTGACGCGCCCGGCCGTTCGAACTTTATTCCTGCCGATCAGGCATTTGTTTTCGATTTCCAGCAAAACCAGCATGACCTCAACCTCACCTGGCAGGTGAAAGAGGGTTATTACCTGTATCGTAAGCAGGTCAGTATCACACCCGCTCAGGCAAGCGTGGGCGCGCTGCAACTGCCTGCGGGCGAATGGCACGAGGATGAGTTTTACGGCAAAAGCGAGATTTATCGCCAGCACTTAAGCGTGCCCGTAACGGTGCAACAGGCAGACAAAGGCGCTACGCTCACCGTCACTTACCAGGGCTGTGCCGATGCAGGCTTCTGCTATCCCCCAGAAACGAGGATCGTTCCGCTTAGTGAAGTTAAAGCGTCTGCCGCCAACGTTGCTCCTCTTCCTGCAGAGGTCAAGCGTGAAGGTGAGCCTGCGTCAGACCTCCCTTTCTCCGCGCTCTGGGCCTTGCTGATTGGTATCGGCATCGCCTTCACGCCATGCGTATTGCCAATGTACCCGTTGATCTCCGGGATAGTACTGGGCGGAAAACAGCGTCTTAGCACCGCCCGCGCGCTACTGCTTGCCTTTATTTACGTGCAGGGAATGGCGTTAACCTATACGGCACTCGGCCTCGTGGTTGCGGCGGCCGGCTTACAGTTCCAGGCGGCTCTTCAGCACCCTTATGTCCTTATCGGCCTGTCGGTGGTGTTTATCCTGCTGGCATTGTCGATGTTTGGCCTGTTCACCCTGCAACTGCCGTCTTCCCTGCAAACCCGCTTAACGCTGCTCAGCAACCGCCAACAGGGGGGTTCAGCAGGTGGTGTGTTTGCGATGGGAGCTATCGCCGGGCTGATTTGTTCGCCCTGCACCACTGCACCGCTTAGCGCGATTCTGCTCTATATCGCCCAGAGCGGTAATATGTGGCTTGGCGGCGGTACGTTGTACCTTTACGCGCTTGGGATGGGTCTACCGCTGATCCTGGTCACGGTATTTGGCAACCGCCTGCTGCCGAAGAGCGGGCCGTGGATGGAGACGGTGAAAACCGCGTTTGGCTTTGTCATTCTGGCGCTGCCGGTCTTCCTGCTGGAGCGTATTGTCGGTGACGTCTGGGGGATGCGCCTGTGGGCGATGCTCGGCGTAGCGTTCTTCTCCTGGGCGTTTATCGTCAGTCTGGGGGCAAAAAGCGCGTGGATGCGTCTGGTACAAATCGTCCTGCTCGCCGCTGCGCTGGTGAGCGTGCGTCCACTTCAGGATTGGGCATTTGGCACGCCAGTGGCTCAGAACCAGGCGCATCTGAATTTCATCCAGATTAAGAACGTGGATGATCTTAACCAGGCTCTGGCCCAGGCGCGCGGCAAACCGGTGATGCTCGATCTCTACGCAGACTGGTGCGTTGCCTGCAAAGAGTTTGAAAAGTACACCTTTAGCGACCCGCAGGTGCAAGGGGCGCTAAACGGGACCGTTCTGCTTCAGGCAAACGTGACCGCCAACAATGCGCAGGATAAAGCCCTGCTGAAGCAACTTAACGTGCTCGGGCTGCCGACCATTCTGTTCTTCAATCAACAGGGTGAAGAACAGCCAGGGCAGCGTGTAACCGGGTTTATGGAAGCGGCGGCTTTCAGCGCGCATTTGCGCGATCGCCAACCGTAAACAACACTTTAAACGGGACAACCGTTGGGAATAACGGAGGAGAGAACCGTGCAACGCGAAGACGTACTGGGACAAGCCCTGCAATTACTTGAGATTCAAGGGATCGCCAGCACCACGCTTGAGATGGTAGCCGACCGTATCGATTACCCTCTGGATGAGCTTACGCGCTTCTGGCCCGATAAAGAGGCGCTGCTTTATGATGCCCTGCGCTACCTCAGCCAGCAGGTTGATATCTGGCGCAGGCAGCTGATGTTGAATGAAGAACTGACCGCCGAACAGAAGCTGCTGGCGCGCTATACCGCGCTGACGGAATGTGTAAGTAACAACCGCTACCCGGGTTGTCTGTTTATCGCCGCATGCACGTACTACCCCGATCCAGGCCATCCGATCCATCAGCTGGCGGATCAGCAAAAACGGGCGGCGCACGACTTCACCCACGAACTGCTGACAACGCTTGAAGTGGATGATCCGGCAATGGTGGCAAAGCAAATGGAGCTGGTGCTGGAAGGCTGCCTGAGCCGTATGCTGGTAAATCGTAGCCAGGCCGATGTGGATACCGCTCACCGCCTGGCAGAGGACATCCTGCGCTTTGCCCAGTGCCGCATGGGCGGCGCGTTGACCTAAGCCAGCACCCCAGCCCAGGCTGAGACAAGCAGGCACAATGCCATCAGCCGCTGAAATCGCACCATCGCCACGGTGGTGCGAAAGAATTTATTTACCGCCTTCCCCAGCCACGCCCAGCACATCAGACACACCACCGAGATGGCCAGGAACCACAGCGCCATCAGCGCTATATCCCGCAGCGCGTGCTCGCTTGCAGGGGCAAACAGGCTGACAACCGCCAGCGCCATCATCCAGGTTTTCGGGTTTACGATCTGCAACAGGGCTGCAGCTTGCGCGGTAAAACGGGTATGCGTCTTCGCAGAGAGGTTTGCTGCAGGCGCGTTAAATAACTGCCAGCTCATCCAGCTTAGCCATAACACCCCTGCCCAGCTCATCATCTGGCGAATCAGGGGATACTGGCGAAGCACTTCCCCTGCACCGGCACCTGAAACCAGCACAATCATGCTCGCCGCCATGCATCCTCCAAGAATGGCCGGAACGGTTTTTTTGATGCCGAAGTGCTGGCTGTTGGTGAGAATGAGGATATTGGTCGGCCCTGGCGTTATCGAAGCGACAAAGGCAAACAGCAGAAAAGGTATTGTACTCACAGGTGGCTCCTTATTATCAGAGCCATCAATGTGCCGCTATTTTCTGGAAACGTCTGGAAGGTTTGTGCACAGCCGACGGTAATAGGCTGGCGATATACGGTATGCTCGCTGGAACCAGCGTCCAAGGTGGCTTTGGTCGGCAAAGCCTACCGCCGATGCCACATCCACGGGCAGCTCACCATGAGCCAGCAACTGGCGAGCTTTTGCAAGGCGTAGCTGAATAAGCCACGCATGCGGTGCCAGGTGAAACTCGCGTTTAAAACAGCGCGTCAGCGTGAAGCGGTCGGTTCCCGTCTCACGTGCCAGATCCGACAACCCGACGTTTTCGTCCATATGCGCGTAGAGGTAATCGCGTGCACGATGCGCGACGGCAGCGCTTTGCCGTTGAGACGGGAGTCGCTTACGCCAGTGGCAGTGGGCGGTGATCTGAGAGAGCAGATTATCCATCGCGCTTTGCTGAACGATTTTCATCTCCGCGTTATGCAGTGTGGCAAAGGTCTCACCGATGCTACGTACCAGCCGTGGCTCGCGCGTCAGCGTTTGAGAAAAGTGCAGTGAATAGCTGTCGGGCGTAGCGTCATATAATCCGCGCAGCGTACGTGTTAGCCACTGCTCATCCAGATAAAAGGTTAGATAGGTAAAGCCGCCTTCTACAGGTGCGTCACCATCATGGATCTCACCCGGTTCCAGTAAAAACGCATCCCCCGGTTGACTACGATGACGCACGCGGCGGCAGTGAAACTGTTGAGTACCTGAAAGGGTGATCCCTACCAGATAGCTGTCGTGCCAGTGCGGATCGTAGGCATGCCCTTCGAAGTGCGCTTTAATCGTCTCAATGCCCGTCTCTGCATGCTGACGCAGCTCAAGCCAGTCGTTCGCCATACTGCCCTCCTCTTACTATCAGCATTGCTGCAGTGAACGGGTTCTGTCTGGAAGATTTGTGCACTTTCGTCGCATAAACCGACAGATTGCCGCAAACTTAAGCAGTTGAACAGCTTTTCCCTAAATAATGTTGACGCTCGGGCAGGATTGCGGTTTAATGCGCTCCGTTGCCCGGATAGCTCAGTCGGTAGAGCAGGGGATTGAAAATCCCCGTGTCCTTGGTTCGATTCCGAGTCCGGGCACCACTATTTAAAGAACCCAGCCTATGGCTGGGTTTTTGCTTTTCTGCATTTATAAATCCTTTCTTTAGTATTCTTGTTTCTCTTTACCGTGGGATCGTGCGATCTGCCATGCCCGGTGGCGCTGCGCTTACCGGGCCTACAGGTTTTGTAGGCAAGACGAAGCCGCCATCCGGCATGTTTTTCTGGGGTGCAAAGCAAAAAACCCCGCACCTTACGGTACGGGGTTCTTCTTATTTGATGCCTGGCAGTTCCCTACTCTCACATGGGGAGACCCCACACTACCATCGGCGCTACGGCGTTTCACTTCTGAGTTCGGCATGGGGTCAGGTGGGACCACCGCGCTAAAGCCGCCAGGCAAATTCTGTTAATCTGTATCAGGCTGAAAATCTGTCTCTTCGCCAAAACACCTTCGGCGTTGTAAGGTTAAGCCTCACGGTTCATTAGTATCGGTTAGCTCAACGCATCGCTGCGCTTACACACCCGACCTATCAACGTCGTCGTCTTCAACGTTCCTTCAGGAGACTTTAAGTCTCAGGGAGAACTCATCTCGGGGCAAGTTTCGTGCTTAGATGCTTTCAGCACTTATCTCTTCCGCATTTAGCTACCGGGCAGTGCCATTGGCATGACAAC